>PHBH01000032.1 GCA_002840535.1 Deltaproteobacteria bacterium HGW-Deltaproteobacteria-15 | reverse complement strand
CCCTTACCAACCCGCACGGTGCCACCACGACCCCCACGGCGAGCCGGATCGCCATGTGGGGCACGGGAGGAAGGCTGAAAGCCAATGCGCCGGTGGCCGGGGACGACGTGGCCAGGAAGACGGAAGTGGATGCCGAAGCCACTGCCCGGGCCGATGCTGACGCCGCCCATGCGGCACTTACGGACGCGCACGGCTCAACCGTGACGCCCACGGCGAACGCCATCGTCAGGTGGGCATCGGGAGGGAGGCTGAGGGCCGAGGCGCCGATTTACGAGATCGACGTGACAAACAAAGCCTATGTGGATGCCGAGGCCACTGCCCGGGCAGGTGCTGACGCGGACCATGCGGCCCTTACCAACCCGCACGGTGCCACCACGACCCCCACGGCGAGCCGGATTGCGATGTGGGGCACGGGAGGGAGGCTGAAAGCCAGCGCGCCCTCTGCAGGGGACGACGTGGCCAGGAAGACGGAAGTGGATGCCGTAATCCCTTCGGGTACCTTAATGCTCTTTGTCCAAACCGCTGCTCCAACTGGCTGGACAAAGGTGACCACCCACAACAACAAGGCCCTCCGGGTTGTAAGCGGCACTGCCGGTTCCGGAGGCAGCGTGGGCTTCACCACTGCATTTCATGCGGCGAGGACCGTTTCGGTGGGGAATACGACCCTGACCGTCGACCAGATGCCAGCGCATCCCCACGGCGGCGTTATGAGGCAAGGGACAACCACATCTGAAAACGGCAGGGCTGTGGCCAATGGGCTGACAGTTACAGTAAACGTGGATACCGACTCTGCCGGCGGGGGGCAGAGCCACGGTCACAGTGCCTCGGTTGCCCTGGACGTCCTGTATGTGGACGTGATCATCGCCAGGAAAGATTAGGAGCGTATATGCAGGTGAAGATAGGCGGAATTTGCCCTTTGATCAAGAAAGGGTGCATACAGACGAGATGCGAGTGGTTCGTGCATATTCGAGGGAAGGATCCGCAGAGCGAGAGGGAGATCGATGAGTACGGTTGTGCGATCGCCTGGCTGCCCATCCTTTTGATCGAAAACGCCCAGATGGAGAGACAGACCGGCGCGGCGGTCGAATCGTTCCGCAACGAAATGGTTAACCAGAATGCCGGACTGGAGGCCCTGATCGAGGCGGCCGCAAAGAGGAGGTTGATTGAAGGATGAGAATGACCATTGTCCCGGAGGAAAGACTTATAGCCGTTGATGGGGACTTCCTGCGATTCGATTATGAGGTCCCTGCCGGCGTCCATGCCATACAGGTATATGATGATCAAGCCGAGATCGAGTATAAGGACGGCCGGCTCAACAAAATCGTGAAAGGCGAGGAACTGCAAGACCTGATAGCGCAGTATTTGCCTCTGCACGCGGCCGAACGAGATAGGGTGAATTCGACCATCCCGCCCACGGCCTGCCACGACCTGGTGGCGGGTGAGTGGGTTTTGTCTTTGGATCGGCTGAAGGCAGCAAGAATCGCGCAAATCGCGCAGGCGATGGATGCTGAACTGGCTGCCGGCGTTGAAGTGGATGTTCCCGCGGGCAAAATCCGAATGGACGGCCGGCACGAAGATGTCCTGAAATTGCAGCACGGCATCGAGCTGGCTCAAGCGCTGGGCGAAACCGAGATTGACATTGTTGACTATTACAATGAGGTTCACACCGGCATTTCTATTGCTGATGCTCTCGAAATCGCCCGCCAGCAGGCGGAAAACTGTCGAGCCCTCTGGGCGAAGAAGAACGTGCTGCGTCAGCAAATTGTTGCCGCTGCGGACGAGGCTGCAGTCACCGCTGTGACGTGGTGAGATCGGAGAGGAGCAGGCGAGGATGCTACGAACATCCCCACTGACCCGTTGCGCAAACAACGGACCAACCGCTTTCGCGATCTGCTCCCGCGCCTGGATCCAGGCAAGCGGGGTTATATCGCAGGTCACCGCTCTTGGAAAGGGGGATTCCGTGAACTGTCTGCCTTACATTGGGGGGAAGAGCAAACTCGCCGAAACTATCATTAAAATGATGCCGGAGCACCAAGCCTATTGCGAGGTATTTTGCGGGGCGGCATGGGTTTTCTTCCGGAAAGAGCCTAGCAAATACGAAACCATCAATGACCTAGACAGTGACTTGGTGTGCTTTTATAGGGTCCTGCAGCATCACTTGGAGGAGTTCCTGAAGCAATTCAAGTGGGTCCTCTCCTCGAGAGAATGGTTCGAAGATTTCAAACGGCAGCAGGAAGCTGGCGGTTTGACGGATATTCAGCGGGCGGCCCGATACTATTACCTTCAGCGTCATTGCTTCGCCGGTAGGGTGAAAGGGCGGACATTCGGAGCGGGCCCCAAAAGAGCACCCAGGATAAACCTGCTGAGGATCGAGGAGGAGCTTTCGGAGGTGCATCTCCGGCTGGCCAGGGTTACGTTGGAGAATCTCCCCTGGCAAGAGTTTTTGAGGCGCTACGACAAGCCTGACACCTTCTTCTACCTGGATCCGCCCTATTTCAAGGCGCCCTTCTACGCGCACAACCTGGAGTTGGCGGATTACCAGGAGATGGCCGGTGTTCTGAGCCAGATCCGGAACAAGTTCATACTGAGCATTAATGATCTCCCGGAGATGCGGGAGGTGTTTGGAGAGTTCAAGATCAGGCCGGTGAGCCTGAAGTACTCTGTATCAAAAGAGGGTTGGGTGGAAGGCCGAGAGCTGCTGGTAAGTAACTTTTAGTTGCTGCTGAAAGATTTACTGTAAATCAAACCTGTCGACCCGGAAGTACCGGATCGAACAGGTTTTTTGCGCCCAAAAACCGGAGGGTGAAAAGTTGTCGCAAAATATCTTGCATTTTGTCGCAGAATAAATTGCAACGGACACCCTTTCAAAATTCAGAGGGGGCGCAGGACGGGTATAAAAAAAGGGCTGGCGGAAATCGCCAACCCTCTGGTATTCTTGCTGGTGGGCCTGGAAGGATTCGAACCTTCGGCCAATTGATTAAGAGTCAACTGCTCTGCCAGCTGAGCTACAGGCCCGAAGTAACGATGCAAAACAAGAGCGACGAGGAGTCAAGGAATCTGAATCTTCAGGCCGTGACTCTGAACTTGGAACTCGTCACTCGTAACTGAAGCTTGGGAGCGCGCCCGGCAGGATTCGAACCTGCGGCCTACGGGTTCGAAGCCCGGTGCTCTATCCAGCTGAGCTACGGGCGCAAGGATTTGAAAAATGTACCAGCCGGATTTCGCTTTGTCAACAGGATTTCCTTGAAAAATTGCTTGACATTTGCGGCCGGTATTCCTAAAAATATCCTTTTCAGCTTGCGCAGAAGGAAACTTATATGAAGACGTTCACGCTCAAGGAATCAGAGGTCGAGAAAAAGTGGTATGTGGTGGATGCCCAGGATAAGACCCTTGGGAGACTGGCAACCCAGATCGCTGTCCACCTGAGAGGCAAGCACAAGCCCATTTTTGCCTATCATGCCGACGCCGGGGATTTCATCGTGGTTATCAATGCGGAGAAGGTGGCCATGACAGGCCAGAAATGGGAGAAAAAGATCTACTATCACCACAGCGGGTATATAGGCGGCCTGAAACAGATCACGGCCGATAAGCTGCGCACCAAGAGACCCGAGGATATCATCCGTTTTGCGGTCAGGGGAATGCTTCCCAAGAATATTCTGGGACGACGGCAATTGAAGAAGCTCAAAATCTATTCCGGCCCTGATCACCCCCACCAAGCCCAACAACCGGAGAAGCTGGAGTTATAAATGGTCGAAAGAAATCAAGTTGTAGGAAAAAGAAAGACTGCCGTGGCCAGGGTCTGGCTCCTGCCGGGGAACGGCGCCATCACCATCAATCGAAAGCCCATGGACCAGTACATCACCAGGGAAATGGACAAGATCCTCATAAGGCAGCCGCTTGTGTTGACCGATACCCTTGGAAAGTACGACATTCATGTCAACGTCAGGGGAGGCGGACTTACGGGTCAGGCCGACGCGATCAGGCACGGTGTCAGCCGGGCGCTCATCTCCCTTACCCCGGAGCTTCGTCCCATTTTGAAGAAAGCCCATCTCCTGACCAGGGACTCCAGGGTGAAGGAAAGAAAGAAATACGGGCTGCGCAGCGCAAGGGCGCGCTACCAGTACAGCAAGCGATAGAATCTCATTCCGCAGTTTTATTATTTCACGGCACTTGAAGGGGGAAGTCTAAATGGCTTCCCCTTTTGTATGGGCCAGTGGTAAAAAAGGTCCGCAGAGAAGGGATTCCACCAACTCGAACAGCCAAGACATGGATGAGACAAAGAACATCAGAATGGTGCTCCGGTATGATGGAACACGATTTCACGGCTGGCAGAGCCAGGCGGAGGACAGCACCATTCAGGACCTCATGGAAGAGAAGATCCGGCTGATCCTGAACGAGCCTGTGAGGCTTATGGCCGCAGGGAGAACGGACGCGGGAGTTCACGCCCTTTACCAGGTATGCCACTTTCACACCCGATCAAGGTTGAATCCTGAATCGCTCCGCAGAGGCCTGAACTCCCTTCTCCCCCCGGATATCTTCATCAGCCGAGCCGAGTATGTTTCAACCGATTTCCACTCTCGATACAGCGCAACGTACAAGGTGTACGAATACCGCATCCTCAACCGTCCTGAACCCGATCCCTTTACCCGTTATTACTCCTGGCACATCCCCTCCTCCCTCGATCTCCCCGAAATGAATAAGTGCCTGTCCCTGTTGATAGGAGAGCACGATTTTTCCTCCTTCATGTCCTCCGGAAGCAGCGTACGTTCCCCGATCAGGCGGATGATGAAGGCGGAGATACGTTCTCCGGGGGCAGGTCTTCTATTTTTCGAATTTCAGGCGGACGGTTTCCTGAGACACATGGTTCGAAACATTGTGGGGACCGTTGTGGAGGCGGGGAAGGGAAGATGCGATTCCGTGAAATTCCTGGAGATCATCCAGGCTCGAGACAGACGGTTGGCCGGCGCCAAAGCACCGGCGCAAGGTCTATTCCTCAAGATGGTTTATTACGAAGGAGAGCGGGGCTTTGTCCTGGGAGAGGAGTCGGCCAGCGAATCTCTGACCGATGCATAGACCTGCCTGAAAACCTCATCGAAAGAGGAAACGGAAACCTTCCCCACTTCTATGAATTTGATGACGATCTCTTTCGCCACCTTCATCGCGAGCTCATCCTCAGGCCTCATACCTCTCTCCTCAAATCTCATGGACCCCCGCTGGTGGAAGAAGGCATTCTTTTGACAGCGGGGGTCCGGCTTGTAGGAAGAACCCGGTCGAGCCCTCCCTGAAACGGTGATCTAGCAGATGGAAGTGCGGATTACAAGCAGATCCACAGATTACGATCCAGATTACACAGATTTCCACAGATTGTCCTTTCGCATAGGATGCAGAGTGAAGAGGCTCTCAGATTGCCATTCTTGATCGGTTGCGGCACCCTTCATGTGCACCAGCTTCAAATCTTTCAGCAGTAAGAACCTCGCGAAGCGACGAGAGTTTACCAATAGCGGAATACCGCCATGGTAAAAAACAGAGAATCGATGGGTTTCGCTACGCTCTACCCATCCTACAATTTCTGTTCACACTGCAGTTACGTCGTGTTCAAACTGCTTACTGCTTACTGTTTACTGCTTACTTTCTTCATTTCCACACCCCCGGTACCCGGGCGGCGCACTTGGGGCAGCTCCCGCCGCTGATGGCGTTCTTCCGCACCTGAAAGCCGTACCTTGCGATGAGCAGCTCGCCGCATTGATGGCAGAACGTGTTCTCCCCTTCATCGCCGGGCAGGTTCCCCGTATAGACATAACGAAGCCCCTGTTCAAATCCGATCTCCCTGGCTCTTCGCAGACTTTCCGGTGGGGTGGGAGAGACATCGGTTAAGCGGTATGTCGGGTGGAACCGGCTGATGTGCCATGGTATGCCTGGGTCCAGGCGACAAAGGAAATCCGCAATCCCTCGCAGCTCCTGCTCAGAGTCGTTCAGCCCGGGGATGAGAAGGGTGGTCACTTCCACCCAGATCCCCATTTCCACCATTTTCTCGATGCTCCTGAGCACCGGGGCGAGCCGGGCGCCGCACTGCTCTTTGTAGAACCCATCGGAGAACGCCTTGAGATCCACGTTGGCCCCGTGCAGGTCCGGGTGAATGTTCCTGAGGCATTCTTCGGTCATGTATCCGTTGGAAACGAAAATATTTCTCACTCCTTTTTGAGCGGCAATCCTTGCGGTATCCACGGCCATCTCAAAATAGATGGTCGGTTCGGTATAGGTATAGGCAATGGTAGCGGACCCGGTGGCGAGGGCCTTTTCCACGATGATTTCGGGAGGAGTATCCTGTCCCCATATCCGTTCGTCGTCGACCACCATCTGAGAAATGTCGGCATTTTGGCAGAACAGGCACTTGAAATTGCACCCTGCCGTGGCGATGGAATAAGAGCGGCTTCCCGGAAGGAAATGATAAAGTGGCTTTTTCTCTATCGGGTCTACGTTCTTTGCAAGGATCTGACGATAGACGAGAGAGGTCAGGGTCCCGTCTGCGTTTTCACGAACCCCGCATATGCCCCTTGATCCCGGCTTTATGAGACAACGATGGCTGCAGAGAAAACATCGGACTTTCTTGTTTTCCAGTTTTTCATAAAGGTATGCTTCTTTCATTCTGCCTGATCCCCATGGGCGGTTTTTCGTCCGTTTCCCGCAGTCGATGAGAAGGGCTCCGATACTCTTGTCGTAATCTCTTTCACCAGAGTTCCGCGCGGTTTTCCCCTTACCAGGAGCGGGTGTTGAGCGACTCTCAGACTGTAGTAGGGAGAAACGGCGAGCCCAAGGAAAAATCCAAAAGGGAGATGAGCGGAATTCCAGAGCCTTGGGGGATGGTTATTGGAAATGGGATCGGTGCTCGACTTCATCCGGATGCACGTCCACTCCATCGGTGCATCCCCAAAGGCGGATCGGGCAAGGGACTGCAGCTTCCAGATATTGAAGGCCCTCAGGCGAGTCAGGAGCAGATCCTGGTACATCCCCTTTATCCTGCTGAGGAGGCAGAACCAGGAGAAACTGTTTATCACACAGATGAAGACCTTTCGTCTTGCGACCCTGCCCGCTTCTCTCAACGACTCCAGCGGGTGGTCCAGGAACTCAAGTGTGTTGATAAGGACCGCAAGGTCGAACTGGTTGTCGTCATAAGGGAGGTCCTCGGCCCACCCGACCCGGAGCTCAGAGCGATCGCCCAGCCGTTCGCTCGCCTTCCTGATCATGTACGGGGATGCATCGATCCCCGAAGTGCCCAGGCCCATGTTCCTGAAGAAGAGAAGATGCTTTCCTTCACCGCAACCGATATCCAGGACCGTCTCTCCGGGCCTGGGATCAAGCATCGTTCGAATCGCTTGCTCGACAATTCTTTCGAAAGCTCTGGAATGAGGAGAGTGGGCCCACGACTCGTAAAGTCTTTCAGATTTGGCATCCAGAACCAAACCCATTCGGTCCACCTGTGACATGTGTAAAAGGTTGTTCCGATTCAGCTACGCCAGAAGAGAATGGTAGAGGATACAGGCCGCGAAGTCAACCTTTCCTCATAACTCAATCCCTTGAACATCAACCATTTATTTGTTACTCAGGGTATAATGAGGAGACGTTCATGAAATGCCGCAATCATCCCGATCGGGATGCCTGTACCCAATGTTACAAGATGGAGATCGGATACTGCAAAGATTGCCTTGACGACTGCGAGGCGTGCACTGACCCTTGCGGCTACTGCAAGTTTCGAACACAGTGTCTTATCTGGGAACTCTGCCGGAGAAGTGAAAAGAGGTACAACCTTGAAAAGGCCGCGAGGGGGGAGTAGAAATCCGAAGCACGAAACCCGAATAAGAGGGGTTCTGTTCGATTTCGACGGTACTCTTACCCGGCCTGGTGCGCTGGATTTTCCCGCCATAAAGCGGAAGATTCAATGCCCGGCGGGGATCGCCATTCTGGAATACCTTGACGGACTGCCCTCTTTAGGGCGCGCGGCATGCCTGAAGCTCCTGGAAGCAATGGAGGAAGAGGCGGCCCGAACGGCCGTTCCAAACACGGGGGCGGAACCGTGCCTGCTTTCCTTGAAAAAAGAGGAAATCCCCTTCGGGATCCTCACGCGGAACAGTCTGTCCTCCGTTCGTATCGCGCTGGAGAGGTTCGAACGGATTCGCCTGGAGGACTTCAAGACGGTGCTCACCCGTGACGACTTCCTTCCCAAGCCGCACCCGGAGGGCGTTTTTCAGGCTGCGGCGCGGATGGGAGTAGAACCGCCGGAGTTGATGGTCGTGGGCGATTACAGGTTCGATGTCCTGGCGGGAAAAGCGGCAAACGCGGTGGCGGTTCTCTTGAGCAATGGAGGGGAACCGGTGATGGAGCCCGGCGATCCCGAGCCCGACCACAAGGTGGACAATCTGCTTCAAATTCTGGAGATACTTGGGATTACTTCTCCGTGACCTGGACTGTCTGGCCGGGATAGATGGTGCTCCTCGGCGAAAGGCTGTTCAGTTTCAGAAATTCAGAGAGATCCATCTCATGTTTCCTGGCAATCAGGGCCGGCGTGTCTCCCTTCTTCACCTTGTAACTACATGAATTGGCTGCCTTGGCTGAATCCTGACCGGGCATGATCATTAGAACCTGGCCTTCCATGAGACTATGGCTGGCAAGCTTGTTGAGTACCCGCAATGTCTTTGGCGTTGTGTGATACTGTCCGGCAATCTTCCAGAGCGAGTCTCCCCGCTTTACAACATACTCGATGGTCCGGGGATAGGGCTTTATGTCGGTTTGAACCGAACCGTCGGCCAGGACAGGCGCAAAGCCTTTCTTTGTGGGGATCTTCAGTGTCCACCCCACATTCACCCGCTCTTTGCTCCCCAGACCGTTCATGTCTTTGATGCCTTTGATGCTTGTTTTGTACTTCCTGGCGATCTTGGCAAGGGTTTCTCCTTTTTTTATCGTGTGCAGGATGTAGGGCGGGGAGGGAGAATAAGGCTGCCACGCAGGGATATCGCTCTCCGGGATGTCGCTGAGCTTGGCTAAAAGGACCTTACCGGTTCCTGCGGGCACCTTCAGGGGATAAGGACTGTTCGGAGTCATGTCCTGTCTCAATTCGGCATTGACTTCCTGAAGCAGATCGGGTTCCACATTCAAACGGCCGGCAATGATCTTTACGCTTACTTTTTTGTTTATCATGACTTCTTCCACCTTGATTTCTTCATCCACGGGCGGAAGGGTCAAACCGTACTTTTCCGGATTATTGGTCAGGTGAAGCACGGCAATCAGTCTCGGCACGTAAGCGGACGTTTCCCTTGGAAGCTTTTCATAAAGATCCCAGAAATGATCCAGGTAGTTGATCCTCTGGGTCCTGATGCGCTTGAGCACAGCCCACTCGCCGCAGTTGTAGGCAGCGAGGGCAGTCGTCCAGTCCCCGAACATCTGGTGCAAATCCTTCAGATAGGCGATCGCCGCCCTTGTGGATTTTTCCGGGTCCATTCTCTCGTCGATCCACGTGTCGCGCTTCAAACCGTATTTGTACCCGGTCGAGGCAATGAACTGCCACAAGCCCAATGCCCTTGCTCTGGAAAATGCCCTCACCTTATACCCGCTCTCGATGAGGGGCAGCCATGAGAGCTCCTGGGGCAGACCTTCGTCCCGGAGCATCTTGACAATGGCCGGCCGATACCTTCCGGAACGGCGGTAGGCTGCAAGGAAGAAATCCTTCTCCCTTCCCGTGAAGGAATCGATTTCCTTCCTTACATGGTCGTTCATCACAAGGGGGATCTCCTTGTGGGTGCCGTCCGCCACAGTGAATCGGGATGCATAGACCTCCACAATCCGCTTGGCAATGGTGATCCGGAGGTCCTCTCTCTGCTGGATCAGATCCGCGTCTTCTTCTTCCACCACCTGCAGGATTAAGGAGTACGCCTTGTCCAGAGCTTCCAGGGCATTGTCGTGCTCTCCCTGTTCCCAGTAATCACTGGAGGCCTGCAACAACTCCAGAGCCGAATCGACGGCCTCCTGGTTGCTCATTTCGGAGGAGTCCTGAAGCGCAGCCTGTTTGACATGATCACCCTTCTTATCCGACTGGCCGGTCTCCTGAGAAGACGCGCCCTCTCCACGCTGTTCCTCGCGTTGCATCTGAACCTCGGGCTCAATTCGCGTGACCCCCTGCCGGCTCGCAGGAGCGCAGCCTGTGTACAGAAAGAGACTGACAGCCGCTACTATCAGGATCTTTTCGTACCCGCTCGAATCGGCTCTTCTTTTCACAATGATTTCCTCCGATGGTTTTTCTTCCTGAGAGAACGTCGGACACTGGTTTGAACGAAGCCTTGCGGACACTGACGGATGTCGATCCGGATTTTGAGTGCCGGAGTATAGAGGAAGTATGGTATCGGGTCAATAAGAAACCGTGCGAAGGCGCGGTATTTGCAATCACATGTTAACAACCCCTCGTACCTGATCCCCGGGACTGCGATACGCGCGCAGGGCATGGTCTTTTTGGGAGATCGCTTGATTCACGACACGTTTCGGGCTATAGTGATTCCCACTCTCTACACGGAAGGGAACTCATCGAAAAGTGAATCCCAAAGGGGAGAGACACCATCACGAAGTTGTAGCGTTTGAGAATGTCAAAACTCGCAGCCATATCCTCTCTGAAAAAAAACGGGAGTAGGAGAAGATGCCTTTCCTGCGGCACCCAGGAGATGGGACCGGGGAGGCGATACTGTTCCAAGGAATGCCGCCAGCAGATGGTTTGGGTACTCTCCCTTTCCACGGGGCTTCTCAGGGTCTTCAATGCCAGGTATGCAGCCTTCTCTTTCGACAGCGGCCTGATCGTGCTCGATGTGCTTCCGGTATGGTCCAAAGAGATCTCCAGGTTCACCTCCAAGAGAACCAACGGCAAGAGACCGGCCGATGATCTGAAGAGTCTTGTCCTCCGCTCCGGAGGGGAGTGGTATGGATTGATCCATTCGAGAAATTCCAAAAGCTACGCCTCCCTCTGCATTCTGAAAAAGAATCATGACAGCACGATCACCCCTGAATCCATCAAGCCCAACAGGAGAGTGCGGCCGAGGCTCTCGAAACGAGAGAGAGAGTATATGAAACTCCTCCAACTGACTGCCGAAGAACTGCTCTCCGAAGGGCATGCCGCCAGGATAAAATCCTCTTACAGAAAACTGGCAAAGCTCTACCATCCTGACGTAGGCGGGGATGCAAAAAAGTTCCGGGAGATCAACGAAGCGCAGCAGCGGATGCTTATCTGGGCCCAATGCCCTCAGTTTACCTTGCGAAAGGCCCTTCCGGATTGCTGGTCTTATGATGGCGCCACCAATCGGTGGTCGCCTCCACTCTGAGAAAGGCCGCCACGAGGACACAAAGGCACCAAGAAAGACATTGATGACTTCTTTGTGTCTTAGTGCCTTGGTGGCCGATTTTCTTCTGGTTGAACTCTGAACCTTGAACCTTGATTCCAAAGAAGCCGATGCCAATGAGTCTCTCGACACCCGTATCCATCTCCAAGATCCTTCAGAAAAACCCCATTGAGTCGTCCGCTCCATGCAGAGTGGATTCAGGGGGAACATGGGACATCAAAGCCATGGCCCTGCCCCTTGAAAAGTTCTATCCGGTCACCGTTAATTTTGCCTTGAACCTGAGAACCGCTGTCACACTTCTGCCCTTTGAAGAAGGCATGGTTTCCGTCACCTCAGAGGGTTTTGCCGCCAGCGAGGATTACCCCATTGGTCGCGTCCCCTTTGACTCACCCTTCGGAATCTTCTTTGCGGCGGTCTCCTACTTCGGTTTTCAAGGAATTCAGGTCCGAATCCGATCGGATTCGCCGGTGAAGTCGGCCCTCGGCGGCTCCAGCACGGCGCTTGTAGCCCTTGTCAAGGCGCTTTCCAAAGTGAGCTCCATGTTCGGAGGAAAGGAACTCAAGGCTGGAGAGGTTCTGCACCTGGCCTATCACCTGGAGGACTCGGTTTCAAAGGGCAAGTGCGGCATCCAGGATCAGGCGGCTGCCGCGTATGGGGGCGTCCACCTCTGGAACTGGCATTATGGAAGAAGAGGGTCTCTTTTTGCCCGGACCCCACTGGCGGACAGGAAGGAGCTCCGGGAGTTTTCGGATAGAATGGTTGTGGCCTTCAGCGGGAAAAGCCATGTTTCGGCCAGGATCAACCGTAACTGGATTGCGGAATTCCTCTCAGGAAAAACGAGGTCCGGATGGATCAAGGCGAATGAGATTGTCCGCAGCCTTGCTGATGGCTTGAAAGCAAAGGACTGGAACGGCTGCGCCCGGTTGTTGCGGGAGGAGATGGCCGTCCGGAGGGAAATCACCCCGGATGCGCTGATACCGATCACGGAGCGACTCATCGGAACGGCCGAGACAGCCGGTTGCGGTGCAAGATTCGCCGGCGCGGGCTGCGGCGGCACGGTGTGGGCTCTCGGCGAAAAGGACAGGATTCAGAGGCTGAGGGAGTTGTGGGCAGCTCATCTGAAACCGATCAGAGGCGCCAGGGTACTGGAGTGCGCCATAGATCCGGTTGGGGTGAGGTAGCGTAAACCGCATAGGGCAAAGAGCAAAACCGAATAGCGCATAGAGCATTGGCGAACAAACTTTTAAACCGTTGAGCCAAGAGCAACAAGCGCGAGAGGAACTCCCACCTCCCGGATGCTTCTTGACTCTTGGATGCGCTTGGCGCTTTTGCAGTTCTTCTTAGCCTTTCGCTATGCGCTAGGCTCTATGCTCTATGCGCTTTGCGCCTGATCAGTGCGCTTGTTTGCGGTACACGGGGCTTCCGCCGCCGGTTTCGAAAACGCTCCGGAATTCACCGAGCAAAGTATTCGTGGCCTGCTCCACCATGGCGATGTCCCTCTCAGAAACCTGACTCATATCCATGTGGTCGATGGCCTTTCTGAGGTTCTCGAACTGCGTCAAGAGGGTTCCTTTGTCGTGCGGAACCTTCACGCTTTTGTGAACATCGATGATCGTTCCAATACAGGATTCCACCCTCATTCGGTACTTCTTTTGCAGATCCATTCTTTCCACCTAAGCTTTCCCTAACTGGGCTAGAGTGTCCATGAAGACTTTGTAAAGTTTGTCATTCTCCGTGACAGCTTTCCTGAGCATGAGCCCCAGCCTGTCCAGTTCTTTCGTACTGAAGACCGCATTGGCACTCATGGCAAAGGACATCATGTTATCCATGCTCTTGAATCTCTCGCTCAAGAGGGCGAGAAAGATCCTCCTCCGCACAGGCATGCCCAATCGATTGAGGTGATTGACGATGGGGCTGTTATCCAGCGGTTGGCCGTCGAAGCCGTCGCTGAGGACAACCATGTCGAAGTGATAGAATCTCATCTTCCCGAGAGCATCCCTTGTGTTGGGGGTGACAACCCCCTTGTAGCCCAGCTCTTCAACAACCGATTTGATTTTGCGGCTCTGTTCGGAATCGCTGCCCATAATCAGAGAAAGCTTCGTGCCTTCTTCAAAGAAATCGAGTGCCTTGTCTTCACTGAAATCGCTGTAGGTGTATCCTTCTTCCGTCTCCTTCATCCGCTTGGATTCGCCGAGTTCTGTTCCCGTAGATTTCGAATCGTCATTGCCGGGCTCAGCCACGGTACTTGTAGAACCGTGTGAGCGGGTATCCAGGGTGATCTTGGATTTGCATTTGGGACAGTTGATTCTCACGACCTGATCCTTGGGGATCTTCTCGTCCAGGATATTCAGCTTCGTTTTGCACTGTTCGCAGATGAGTTCCATAATCCCTTCCCCTGGAAACCTTATTTCTGTTTCTTCTGCTTTTTCCCGTAATCGTCGTCAAGGCTTAGACCTTCAATGTCCGTGGTCTTCTCCCCCCTCGACTGCTTGATGGCGTCAACCGCCCTTCCTACCACCGCCTTTCTGGAAGCAAAGCTCATGGCCGTGTCTTCCGTGATCAATTCCTCTTTGTAGAGATCCGCGACACACTGGTCAAAGGTCATCATCCCGAACGGCTGGCCCTGTTCGATGATCTCGTAGAAAGTCTTGCCCTCCGACTCTCCATTGAGAATGGAATCCTTGACCCTGAGATTGGATCCCATGATTTCAAATGCCGCGACCCTTCCTCCTCCCACCTTGGGCAGGAGCCTCTGGCATGCAATCCAACGGACCGTATCCGTCAGACGGATCCGGATCTGTTTCTCCTCTTCTCTATCAAACATGCCGATGATCCGGTTGATCGTCTGTCCCGCATCGACGGTATGCAGGGTGCTGAGAACGAGATGTCCGGTTTCCGCGGCCGAAAGCCCGATCTCAACGGTCTCCCTGTCCCGCATTTCGCCGACGAGTATGACCTTGGGCGCCTGCCGCAAGGCAGCCCTCAAACCGGTAGCAAAGGTATCAAAGTCCTGTCCGAGTTCCCTCTGGTTGAAGGTCGCCTTCTTCTGAGAGTGGACGTACTCGACAGGGTCTTCCAGGGTCACCACATGAACCGACTTCTTTTCGTTGATCTCGTTGAGCACAGCGGCAAGGGATGTGGATTTTCCGCTCCCGGTCGCTCCCGTGACAAGGATGATTCCATTTCTCTCTTCGGTCATTTTCCGAAATGCAGGCGGCAGCCTCATTTCCTCGATGGTCGGCACCCTCGTGGCGAGCTGTCTCATCACGGTTGAGAAAAACCCCTTTTGAGAGAATATGTTTACCCTGAAACGGGCCTTGCCCGGCAGCTGATAGGACGAGTCGCAAGACCCTTCCGTGAGAAGGGTCTTTGTCAACCGCCGATCTCCGTTGATCAGGTTCAGCGCCAGCAACTCCGCCTGAAACGGGGTGAGCCGCTCGACAGGCGGGTTCAGGGGGACCGGCTTCAACTGTCCCGATGACTCCACCTGGAGGGGCTTGTCCACCGTCATGTTGAGGTCCGAAACATTTTCATGGCATTCGAGCATGGCCGTAAGGACGTGGTCGAGTTCTCTCTGTCTCATAACTCATACCTCCGTGAAATCCGCGGGCGGGCTCTTCATGAGGGGAAGGAACTTCGATTTCTCAACCGCCTTGCTGTACGCGTCCTCAGGGGAAATGATCCTCTTGTTCACGAGTTCCATGATGGCATCATCGAGGGACTGCATGCCGTATTTCTTGCCGGTCTGAATCATGGAAGGGATCTGATAAGTCTTCCCTTCTCTGATCAGGTTTCTGACAGCGGGGTTTGCGATCATGATCTCCAGTGCGGCAACCCTCCCCTTCCGGTCCCTTCTCTTGAAGAGCGTCTGGGCAACCACGGCCCTGATGCCGTCGGCCAGGGTGCTTCTGATCTGCTCTTGCTGGGTAACCGGAAACACTTCGATCACGCGGTCCACCGTCTTCGACGCGCTGATGGTGTGGAGAGTGCCGAAGACGAGGTGGCCCGTTGCAGCGGCCTCTATCGCGAGGGATATGGTCTCCAGGTCGCGCATTTCCCCGACGAGAATGATATCGGGGTCTTCCCTGAGGGCGCCTCTCAAGGCCGCGGAGAAAGATCGGGTATGGAGCGAAACTTCGCGGTGATTGATAAGAGCCTTGTCGCTCTTGTGCACAAACTCTATCGGATCCTCAACGGTGATGATGTGGTCCTTGCGGGTCTTGTTCGCCTCATCGACGATGGCGGCGAGGGTGGTTGACTTTCCACTTCCGGTCGGCCCCGTCACGAGCACCAGTCCCCTCGGCAGTGAGGCCAGCCTGCGAACCACGGGAGGGAGACCGAGTTGCTCACACGTAAGGATATTGGAGGGGATCTCCCTGAACACCGCCCCTACGCCGTTTTTCTGCTGGAAAAAGTTTGCCCTGTAGCGCGCAAGCCCGGGGATCTCGTAGGCGAAGTCAACGTCTCCCGTCTCTTCGAACTCTTTCACCTTATGCTCGGGGGCGATCTCATAAAGCATGGCCTTCAAGGAGTCGTTTTCCAGCACTCGAAACTTGACCCTTTCCAGTTCGCCACCGATTCGTAGAATCGGCTGCTGACCGGAAACCAGATGAACATCCGAGGCCCCTTGTTCGTTCATGAGCTTGAAGAAGGCGTCTATTTGAGCCATGAATTCCTCCGGGGGAAAAATTGGGGAGCATTATATACAGAAAAGGATCTGATTCAACGAAAAAGAAGGGCTTACCGCCGAGCTCTCCAAGGCGCTAGGATTGCTGGTAATTGCCTATCGAGGATTGCGAGGTTTTCCCATGAACGCATCCCGGGGGCTGTATCCATGGATCGTGAATGCCGTATCTGAAATCTTGGCACTATAAGAGGAGGTCTTTGAACATGAGCAGGGCGTCCTGGCCGGCAGGGTAAAAATTTCTCTTGAGTTCGGAGGGCGTGAAAAGACAGCTTCTGAAGAGCTTCTGGGCGGGCAGATTATCTTTTGCCGTGTGAAGAAAAAGCCGGTTCACACCCAGGGAAAGAGCAATCTCCTCGATCTCGTTCATGAGCAACCGCCCCGCGCCCATTCTTTGTTTGCGCGGCTCAACGGCTATGGCAAGCAATTCTGCGGAAAACAAAACCTGAGCGGGATTTGAAAACCGCCCCAGCATGGCAAAGCCCACCGGTCTTTCTTCATGGAGCGCAATGAGTGTCACGGCGGAATCCACTTTGAACCACCGGCTGACCCACTGACGGTACGGCCCGTAGACTTCGAAAACCTTTCCGCTCAATTCCTCGACGAAATGGAGATCGGACTGTCTAACGGGGCGAACCCTCAGTTGCGGGCCTTTACCCTCCTTGCGTCCGAATCGGATCCGCTCTTTCAATGATTGAAACCTTGCTGCAGGATCGGAGAGGAATCCGGATCGGCGAAGACGTCCAATTCTTTTGATCTCACCGTATCTTCCGAATCTGCCCCCGCGACTCATAGGATCTATTGTCCTGAAACGGAATCAGAGATTCTTCCAATGGGCGTGATGGAACTCTCTTACGTTTCGCATGATGACGTCTAAAAAATCCTGATCCGCATTGGAAGCGAGTTCTTCGATTTCCGTCTTTGAGACTCCGGCCATTTCGAGAAGCACCATTTTTACCGACTCTGCAAGGCCTTCCACGTTGTAGCCCCCTTCCAGAGTCAAAACCACTCTCCCGTTGCAGCAGCCTTGGGCCATCTCCATGATCGATCGTGTAAGCGCTGCAAATCCCCGGGTGGTAACCCTCATTCCTCCCAGGGGGTCTCCTTCGTATATGTCAAATCCGGCCGAGACCAGGATGAGCTCGGGCTTGAACTCCAGAGCAACCGGCCTGAGCACCTTTTGAAAGACCGCAAGATACTCCCCGTCCCCGCACCCCATGGGCAAAGGGACATTCAAGGTATAGCCCAGCCCCTTTCCCCTGCCGATTTCATCGAAATCACCGGTACCGGGGTAATAGGGAAATTGATGAGTCGAGAAATAGAGGACACGCTCATCTTCTTCAAAGGAATGCTGGGTGCCGTTTCCATGATGAAGATCCCAGTCTACAATCAGGACACGTTTCAGGTGGAGGCTTTCCAGGGCGAACCGCGCAGCGATGGCCACGTTATTGAATAGACAGAATCCCATGGCGCGGCTTCTTTCCGCATGATGGCCGGGAGGCCGCACGAGGGCAAAACCGTTGTCGAGATCTCCTGAGCAGACCAGGGAAACGGCTTGGCAAAGCCCTCCTGCTGCGAGAAGCGCCGCTTCGTAGGATCCGGCACAGGTCTGGGTGTCCGGATCCAGATACGTGTATTCCTGCCCTGCCGTGGCGGCAAGAGTATCGACGAATCGTGGCGCGTGAATCAGCAGAATCTCTTCCCTGACTGCAGGCCTCGCAGTGACCTCGACGAATCTCCCGGTCATCGAGGGCTCATCCAGCATTTCATAGACAGCCTTGAGGCGCTCGGGCTTCTCCGGGTGATAGTCGCCCATCCAATGGCTCATGTATCTTTTGTCTCTGACGATTCCCGTGCGGTTCATGACCCTTCCCCCCTGAGCATCACTATGGTACAAATAACAGTTAACTGTTAATCTTTACAAGTGAATAGTTGATGAGCAGTTATCTGTTGCTTGTCAATAGTTAATTGTTCTTCAGTCGAAACGAAACGACTGCCATGGAGAGTCTTCTCTCGCCCGCTTCGCTTGAGGGCACAGAGTTCTGGAGAGTGCCAACTTGTCCTGTTTTTTTGAAAAAAACAGGACAAACTTCACCCTTCGGGGCAAGAGCTATAAGCGGCATTCGGGTTCTGCCGTCGATCGAGTACCAACTCGCTCTGTGGGCTCTGCGAGATAAATGCAAGCCCTTTTCTGCTCTCCGTAAAAACTGTTTTCAGTTGGAGATCTCATTCGATGGCTAACCTTTAACTATTAACGGTTAACCATTAACTATTAACTGTCTTCTTCCCGAACCGCCATGTACTTTATCTTCATCGGGGGAGTTCAGCCCAGGACCAGGACCCTTGAAGAGCAGCCAAGGAGATGCCCTTCCTGCGGTTTGAGTCAGGCCTTTCTCAAGAGAACCGACCACTACTTCTCCCTGTTCTTCGTGCCTCTTTTTCCAATACAGAAAGGGACACCTTTTCTTGAATGCCGCAGTTGTGGTACCATCTTCGGCGAATCGGGTGAGATTCGGGCAAGGCCGGATTCCACCTGTGCCCATTGCGGCGCAAGGGTGGAGAGGACATTTCGTTTTTGTCCGGCATGTGGAAAGCCCACAGTTGGTAGGTAATTGTTAATCGTTAATGGTAAGAGGCAATGAAAGGCAAAGCACCGCAGGAACAGAAGCGACTGGAGCAGTTGGAAGAAGCAGCCCAGAGCCTGGGCATAGAGATCCGCTATGAACTTTTCAAAGGGGAGAACGCCATGGCCCCTGGAGGGCTTTGCCGGCTGAAGGGCGATTATCTCCTGATCCTCAACAACCGGTCCGGGTTGAGCGAACGGATCAACGCGATCGCATCGGCAATCAGCCGTTTCGATCTGAGTGCCACTTATCTGAAGCCCGAATTACGTGAGTTCCTTGAAGGTCTTCCATCCTCCCAGGATGACTCTCCCTCAGAGGAGCCCCAAGGGGATGAGCCGCTAGAACAGGAATGATTTGCGCCCGTTTCTATTTGCCTTCTTGAAGGTCCTCGAATTGGTCCGGCTGTAAAGCTCCAGATACTTTGCCACAGTAAACTTCATCTCCCTCCGCTCGCAGATCTCCTGGATGCCTCTGATGTCGTGGTAGAAGTTCAGCGAATCATATATCTTCGAAGAGAGACGATGGAGGGAGTCCGACCTCACGAGATCCTCCTCCACTTCAAACCCGCTCGCCTTCATCACTCTGGGGCCGGCGAAGATCACCAGCGCGCCAGGCTCTGCGATCGTGATGTCACCCAGGGCCGCATAGCTGGCAATGGCCCCGCCTGTGGCCGGGTCGGCAAGAATCGAGATGTATGGAAGCCCCTGTTTCTTCAACCTACTGACCGATTCCACGGTCTTGACCATTTGCATGAGAGCGGAGATTCCTTCGTAGAGTCTGGCCCCGCCTGAACAGCACACGCTGATGAGGGGAAGATTCTCCTGGATGGCATAATCCACTGCCCTCCTGAATTTCTCTCCGAAGACAACGCCCATGGATCCGCCGCAGTAGTAGAACTCGCTGATCGCCATGACCACCTGGAAATGGTGAATCCTGGCGCTGCCCACCACAAGGGACTCCTTGAAGTGAGATCGGCCCTCCTGCCGGGCCAGGAAATCCTTGTAGTAATCGCTGATCGCGCCATCTTCCATCAACTGATCGACTGTGAGATTTCTGTAGAGCTCGTGAAAACTCTCCATGTCCGCAAGACAGTCGATCCACCCTTCCGCTCCCAGGGTGTACGAGTGCCCGCATGAGGGACAAACATGGAAGTTCTGAAGAAAATCCTTAAGGGGGATGAGCTTTCCGCATCCTGCAACCCTTTTTTCCTGTCCCTCCACCGCACCGCACTCTATGAACTCCCTGTCTTCCAGCTTTTCTGTTTTGCCGTAATCCTCACTGACTTCCGTGAGGCTCGAGTAGTTTACGATCTTGATGTGCGGCGGGGCCTTGAAAAACGCCTTCCTGAGAGGAAGCTCAATGTACCGCCTGAAATCGTAAAACTTGCCGGAACCTTTTGAAAGCCCGTAGCTCCTTGCCCGTATTTCCCTCTTCCTGACCAGTTTCCGGATGCGCGATCGGGACAGCTCCCTCATGGCCCTGACAAGAAACCTTCTCACGGATTCCGCCATCTCGTGACAGTCTGCTACGTCCTGCGGGGCTGGAACGATTCGATCGATGACATTAAGGTTTCTCAGTTCCTTGGCCGTGGGTTTCAATATCGTGAGCGCATCGTTGATGCGGGTGGAATCCCTGAAGACGATCGAGGCCATGCTCTCGGGCGGCGCAGTGGCGTACAAGGCATCTTCCATCTGCCCCCTGACATCCGTAACCTGAATCGCGAGCGCGCCGCCGCTGCCTCCCTCGCCCAGCACAAGAGAGATGGTCCTTACCGGTATCGTGATGAACTCCCGGATGAGATGGGCAATGAAAAAAGCCTGGAAATGTTTTGCCGATTCCATGGATATATCCGCGCCATAGGTATCGACCAGGCAGAAGATATAGTTGTTCTCGGGATCGGAAGTGGCCGCCTTCCTCAGCAGCGCCAAAACCTGGGAATGCTCATCCGCGCTCAGCATCCCGTAATTGAGCCGCTTGAGGTCTTCCTTGCTCCGGAGGGCACCGGGTTTGGGCTTCTGCTGCCCGATGACGTAGAGCTGTTTCCCCATGAATTCGCATGTGCCGGCTACAAGTGAAACCCCCCTTGTCTCCAGAGATTTGAAATCAGGAAAGAGCTTGTAGACGATATCCGAAGCCCTCGGCCGAAAGGGATGCCTCGTTCGCTTTTTGAAAATATCGGCCAATTCCATCTTGATCATCCTTTAATCCTCCCGGACATAGCGCTGTTCGAGATGAGGCGGTGACCGCCAATGTAGTCTTTCAGGATCCTTCCGTGATCGAATGCGAGATCGCCGGGGATGTTTTCCGGACTGAAAACACGGACATTCCCGGCGTCGTCCCCCGCTCGCAGCTCGCCTTTCCCCCTGCCTGTGAAAACCACCGAAATGGTATGGAGTCTTGGATCGCGATTGGGATCGGAATAGGCCCCGAACTGCGCGATGGAGTGCACATCCAGGGAAGTTTCCTCTTTGGCTTCCCTGAGCGCCGCTTCCTCCAGGCTCTCCCCATAATCCACAAAACCCCCTGGAAGTGCCCAGCCGAGAGGAGGATTCTTCCTTTCCACCAGGACGATGCCGCCTTCCATTTCAATGATGATATCTACCGTAGGAATGGGATTCCTATAGCGCTCGACGGGTTTCCCGCAATGTGGGCATACAATATCTTTTTTCACATTCCGCCTTTTCCGGCCGACAGCTCCCTCCTGGTGTATACGATCCTCGACACAGCCGTCGCGTTGGTCAGTACTGCCAGGATGACAAGAGTGATCTTCAACAGAATGAGTCCAATCGCCGGAATAGCGCCGAGGAAAGACCCGATGATCAGGAAGGTTATCCTTTCGGGCCTCTGCATGATCCCTTTCCTGCACTCGACACCGAGCCCTTCCGCCCGGGCTCTGGTGTAGCTCACCATGAACGATCCTGCAATGGCCAGGATGATGGCAATGATGGTCAGAGGACTTGGATTTGCCCCGGGTGTGCTTCCAGCGAAGCCTCCTCCCCCTGAAAAATAATACGCCATTCCTGCAAAAGGGAAGAGATCGCTGTACCGGTCAAGGGTGCTGTCGAAAAAAGCGCCGAAACGGCTCTGCTTGTTGGTCTTTCTCGCTATCTGGCCGTCAAGAGTGTCGCAGATTCCAGCCACTGCCAGAAGGCAGGCACCCCAGAAGAAGGAGCCTTTTGCGTAAGGCAGGGCCGCGAGGAGACTGACGACGAACCCGGCTGCCGTGAGCACATGGGGGTGAATTCCCGCCCGGGCAAAAAGATCGCCTACGGGCGAGATAAACCTGAGATATCGATCCCGGTTCTTGACTCCCAGGAAGAAAATCTCTGACATCGTGACGTTTCCCCCTTCTTTCTTGCGGAAGCAAAGGGGGAGAATAGCAGAGCACCGGCAGGTTGTCAAAGGATGCAAAGCGATGGAAGAGATACAGGATTCACGACGCGGGATTCGGGATGGGAGAGGGAGAATGTGTCCAGTCCGGGTAAAGGCCAGACTAGAAGATTCCTTTGGAGACCTCCCGCTCCACGTACTGACAGAGCAGCTCTGAAATCTTCTCAGGAGGGCTGATGATGAAGTAATGAGCAATCACTGCATGAGCCATTTCATGGGCTAGGATTCCCGCGGAGATTTTTTCGAGGTTCAGGTATATCGCATTGGTCTCCTTCCAGTAAAAGGCAGGCACTTGGGTGTGTCTTGAAGTGATCCCCTCAAAGACTGCTGAGAGGTCCTTCTGGTCGCGGTAAAGTCGAATTTGAACTTTCATGTCGCGCTTGGGCATATCAAGAACCGCCTGCACCCTTTGGAAGAGTTCATCCACATATCTGCCGGCTTTGACCTCGTCCATGGATCTGTAGCTTCCCTTGAAAATCTGACTCAGCGAGACGATCAGGGGGTTCGGCTGGATTTTCCGGGCGAGCAGGTCGAGTTGACCGGGATCCTGATAGTGAATGGATGCGAATCTGCTGTTGTAGGTCCCTAGCTGTGCAAAGGCATACCCCGCCCGGATTGAAATACAGACGAGCAGAGTCGCATAGAAAATCGAGGCCGCAGCCTTGCCGGGAAGACTACTTCGCACCTTTTGCCCCATTTAGCTACCGGTCATGAATAGCTAGTGGGTCTTCGGGTGAAGCATGTCAAGATCCCCTCTGATCTCTTAAGCAAAGACTCCGAACCGCGACTCTGCTCCCGCAGATTTCCCTTACACTTTCAACGGGTTTTTGATAACGCAAAGCGTTCTTAACCTGAAAATTCTCATGGACATTTTTTGGGTTTTGTGCTTTTTTACAACGACTTTTTATCATTGACACCAATTGGAGCCGATATGGCGCAGAAATACCTTCCTGTCCAGTGTCTGGCCGCACTTTGGATTGTTCTCCTCCTGGTTTTTTCCCAGCCTCACTCAGCCCGATGCGAAAGCCCTCTGTTGCTCGAAGGAATTGAGCTTTACAAACAGGAAAGGTATGGGGACGCGGCAAGAAAACTTGAGAGCGCCCGCAGGGAAGACCCGCGTTCCTCCTCAGCAGCCTTTTTCCTCGGACTTACTTACAAACAGCTCATGGATTACTCCAAAGCCCTTCCCCATCTCAGGGATGCTGTGACCCTGGAGCCCAGGATCAAAGAGGCTCTGGTGGAGCTGATCGAGGTCTTGTATCACCTCTATGAAGGAGGCAGGAACGAAGAGGCCAAGAAATGGGTGGAAGTGGCTGAAAGGGAGGATATCTATCCTGCGAAAGTAGCCTTTTTGAAGGGGCTGCTCCTGATCAAAGAAGGAAGGAATGTGGCTGCGCGCGAGGCCTTTGAAAGGGCAAAGTCCCTGGATGAAAGTCTTGCCCAGTCCGCCGATGTGCAGATCGCCCTTTCCCATATCAATGAGAATGAGTTCAAGAAGGCAAGGGACCGGCTCAAGGCCACCATCCAGCAGGACCCGACCACGGACCTTGCGGCCTTTGCAAGGCAGTACCAGGATATTGTCGAAAGACGGATTGAGATGGAGAGGCCGCTCCGCGTCACTTTCGCCGCGTTCGGCCAATACGACACCAATGTCATTCTCAAGCCTGTCGAAGGTTCTCTCGCTCCGGATATCACCAACGAGGACAGCCGTGTGCTGACCAGCGCGCTTCGGGTCGACTATCTGCCTACCTTTGAAGGGCCCTGGCTCTTCAATGCGCAATATGCCATAAGCGGCAACTGGCACCAGAGGTTCTCGACGTCACACGATTCGATCAGCAACGGGATCTACATGGCGCCCGGATACAATTTCGGAAAATCCGCACTTAACCTTGCCATGCGTTATAACCATGCCCTGGTGCGCAATCCCAGCTATAAAAGGTATGTGGACGTGCTCAGTGTCGGCCCCCTGTACCGCACCCTTTTGCATGAAAATCAAATCCTGGAAGTTTTCGCCGGGTACAGCGACAACCGATACGAGGAACCGCCGCTCATCCCTGAAGAAGACAGGGATTCCGAAAGATTCAACTCCTACCTAAACTGGGTCTGGCTTTTCAAGAAAGATGCCTTTTTCAATCTGAAATATGAATACAGCAAGGAAGATGCCGAAGGAGCCAACTGGGTGAACAGCGGACATAGCTTCGCGTTTGCCCTTACACTTCCGCTGGTGGAAAAACTCAACCTTCAGTTGAGCGGAGAGGTCTTTTTACAGGATTACCGTAATGTTCATTCACTGTTCGGGGAGAAGCGGGATGATGAATTTTACGCCGGCACTGTCGGTCTCAGCTACGCATTGATCAGGGACCTGAATCTGATCGCTCAGTACACCCGCAGCAGGGTCGACTCGAATTTAGCCATCTATGATTACAAGCGAAATGTGTATGCACTCGGTTTCGAATACCGGTTTTGATTCTGTCGCAATGGCGCTTTCAGCTCTTGACATCGGAAGACAATTCGTGGGTAGCGATATCTATGAGACCCGAATCAAAGAAACAAGGAGCAGGTTCGCTGGCTAGCCGACCCATCTGGATCGTCGGGCCCAGAAGCCTCCAGAACGAGTTGCTGGCCAGCCTTCTGGCAAAAAAAACAGGCGCATGGTGCGGTTGGGGAGATTCAGTTTCCCGAGCCCTGGCCTCTGGGGAAACACCTCATGGTCCCGGGTTGTTCCTTTTTGACTGTCTGGGAGAAAGCGCGGACAGCTGGGTCGATAAAGTCGGTCCCGAGGAACAGCCCCTTGTCTCTCCTCATATGGTCGCGTTCTTCAATGTTTCGAGGAACCTCGGGATCGAGGCGCGTGCTATTCGGTCCGGGGTGCGGGGCTTCTTTTATGTGGAAGACCAGCCGGATCATATACGAAAGGGCGTGCGGGCCATACTTGATGGTGAACTGTGGGTTTCCAGGGAGATCATGAGCCGGTGCATTCTGGAGGAAAAAGGAAAGGAGAAGTCTTTTCCGAAAGGCACACACGGATTGACCGCCAGGGAAATTGAAATTCTCTCCCTCCTCGCCATCGGCTCCACAAACGAGGACATCTCTGAAAAACTGTTCATCAGCGTCAACACCGTGAAGACACATATCTATAATCTCTTTCACAAGATCAACGTTCCCAACCGCCTCCAGGCAGCGCTCTGGGCAGCCAAGAACCTTTAGCAGGTCTACTACAAAGCGCGAGGATAACGGCACACAGTACTGCTATCTGGTATTTTTTCGACCCTACTTTTGCCGTAGATCATCTAAGCTTCACGTGTTCAAAAATACGAACTCAAATCATACCTCTGGTGATTGTCCTCGTGGGGAACTTCTATTAATATACCGATGTTGTCTCCTTTATGACCGCATCTGTTTTGTGGCCCCAGCTCGAGCGGATGGTGGAGCAGTTTTTATCTTTACGGGAAGGGACTGTGCCCATGATGGACAAGCGAAAAATAGAAAGATTCGATCTGAAAGTCCCGGCTAGAATAGAGGGCCTCGGCAGAAGAAAGAACAGAGACATCCTCGATCTGATGACGAGCGATCTCTGTTCGGGCGGTGCTTTCTTCTACACCAATCAATCCCTGCCCGAGGGAACGAAGGTCAAGGTCGATCTGTTGCTTCCTCTGGGTGGTCTGAAGAAACTGATCTCGGAATACGATCACGCCTATATTGAGGTGACAGGCACGGTGATCAGGCGAGAAACCCGGGGAATGGCGGTCTGCTTCAATAAGAATTACTCGATACATCCCCGGAAGGGCAATGAGGATACTCAAAGGATCTGAAGGTCTTTTATCTTATTTCTACAACTTTCGTATTAGTTGCACTTGCCTTTTTATGAGCAAAAATACGAAACAAAACCATACCTCTTACCGATTGTTCTCCCCTGCCCCCCTTAATACACTGCGCCCGAACTGGTAGACCTGCGTAGGGTTGGGGCGTATCTCCATTGTACAAGCCCCCGCCAGTTCTTTATGGTAGCAGCGATTCGTTCTTGAACCTCGCGCTAAGAACTCTCTTGACAGGAAGATGCGCATGCTGGATAAGCGGAGACTTGTAAGATTCGATCTGAAGGTGCCTGCAAAAATTGAGTGTCTAAGCAGGAAGAAAGACAAAGACGTCCTCGATCTGGTGACCAGCAATCTCTGTTCCGGCGGTGCTTTCTTCCCTACGGAACAAACCCTGCCCGAGGGGACAAAGGTCAGGGTCGATCTCATGCTTCCTCTGGGAGGTCTGAAGAAACTGATTTCGCAATATGATCACGCCTGTATCGAGGTGACAGGCACGGTTATCAGGCGAGAATCTCAGGGAATGGCAATCTCCTTTAACAGAGACTATTCGATACATCCCCGGAAGGGGAATGGGGACATTCAAAGGATCTACAGGTCAGGAGAGGTCATATGAAAAGGCTTTGTACAGGGAAGAGAAGCAGGGTATCGGTGTTTGGTGTTTTTGCCTTTGCGGTGCTTTTGCACCTCATGGCAATGCCGGCGTCTTCATCCCAGCAGGTTGCCAGTCTCACTGAGTTTACGGGCATGGTGATCGTTCAGAGCCAGGGGGATTGGGGGGTAAAACCTGAAAAAGGCCTTCCCCTTTATTCCATGGACAAGGTGGTCACGAAAACCGGGACCGCAGTGGTGACTTTCAAGGACGGAGCAGTACTCCAGATCCGCGCCAACTCCAACCTCCTGATCGAAGAGCAGGAAAAGACAGGTTCCGTCATAAGAAACCTTCGACTCCTGCTCGGAAAGGTCCTGTTCAAGACAGGTGTCGGATCCAAGGCCCAGACCAATCTCCAGACACCCACGGCCGTCGTAGGTTTGAGGGGAACTGCCGGAACGCTGAGCATCGGCTTGGACGGCAAAAACTATATTCAGTTTACCGAGGGCGGGGCCAGTTACACATTGGGTGAATTCCTATCCGGCGTGGCAAAGGATGTGCCTCCGGAGCTGGCCGACCTGAACCCGGCACAGAGGGCGGCATTTGCGGCAGCAGCTGCTGCGGACCAGGCAAAGAAAGCGGCCGAAGCTGCAAAGGACGGCACGGTTACCGAGAAGCAGGCTGCCTTTGCTGCGGCGGTGGCTGCCGAGAAAGCGGCGATGGAAGCCATGGTTGCGGCCGAGGCCATGCTGAACAGCGCGTCTCCCGAGATTGTGCAGCAGGCTCAGGCGGCGATCGATGCGGCTAACCTGGCGATCAAGGCTGCACAGGATGCGCAGAGAGAACTTTTGAACCAGGGAGTACAGCCTCCCCCTGAGACTTACACGCCCCTTCCGGATGGGGAGACCGGATTCGATGTGGAGACTCCGTCGACGATCACTCAAATAACCATATCGACCACGATCACCCTGCCCCCGACAACCCTGAGCCAGGTCAAGATGTCGAGCAGGACACCTCCTGGTTTTCTGGATACAGGAACATTCTCAGGGTCGATCGATTCCACAACGGGGGTGGGCGCAATCGCACTCGAGGGGCAGTACACGACCCTCTTACCCATTGCCGCCAGCCCGCTCGGCGGCAGTATGACGGACGGCGGTGCATTCGAGGGCTATGTTGGCGGCGTAGAGGGGTCATGGTCCGGGGTGTTCGCCAGCATCTTCGTGGGCGAGAACGGGAGTGCAGGCTTTCTCACCGGGAGTCTTTCCGGGGGCGGGGTGTACGGCTCCCTGCTCGCGACCGGACCGATGTACAAGGAGACTGTGGGTACCACGACCCTGTTGCCCGGCAACCTGCAATATGCGATGAACTATGATCCCATGAACCCGACCTTCTATGATCCGGCAGGCCACCTTCTCACCGGCATGCCTGTGCCGGACTTCACCTCCATATCCGTGACGAACAGCAGTTCTCTAATTCTTGGCGGAGCTCACGGCGATGCGGATATCCGGGGCATTACACTGACCGACGGAACGATGATAGGGGTCTGGACCCATGAGTCCCCGAGCGGGACGTATCAAAACCCGGGGTATGAGTCCTCGTCCGGGAAGTGGGGGTACAACGGCGGGTCCTACTTCATGCTGGGCGATCTGACCCTGACCGATGACGGGACGGGTCATGTGGGTGTCAAGGGGACAGTGAACTATATGGACCCCCTGTATACCGGCACCATCGGGGTGGGTTACGCCGGCGCCTATTCCTCGGGGCTTGGGCAGGGGTACTCCGCAGGAACCTATACCTTGCGCCGTCTGGCGTTTTCCGGGGTCGGTTCGGGCAGTTTCTACAAACAAGACCAGTATGGGGCGGTCCAGGCAACAGGCGACCTCCCGGGCATCCTGGGGGGGACGCAGGCCTTGCCGCTTCCGGGGGAGACTTCCTTCACGGCCATGGGAGCGTATGACAACCCGGATGGGGCGGAGATTTTCCAGCAGCAATATGTGGGGATGTCCGGCTCGGATTACCTCTTTCTGTTCACGGCCGGACAGACAGGAAACGGGACGGTGCAGAATGGCCGTGTTCGCGGAATCTTGGCCGGGCCCGGCGGCATCTATCACCTGAGCGGGAGCGTGGGCGGCGCTTACTATGAGGACGCCGGCATGTGGGAGGCGAACGGTGCCATCCGGTCTTTTGCGAACCTGACAGGGGATGCGGTGAACGGAAGGATCGGGGGCGGCAGCCTCGGCAGTACAATGACGATTGACGTGACGACCAGAGAACTGATCTCCCCTGCGGACAACCCCGACTGGGGCATCTTCTTTCGAAGCTACGAGGGCACCTATCAAACTCCTCCCCCAAGCAACTGGAGCGCAAAGTTCGGGTGGAGCACATCGGAGCCCGCTTACTTGCTGGGTGACATTTCAGGCGGTGCCGTGAGCGGTTCGGCATTCACCGCATCCCTGTCGAACATTGTGCAAATAACGCCTCAGGCCATTGTGCACGCAGAAGGCACCCTATTTGGGGGCCACTCCGAAGGCGTCTGGAAGGGTGTGGGATCCGGACAATGGGTGAGGGAGCCCCTCCTATTCAGCAGTGTTCTTGATTACAAAGCATTGCGGATGGCTCCGGGTGTGTTCTACGAGAGCGACTTTGGGAGATCGCTCTCCGGGCAGTATGACTCCTATGAATATGAATACTTCGTTGCCAACTCCGGATCGCTTGTATTCGGGTACAAAGATTTCGATCCCTACAACGACAGATCTTATGAAGAGGTCTACCTGCCGAGCGGTCACTCTATCACTGCCTCGGAATGGCCGCCATACAGGGTTTCAACACGATTCGCCCCATGGACGGTGGGATCTCTGTCTCCAGGCCATTTTACAACCCTTCCCTCAGGCGGGGACTGGTACCGGGAATGGTACGAACAGCATGCAGGCTACATGGCTTTGGATGCAGGCAGCATCTCCGCCATCATGGGCGGAACAAGAACTTTTTGGGGTGCGACTTCATCCTCGCCGGCGTCCATGATCCTCGTGGGCAGTTATCTGCCGAAAAACGGCAACTACGCCGCCCCATCCGTGTTCAGGTTTGACGCCGACTCCTCCATTTATACGAGCGGCGCTTACAAGGGAGACGTAGTCGGCCGGATAAACAGCGAGGATGTGGACGGCCTGTTCTATGCCGTCTATGTGGACCCAAACCAGAAGGCCGGAATTCTGAAAGGCGAGTTTTCAGGAACCGGGACAGTCTGCCCGGAGATCGGCATGTGGAAGGCTTCAGGATCCCTTTATCCCACCCAGAGGGCAAGCAACGTGGGCTTTGACCCCGCCGCCCTGGCTGACAACATGGTGGGGGGCGTCATGTTTGGATGGACCAACGGCCATTTCGGTACCAGCGGTTCCTACATTGAAGGCGACGGCGCAGGCGTCACCCGTTCCATCAAGGGACAAGACTGGGGCACCTATCGTTTCGGCTTCACCATCGACAACTGGATAAAAAATCTTTCAAGCGAATGGTCGGCGCGGGTAACCGGGATGGGAGAGTTCGGCACCCATGCTCGACTGGGGCAAACGGAGTTGATACACGATGTCGGAAGGTGGTTGTCGAACCCGGTTACAGGATCGGCCCTCGATAACAAAATAGATGCCTCCTATACCGGCAAGTATCTCACCTACCGGCAATACGGCACCCTGAGCGGCGACATCATCGGGACGTACAACACAGCAAACAGCACCTGGCAGGGTTTTTCCGCGGGCGCATGGAAAAAGCAGCAGGACCTCTCCTTTGCAGCCATCGTCCAGGACGGCGACATAATGAGCGAGTTCAGGGTCAGTGAAGGGAATCACAACGCAGACAATGGATCCTTCTACGAATATACTTACTATGACGTTTTGAACTTCGGAAGGTCCAAAGAGTACGATGCCTCCACCAACACAACCATCCACACTCAGTACTATGGGGACGGGTGGAAGGAACAGTGGAAGGACGTAAACGGCGCGCCCAGCTACATAGAAGACAACTGGAGTGGAAGCCTGCTGGACATCCTGGCAAACGGCTCCACGTTGTTTAACAGTGATGAGCCCATTCAGCCGGACAACCCCTACTGTCGATTCGAGCACGCGGGATGGATTGAAGGGATCTTGGGCGGGCTGGAGGACCCATGGTCCGCAACTCTCACCGATCCCGCCGAGATCGTTATCCTCGGAGAGTACGACCGCGATGAGCAGAGGGCAACCCGCTCGGTGTTCGGCTTCGACTTCTACAGCTACAATCCGTACTTCTCCAATCCCGATCATCAGAGTCGAACCGTGTGGAACCAGGCGAACAACACCGAATACGGCGCGTTTCGGGGCTATGCCGGCGGGACGATCGTCAACAATATGGCAGATCCGGGCAGTCAGGATGCCATAGACGGGATGCTCATCGGTCTTTACAGGGATCATCTCGGGAACACGGGGGTCCTCATGGGGGGCTTTGTGGGCAAGGGGTACACGGAACCGGAAGTATGGGAAACCACGTCGGGAGCAATGTACCCGATCCCCCTCGGCACCACATCGATCCTTGCCGCCGACTTCTACGACTCGGCTGTGGAATCGTACAGCAACTATTTGCCTGCGGACACCTACGCGACTTGGGGGCTGGAACCCGACATGGCGGATAACGATATCCATAGCACCTACAGAGAAAGCGTGTCACTCGGCATCCCCGGGCAGACCTGGACGATTGCCCAGGTGATCGACGGCGGCTGCTATGTAGGCACCCCAACGGATGTCTGGACGGCCCGGTATGATTTCACCGATCCGGGGGACAATATCAGGAGGCTGGGCACGGTCGACGGCGCCAAGTGGTCCGGGAACAAGATCGAAGGGAAGAATTCGGGCGCCTGGGTGAGCTATTCCGATGCGGTAACCGGAGTTCACGGCGGCGCGCTCAAGGGGACCTTCGATCCTGATGCCCTCACCTATCAGACGGTAGCCCATATCGCCACTTTGACTTCTGGCAAGTTCCTTCAAATGATCAACACCGGGCAGATCGATGCCCTCACGAGGCTCAACATCCCATGCATTCAGGTGGGCTCCACAAACCTTCAGCTCATGTCAACGGACCAATATTTTAACTCCGTGAACATGAACGACGTGAGGTTCTTCGCTTACTCCACGGGCGCCGATCCCCGCATCTGGGCGACCAACAGCGTCACAGGGAGTTTCAATAGTACGCCGCCTGTCAACCACACGGCAGAGCTTATCAGCACCGGCGGGCCATCGAGCCTGAATGCCGGCTTCACGGTCAAGAACTGGAGCAATGGAAAATGGGGGGCAAGTGTGTCCGGCTACGGGAGCTTAAGCCGGACCGATATACCCGGTTCTACCGACATCGAGTTCAAGGGAGGCGCAGCCGGTACCTACAAAACGGATCGCACATTCTCGGGTACAGGCTCGGGTGTAGCGAAGAAGAGCACCGGGTGGTAGCCAGCATTCACTTCCTCAAGTGTCGTTTAACGCAAGCAGGTTGTCATCTCGACCGGAGGGAATGATCTTACCTTTCCAAGAGCAAGATTTCTCACTCCGTTCGAAATGACATGGTGTGGTATATTTCGGTTACACGGCACCAGCAATCTCTCATCTTCAGAATACACGATCTCAGAAGAGGTGTTTTCAAGCTGATCTTCAGGAACATCCACGCTGATCTGGGAGGGAACCGCTATGAACGGGCTGCGATCCGGAAAAAAAGAGGCGAGGACCATCATCAGGAGAAAGGAAGACGCCCTGATCAGAGAGAAGATTCGAAAACATGCAATCCTTTTTCAGGTGGGGCAGATTATCACCTCGGAAATAAACCTGGGGCCCCTGTTCGAGTTGATCATGGATCAGACAAACCAGGTGCTCGGGTCGACAAGGAGCACGGTTTTTCTCTATGATGAAAAGAAAGAGGAGCTGTGGTCTCTGGTTGCGACCGGCATGGGAAGGGACAAGATCCGCATCCCCGCGGATCAGGGGATAGTCGGATGGGTTTTCAAGAACAGCCTGCCCGTGATCATCAACAATGCCTATGAGGATCCCAGGTTCTGCACGGAGATTGACAAGCTGTCAGGGTTCCAGACAAGAAAAATCCTCTGCGTTCCCCTCTTCAACCGCCGCAAGGAGTGCATCGGCGCGCTCCAGGCGCTTAACCGTGACAGCAGCGACTTTTCCGATGACGACCTGGATATCCTGAGAGCAATGGCCCAGTATGTATCGGTGGCATTGGAGAACTCGAGGCTGTTTGAAGAGGTCAAGGAGTATTCGCAGAAACTGAGGGAAAGCCTTCTCCATCTCGAGACCCTTGAGAAGATCAAGAGCCAGCTCACGAAATTCGTACCTTCATCTGTGGCCAAGCTGGTCGAGCAGGATCCGGACAGGCTGAGCATGGAAAAAGAGCCGGCGGATGTAACTATCCTCTTCATCGATATCCAAGGCTTCTCATCCATCACCCAGGGATTCGATCAGATGGTCGTCAACGACATGGTGGAATGCCATTTCTCGAAGTATCTCGAGTGCGTGAGGCGTCATGGAGGAGAGGTGAACGAGGTGGCAGGAGACGGTTTGATGGTGATTTTCAGAGAAAAGGAGGGCATACACGCCAAGGAAGCAGTTCTCGCGGCTCTGGAAATCATCAAGGAGAATGAAGTGTTGAATCAGACCTGTCCCTATCCATGGGGCAAAGTGGATCTGCACCTCGGGATCAATTCCGGCCAGGCATGGGTGGGTTCAACCAAAATGAAAAGTCTTGCCGGAGAACGATGGACCTACACTGCATCAGGGACCGTAACAGTGATCGCTGCGAGAATCGGCGAGGAATCCGGATCCACACGTCTGTACATCGGTCCCGGGACATACCGGTATGTGCAGGGGGATTTCGAATGTGAGCCTCTGGGTGAAAGGCAACTGAAGAACGTAAGGGATCCCGTGCCCCTCTTCTGGGTAAAACGATCCAGACAATGGGAATCCAACTGCCATGGCGCCGATTCTACCCTGTAGACTGCGGGTCCTCCCCCTTTTAAGAATGCTGAGCGCCAGAATGCCAAAGGGTTGCATTTTTTGCAGCCCCGCTTTTTGCTTTTCAAGCCGCCCCTGTTTTTGTTAACCTTCTGAACCGCACTCGCGGTCTGATGAAAATCGCAGTCCGCTTTGCCTGTGAATTTCACCGAAGGAGGACCCAAGTGAAAAGAAATAGTTTGCTGGTAGGGATTATCGCCGGGTTTTTGCTCACACTTCCTGCAGGACCGGCTTTCGCCCAGACCGTCAAGATCGGTATGATCGATTACCAAAAGATCCTGCGGGAGTCCGGCGCTGCCAAGAAGGCGCGAGATATCCTTATGAAGGACCTGGAAGGGAAAAGAGCGCAGTACAAGTCTGAAGAGGATCAGGCACGAAAACTGGAAGAAGAGTTGAAAAAGGAAGGACAGAGCATGACCGCTGCCGACAGACAGGAAAAGGCAGGGAAACTTGAAAAGGAAATCAAGGAACTGGGCCGGCTCAAAAGCGATCTGGAGGAGGATTTCAGAAAGAAGGATGCTGAGCTTGCACGAAAGATTCTCGGCGAGATCAGCGGAGTTGTGACGGAGTATTTGAAAAAGGAAAAGCTCACGGTTGTTCTTGAAAAGCGGTTGGTTGTCGCAGCCGACGATGCGATCGACATTACCGACAAGATCATCCGTCTGTACGATGCCAAGAAGTGATGAGTAGGGATATGCATCACCCGGTCACAATTTTTTGAGGAGGCTTTCGGATGGGCAAGGATAATCTCATATTCCTGGAAATCATCGAGTGGTTCGACGAAACAGGCAGGGAACTGGTTCACCGCATTCCGGAGAAGGGCTCGGGGGAGATCAAGTTCGGCGCCCAGCTCACTGTCAGGGAAAGCCAGGCTGCCGTCTTCTTCTATCAGGGCAAGGCCGTGGAAGCCTTCGGCCCCGGAAGGCACACCCTCAAAACGGCAAATATCCCGATCCTGACCAAGATCGCCAGCCTCCCCTGGGCCATGAACAGCCCCCTCAGGGCTGAAGTGTACCTGGTAAATCTGAAGGTCTTCACCAATCTCAAATGGGGCACACGCGACCCGGTGGCCTTCAAGGACAGCGAACTCGGTCTGATTCGCCTTAGAGCATTCGGTGTCTTCAATCTTCAGGTCGTGCAGCCTGTGCTCTTCATCAACAGCCTAGTCGGCACGCAGGGGATGTTCACGACCGAGGAGGTCGAGGACTACCTGAACAAGGTGATCGTGTCCAGGTTCAACGATTACATGGGTCACACCATCGACTCCATTTTGAACCTCCCTTCAAAATATGACGAGCTTTCCGACGCCCTTCAGAAGAGGCTGCAGCAGGATTTCAGCCACTTCGGCCTGGCTCTTACCCATATCTATGTCAACGCGATTACTCCTCCGCCCGAGGTGCAGCAGGCTATCGATGACCGCGCCCGCATGGGCGTATTCCAGGACATGAACAAATTGATGCAGATGAAGGCGGCCATGGCAATGGAGAAAGCGGCAGGAGCCGAGGGTGGAGCGGCCAACGGTATGGGCATGGGCATGGGGTTCATGATGCCTGCCATGTTCGCCCAGTATTTCACGGGCGCCAAGGCCGGAGAGGGACCATCCCAAGAGCCGGCTTTCTGCCCGGAATGCCGGAGCGCTGTTGCGGCCAATGCCCGATTCTGCCCCCAGTGCGGTCATCAGCAGGTTGTCTTTCAGCAATGCCCTAAATGCGGCAAGAACCTGGCTCCGGGTGCACGGTTCTGCTCTCGCTGCGGCCAGGCTGCGACCGAAAAACCAAAGCCCGCGATCTGCGCCCAATGCGGAGCGGAGAACCTGCCGGAATCGCTCTACTGCAATGAGTGCGGGGAGAAGTTGGGGAGCTGAGACGCACTGGAATGGGATCACCGCAGAGGCGCGGAGGGAGACGTTTTTTTCAATGCCGGTATCCCGGCATTGAAAAAGTCATGAATCTCTGCGTTCTCTGTGCGCCTCTGCGGTGAAGACGGGTTTACGTGAACAGCACGACATCTTTATCGGCACAACCCGGATAAAGCCTCTCACATGGCGCAAGCAACCAAGATCCTGATCGAACACCAGTGTCCTCAATGCGGGGCGCCCGCAACTCTCGAGGAGACCGATCGACTCTTCACCTGCACTTTCTGCCGGGTAAAGTCTTTCCTCACCCATAAAGGCTTCTTTCATTACTTGCTCCCTCACGCCCCGAAGGGAGAGGAGGAACCGGTCTATCTGCCTTACTGGCGGCTGAAAGGCATTCTTTTCTGGAGTATGCAGACCGGCATTAAGCACAGGATTGTGGATGTGAGCCGCCAGGCTGCAACTTCTCCCCATTTTCCGGTGTCTCTGGGTCTTCGCAGCCAGACAATGAAGCTTCGCTTCGTCCCCCCCGAAGCAGAGGGCCGGTTCCTGAAGCGGGACATGGCCGCAGATGAACTGAAGACAACGGTGAAGGGATCTTTTCTGACGGGCATCGCCGATTCAGTCTTCGAGCATGCTCTGATCGGCGAAACACCGAGCATCATCTACGCCCCCTTCTACATCCGCTCCCGTGTCCACGATGCAGTACTCAACCGCCCTGTCTCCGATGTGCTTCCAGAGGACTTCAAGATCGAATCCCACACTGATTCACATCCCGACATGGAAATCCGGTTCATTCCGGCCCTCTGCCCCCGGTGCAACTGGGACCTGGAGGGAGAGCGGGATTCCCTGGTGCTCCATTGCCGAAACTGCCGCACCTTGTATCAAGCGGGGAACGGCAAATTTGAACCGATTCGAGTCGCCCACTTACCGGAATCCGACAAGGACTGTGTCTTTCTTCCTTTCTACCGTGTCGAAGCAGATACCTCCGGCATTCTTCTGCGCTCTTATGCGGATCTGGTAACGAACGCCAATCTCCCAAAGGTGATCCGCAAGGAATGGGAGAATCTCCCCTTCCATTTCTGGTCTCCTGCATTCAAGGTCCGGCCCGAGAGTTTTCTGCGCTTTGCGCGCACTCTTACCCTGTCGCAACCTCAAACCAGGCTCGTGAAGGGAGTGCCGAACGGAATCCTTCACCCTGTTACTCTTTCCATTGCGGAGGCATCGGAGGGGCTCAAAATCAATCTTGCAAGTTTCATAAAGCCGCAACAAACCATGCTGCCAAGGCTGAAAGAGATCGCAGTCAAACCGAAGAAAGCCGTGCTGGTCTACATCCCTTTTCACGAGAGCGGCACAGATCTCTCCCACCCTCATTTTCAACTCAGGATCAACAAGCACCTGCTGAGATACGCAAAAAATTTGTGATCTCTCACAGAGGTCGCAGAGAAAAGACTTTTGTATTTTCATTGCCGGAGGACGGCAATGAAAAAACAACTCGTCTTCTCTGTGCTCTCTATACTTCTTTGATGTATAGGGATTGACGTATGCGCAAGCCTCTCTCATTCCGAATTGATGGGGGCGCGCTATGCCCTGCCGGTCATTCTCACTATTCGTGCTCTGCGCTCTCTAGCGATAGCGGGCGAGAGACACACTACCGACTAATCTCTTGACAATTCCATCCCCGTATCGAAACTATTTATCACAGGGGAGGTCTTTTGCCTTATGCGATTAGGAATTGATTTCGGGACTACACGCACGGTGGCGGCAGCCGCTGAAAACGGCAACTATCCCATATGCACCTTTTCCTGGAAAGGCGAGCAGAAGGAATACATCCCAAGCCTTGTGGCTGCAAAAGGTGACTCCATCTTCTTCGGCTGGGAAGCAGCGGAAATGCTCAATGATCCCGGTGTTCATGTGCTCAGATCAGTGAAACGGCTGGCCCAGCAGCTCAACCCGGAGGCGATTGTGGAGATATCGCCGGATTTTCACATCCCCCTGCTCGATCTCCTGAGTCTTTTCCTGCGCCATGTCATGCAGATGCTGAAGCGGAACGGAAATCTTCTTTTCAGGAAAGGCGCCAGGGTCGAAGCTATGGTGGCGACCCCGGCAAATGCCGGAAGCAACCAGCGCTTTCTCACGCTGGAGGCCTTCCGCAGAGCGGGCTTTGCCGTGATTGGGGCCATGAATGAACCATCCGCCGCGGCCGTGGAATTCGCCCATCGTTACCTCAGCAACCTTGGACCGAAAAGCCCAAAGAAATACATGGTTGTCTATGACCTCGGCGGGGGGACTTTCGACACCTCTGCCGTGGCGCTCGCCGGCAGAAACTTTGAGGTTATCGGACATGAGGGGATCGGGAGACTCGGCGGGGACGATTTTGACGAAGTGATTCTCGATATGGCACTCGAGGCGCTCGGCCGATCGAGAGACGGGCTGACACCGAGCGACGAGGCGCGGCTCCTGGAGGAATGCCGTGAGAGAAAGGAAGGGCTGAAGGCAAACACGAGGAAAATGGTTGTGGACCCGGGCCCCGGCGCATGGGAAGGGAATCCGGTAGTGATCGAAACACGCGAGCTCTATGCGCGTTGTGATGGCCTGGTCCGGCAATCCATAGAGAAACTGGAGGAGGTGCTCTCAACTCTCCGGACTCTTTCGGTCGACATGGATGATCCTAGGAGCCTGGCTGCGATCTATCTGGTGGGCGGCTCCGTCTCCTTTCCTCCGGTAGCCCGGAAAATACGGGAGGCATACGGCAGCAAGGTGAAGGTGTCGCCCTTCCCGCATGCCGCCACCGCCATTGGATTGGCCATTGCGGCCGACCCGGAGGCCAGGATCAGCATGCGAGAAAGCATATCCCGCCATTTCGGGGTTTGGCGAGAGCAGGAACAGGGAAAAGATAAGGTTTTCGATTCCATCTTCATCAAGGACAGACAGTTGGACTCGGATACGGGAACCATGGAGGCGACCAGGACCTATCGGCCTGCCCACAACATCGGCCATTTTCGATACATGGAGTGCAGTTCCGTTGGATCTCTCGGTGAACCCGTGGGAGATATCGCGTTCCGGAAGGAGACCTTTTTCCCGTACGATCCTTTTCTAAGCGACCGAAAGGACCTGTCCCGCATTCCTGTAGAGAGCCGGCCGGACCTCCTTTCCCAGGAGGTTACCGAAACCTATTCCTACGAACCGGACGGCAGGATCCGCGTTGCCATCGAAAACCGTACCGCCGGATACCGTAAGGTTTTCGACCTGGGGCTCGGAACAAGGAACTGAGCAGGTACGCTCAGCGGGCATTCGCTGCGATTTTGCAGCAAACACAGGATCAGAATCGCTCACCATACTTCAGCACAAGTTTTTGGAGCCTCATGGATAAGATTACACTTTCCTTGTTCAGCGACTATTTTCAGATAGCAGTGGACTGGCTGCTGACGAGCGGCATTCGTATACTTTTTATTGCGGTCCTTGCATTGATCGCGATAAAGGCGGCGAAGCTTTTTTCCGCAAAGATCGTGTCGCTAACCTTGCGGCCGCAAGACGAAGAATTGAAAAAGCGCGCCAATACGCTCGGCGCATTCGTTCGCTATGTGTCCGTCATAGCCATTGCGCTGATTGCGGCGATGATGATTTTAGGAGAGATGAGGGTGGACATCGGACCGATCCTTGCGGGCGCGGGCGTTCTGGGGTTGGCGATCGGCTTCGGCGCACAAAGTCTTGTCAAGGATTGGCTGAGCGGCTTCTTCATCCTTCTTGAAGATCAGTTCCGCGTCGGGGATGTGGTTGAAGTAGGAGGCAAAGGGGGATTGGTGGAGGAGATCAACCTGCGCATGACTATTCTCCGCGACCTTAACGGAAACGTCCATTATGTGCGCAACGGCCAGATCGATACGGTCACCAACATGACCAAGGACTACTCTCGATATGTGTTCAACATCGGAGTGGCTTATCGCGAGGACGTGGATGAGGTGATGGAGGTGATCAAACTCATAGACGAGGGGTTGAGAAACGATCCCGAGTTCAAGGATGACATACTCCAACCGCTGGAGGTGATGGGTGTGGACCAGTTCGCGGATTCCGCCGTGATCATAAAGGCGAGGACAACCACAAAGCCCATCAAACAATGGAGAATAGGCCGCGAGTTCAATCGGAGGCTCAAGAAAAAGTTCGACGAGCTCGGAATTGAGATTCCTTACCCCCATCTGACACTGTACATGGGCAGCGACAAGGAAGGGGCCTCCCCGCCGCTGCGCGTCGCCCTGAATGAGAGCAGGGGGAAGACGCAGGATTGAAGACCCTTCTTTCACCACGAAGGACATGAATCAATGACGTACCAAAACGAATTCTGGATTCCCGCCTGCGCGGGAATGACGAACAGAGTACTCCTGTCGTTCCACAAATCCTGTTGATCCTGTTATCCTGTCTACTCTTCTCTTCACCCTCCCAGAATCGAATCCACGACCGCTGATGCATCCTCCTTCGCCGCTATGGCTTTTACTGCCTTCCCGAAGTTGGATGTATCCCCCAGCATGATGCAGCCGATGATTCGGTTCTGATCCAAGACCGCTTTCTTGTACAGATTCCCACTTGAAACGACCCTGGATTCGAACTTGCCCTCCGGATCGATATCTCCTGCAGAGGCGACATCGATACCCACCACTTTCAAGGTACTCGCAGGGGTGGTCCCGCCGTAGACCGCATTCCCGCCTGCCATGTTGATGCCGGCTATCCTCCCCTGCTCCATGGCAGCCGGCCAGATGCCGTACGGTATTCCTCTGAATTCCGCCACATCGCCCGCAGCATAAACCTCCGGGTTAGTTGTGCAAAGGCGTTCATCCACCTTGATTCCCTTGTCGTGCCCGAGATCGAGTTCCTTTGCCAGCGACAGGTTGGGCCTTACGCCTGCGGAGATGACCACCATCCCGCAGGGCAGAATCTCCCCTCCCTCCAGCGAAACCCCGTTGACCCGATCCTCTCCGGTGATTTCCTGTGTCCTGGCGCCCAGTCTAAAAGAAAACCCCATATCCTCCATGATACGCTGAAGTCTGGCAGCACCCTCAACATCCAGTTGGCGGGGGAGAAGCCTGGGGAAGAACTCCACTACCGTCACGTTCTTTCCCAGTTTCCGAAGTCCCTTCCCCGCCTCAAGTCCCAGGAGACCACCTCCGATAAGGACGACGCTCTCGATTTTGCGCGCCCAATCCGAGATCTCGCGGGCATCCCTGATGGAGCGAAGGGTGAAAACCCCCTTCTTCTCCGATCCCTTCATGGGCGGGACAAAGCAGGAACTGCCGGTTGCTATGAGAAGTGTATCAAAAGGAAACTTTTCTCCCTTCTCGCTGGTCACCGTCTTCTTTCCGGATTCCGCCCCGACGACCCTGGTCCGGAGCCGCAGATCGATTGCCTGATCCACGTACCATGTCTCTTTCCTGGCAACAAGCTTTTCCTCCTGCACATCTCCGGCGATGACTTCAGGCAGCCTGATTCTGTAATAGAAAGGCAGGTCTTCCTCGGTCAACATGGTTATCGTTCCTTCCTTGTCGAGCTTGCGTATCTGCTCGGCTGCCGTGGTTCCCGCAACTCCGTTCCCAATGATCAGGTATCGCTTCATCTCAGGTCTCCTTTGCAAATTTTCATGTCTGTACTCACAGCTATCCTGCAGCAACAAGTATTCTTCCGGCGAAGAGGACTTGATACCCGACGCAGGCTCGGCTATTCTTAGATTGAGCAACCTGCGAGCAGGACATTTTCAGCTAGAATATGCAGGCTTCATCTGTTTCATAAAGTTGTCACCAAGAAATCCACCTTTTTGAGGTATCCCGCGCATGAAAATCGTTTCGATCTCCACAAGTCGCAAGAAGGGAACACGAAAAACCCAGGTTGACGAGGCGGTCCTCGTCCAGGAGCACGGGCTGGAGAACGATGCCCATGCAGGACAATGGCACCGACAGGTCAGCTTCCTTGCAGCGGAAAGCATAGAAAAGGCAAAGGACAGGGGCCTGAAAGTGGACTTCGGCGATTTCGCCGAAAACATCGCTACATTGGGCATAGACTGGCAGAATGTTCCCATAGGCACTCAATTTCAACTCGGCGATTCCGCCCTTGTGGAGGTCACCCAGATCGGCAAGGAATGCCACCAGAAATGCGCCATTTTCTATCTTGCCGGGGACTGCATCATGCCCCGCGAAGGGGTGTTTGCACGGGTCCTCAAGGGTGGAACCATCCGGGTCGGCGATGAGATCCGCCTGGTTGCCTCCGACACCTCCCGCAAGTGATCCCTAGATCAAGCTGCCCGCCGGGGGAAGCGGCTATGTTTACCCTTGAGTCTTTGAGCTTTTTCCTATCCATCGATCATTTCAAATGCAACGCGAGCTGCGCCGATTAAAGCGCTTCTTTCATTAAGGATCACCCTGACCGGGACTTCTTCCATGTAATCGCTGAATCTTCCCTTGTTCGTGAAGGCCTCCATGAACGGCCCCTGCTCCAGGGCCGAAACGATCTTGGGAGGGATTCCACCTCCAAGAAAAACTCCGCCCCTGGCCGTGCTTGTGAGCGCCAGATTACCAGCCACAGCGCCAAAACTGGAGATGAACATTTGAAGGGCTTCGGTGCAAAGCGGATGTTCATTGCGAAGACCGGTCTCTGTAATCACCCTTCCGGGATCCATTTCAGCAAACATTTTCTTCAGCCATGGGGGCTCCTTGGCATGGGTGGAGTGTTTCAGCCACATGTAGATATTGACAAGACCCGGGCCGGAGACAATCCTTTCCGGACTCACGTGACCAAACTGTTTTTGAAGGAAACGCCACAGCCTGATTTCCTCCTCGTTCCTGGGACCGAAATCCACATGTCCCCCTTCCGAGGCAAGAGGAACGTACCCCCCCCGGTGGAAAACCAGGACGGCCTGACCAAGGCCGGTACCGGGTGCCAGGAGGGCAATGTTTTGTCCTTTCTGGAGAGTAGCTCCGTTCAGGATCATGGTCTCACCTTTTTTCAGTAAAGGGATCGCGGAAGCCGTAGCCACCAGATCGTTGATGAGCCGGACGTGAGGCCAGTTGAATCTTCTCTTGATACCGACTTCGGATACTATCCACGGGAGGTTGGTTGTCCTGCAGACGCCATCATAGACTGGGCCGGCTATGCCCAGACAAGCCGAGAGAACCTGCGTTTTATGGTTGGAGACGAAGCGCTCGACAATTTCCTCCACACGCTTTACCTCGCGGCTCGAGTACGTTTTGATCACCACAGGATCAGGCCTTGTCCCGGCCATCACAAACAATCCAAGGTGGGTCTTGGTCCCTCCGATATCCGCTGCAAGTACCACCGACTCTTTTCCGCCCTTTTTCGGCATTGTCAATCCTCGTAGTGCGGCATGGAACTCCCGGCCTTCCGGACAAAGGCAGAGACAATTGGCTTTCGAAACGATCCCTGATGACCAAAATTTAAATCATCTTAACACTTTAGCTCTATGAAACAAAGAGTTGATGAGGTTGGGCCTGGGGGTCTCTTTTCAAAAACGAAGACGAACTGGGGAAAGCTCATGCCCGGATTTCATTCTTTGATCTTCTCGGCTTCTATCCGATGGACGTACTTCACCCAATCATAGCCATAATACCCCTCTGCAACCGTGCGCAGCGGAAACCCGTGTTTCTCGGGAAGCCCTCTCCCATTTACCTCATAGGCAAGAAAGACCTTATGAGAGATTGCGTCATTCATAGGGAATCGCTTGGTCGTTTGATAGGTCCCCTCGGGTCCTTTGATGGTAATGTGGGTGATTCCTGTCTCCGCCTCCGCCATCAACAGCAATCTGTCGATAGGAACTCCTTTCCATGAACCGTGATTGGCAAAGAAACCGGGGCAGATCAGGAGCACATCCCTCTCAACAGGAGGGATGGAGAGGATTTGTTCAAAAGAGAGGGCAAGGGGCTTCTTCACGGCACCAGCAACTGTCAGCCTCCACTTTTCCAGATCCGTGCGGTGATCCGAGAGACCCATGTTGCCGAACTCTTCGAGAGGAGTGATATCGAGATGGGTGGTGTCCAGTGTTGCGGGATTCTTGTCCAGGAGGGTCTTTCTATCCGTACCTCTCGGGAGAATGATCTTTCCTGCGGCAGCAGCCAGACCTCTCAGCAAAGAGCTTTGAAAGAAAAAAGCCCCGCTAACAAAGCCGAGCACTGTCTTCAGAAACCGTCGGCGCCGATGCTTGGCCATGACCCCTCCTACCTTCGTCAGTTCTCCTCCCACTGAATGCAATCAGCGGGGCACATGCACATCGCACGGCGAATATCCTCTTCCGGATAGGGTGCCGAATCCTCTATTTCGATAAAGCCTGTCTCCTCGTTCCTGCTGAACACGGAAGGGCAAAGACTTACACAGGATTCGCAATCCGTGCATTCGGCACGGTCAATGTGGAGGGTCCTTTTGTCCTGCTTTTCCTTCCACTCGAGATACGCCCCGTATGTAAAAGATCTCCCCAGTGAAAACTCCTTTTCTTTCACAGGTCCCTTCCGGCACAAGCGGCAGCGATCCTTGCTGCACGATTGGCAGCAGTCGCAGTCACTACATTTCTTCTTTTCCTCTGCCATGGCCGCCCCGCCCTTTCAGATCTCCTGTGAATCTAATACTCGCTTTTACAAAGACAATAACCGTTTCCACTATTCACCATCGTTACTTCGGGAGTTCTGCCGCTATCTTTTTCCCGAGCTCGCGACAGGCCTCCAATCCGCTCCTGTCGGGCACATACTGGAGCTTGACCTGGTCGACAAGCTTGAACTTCGCCTCTTCCAATTCCTTGGCGATCAGCTTGGTCGCCTCGCCACTCCAACCATATGAACCGAAAGCCGCACCCAATTTATTGATCGGCTTCAGCCCTTTCATATAGCATAGAAAGTCGCTGACCGTGGGGAACATGCAATTGTTCAGCGTGGGAGACCCCACGATGACTGCCCCCGCGTCAAGGATCTCGGTCATGATGTCGCTTCGATCCCAGCGGCGCAGATGATAAGGTTTCGCATCGACCCCTTCCTGTACCAGGGACTCCACGATTGTCTCCGCCATCAGTTCGGTGCTGTGCCACATCGTGTCATAGATAACGAGAGCCTTTCTCTTCGGGTTTTGCCGGCTCCATTCGACATAGGCCTGCACGATCTTAAGGGGTTCCTTTCTCCACAGGATCCCGTGATCCGGGCAGATCATGTCGAGGGCGAGCCCCATCTCCTGGACCTTGTCCACCAGCTTCAGGATCAGCGGGGAATAGAGGAGCAGGATATTGGCGAAGTACTTTCGTGCATGCGGCATGATGGCTTCACCGATCTCGTCATCAAACCTCTCGGTCCCGGCGTAGTGCTGGCCGAATGCGTCGCTGGAGAACAGGATCTTGTCTTCCTTCGCATAGGTGAACATGCTGTCCGGCCAGTGGAGCATCCTCGTCTCCAGAAAAGCCAAGGTCCTTTTCCCGATCTTCAGTTCCTCACCATCTTTGACAGCCCGGTAATTCCACTTCTGAGGAAAGTGCCGGGAAAGGCTCTTTTGTCCAATGCTTGAACAGAAAAGGGGTTTATCCTCGCCGACCTTGTGCATGACCCTGGCAAGACCGCCGGAGTGGTCCATTTCCGTGTGATTGCTGATCACGTAGTCGATTTTCCTCGGATCCACGATTTCGGCGATGTTTTCGATCAGCTTGTCTGCAAACTCCTTCTTGACCGCATCGATGAGTGTGACCTTCTCATCCATGATCAGGAAGGCATTGTATGTCGTGCCATTATGAACGGAATAACCGTGAAAGTCGCGAATGTTCCAGTCGATTGCTCCTACCCAGTAAATGTCTTTGGCCACTTCGAAAGGTTTCATCTCATCCTCATTTTCTATTTGATCGCCGTCTATGTCCTGACTTCTTCGTGCCTTTGTGTCTTTGTGGCGGATCTTCTCAATTTTTCGCTCCGGAGATCGCCATTGTGAGCTTGAAGGTTGTGCCTTTCCCGGGTTCGCTCTCAAAGGTTAAGCTGCCCCCGGGGTGCTCTTCCATGATCCTCTTGCATATGCTCAGGCCCAGCCCCGTCCCACGCGGTTTGGTGGTGTGGAAGGGGGAAAAGATTTTGGCCTGTTCGGAGACCGGGATCCCGCACCCCTGGTCTTCTACCAGAATTTCCAGTTCGTGTTCGAGAACCCGGGTGCCGAGCCGAAGTGTCCCGCCCTTCTCCATGGCCTCGATCGAGTTCCGGATAAGATTGAGGACAACCTCTTTCAACTTATCCTTGTCTCCCTGCAAAAGGAGCGGTTCGTCAGGAACCTCAAGCACCAGGCGGATCCTGCGTCTCTCGCATTCCGCCGACACGAGATCCCCAATTCCTCTTAGCAGGTGGACGACATCGATCTCCTTGAACTCCAGTCTTCTTGGCAGATAGAGGTTCCTCAACTCGTTCAGAAGCTGCTCCAGCCTGGCAATCTCGTCAACGATGACGCCCAGCTTCTTCTGCTTTCCGCCGTCCTCCTCCAGGTCTCTCGACAACTGTCGTGCGAATCCCCCGATGATCATCAAAGGATTCTTGATCTCATGGGTGATCTCGGCGACCAGCTGGCCTAAGGAAGCCAGCCGTTCCGATTTTCTCACCAGTTCTCGAAGGTCGCGGGTCTCGGTGAGATCCCTTACAATTCCGGTGAAAAACATCTCCTGCTCCAGATGAGACACGGAGAAGGAGATGTTTGCCGGAAAGCTCTCCCCGTTTTTGCGGACTGCCATGATCTCGGTCGCGTGACCAATGCGCTTCGGGACTCCTGTCGCAATGTACTGTTCGACGGCTTTGCGGTGATTGCTGCTGCAGGTGGGAGACATGATCACATCCAGATCATGGCCGAGCACCTCCTCTCTGTGGTAGCCAAAAATCCTCTCCGCCGCCTTGTTGAAAAAAATTACCCTGTGATGGCTGTCAATGGTGACAAAGGCTTCATTGGTGTTCTCGACAGCTCGCTTCAGGATGGCCAGCCTGTGCTCCTCATCTTGAGGATCACTCACTTGCTTTACGCCTCCTTTTCAAACTCACTCTTGCCCGCGCCGCAAACAGGGCACGTCCAGGTGTCCGGTATGTCGTCAAAAGCCGTTCCAGGCGCAACGCCGTTGTCAGGATCTCCATCTGCAGGATCATACACATAACCGCATACCGTACATACGTACTTGTCCATTAATCGCTCCTCCTTTGAGTTCAATGCTTTGGTTGTTGTGCGTATTCCTTTCCCGTTGCCGACTATGCAGCCTCCAGTTTCTGCCTGGCAGCCATATCCATGAGCACCCTCTCCCTGGTTTTGTCCAGCCCGAGGGCCTTCCTCTTTTTGTCGATGTGGCTGATCATCATGCGGGCCATCTCATGCGGGTCCACTGCAAATCCCCATTTTCCGAAGCCGAGGGATTCCAGGCCGTCGAAGAGGTGCTGGTGGAACCTGGTTCCTTCCACAATGGGGAAAGTGACCCCGAAAACCGTGAATACGCCTGAGGCTACAAAGTATTGGCCGATGGAGATCGCCTTCTCGCTCATCCACTCCGGTGCCGCCCCTGCTACCGGCAGATCGGCAATGCTGCTGCCGAGACCGCCGACCCGCACCATCTCCGAGCAGGCAATGAGAATCCGGCTGTTGTCCACGCAGGAGCCGACGCCCAGCACCGGAGGCATTCCCACGGTCTCGCACACCTCCCTGAGCCCGCTGCCTGCCAGGTGGGCCGCTTCCGGCGTGTACAGGCCTGCTTTGGCCAGGGCGATCTGCGAACACCCGGTCTGCACAACCAGCACATCGTTTCTGATCAGCTCTTTGACCAGTTCCACATGGACATAATCCTGCTTGACCCGCGGGTTGGTACATCCCACGACCCCGGCAACGCCCCGAATCCTGCCGTTGATGATGTTGTCGTTCAGAGGAGTGTAGGACCCCCGGAAGGTTCCCCCGAGCATGTAGTTGATGTACTCGTGGGAAAAGCCGTGAATGCCGTAGTTCCTGATGTTCGGGATCTCGACGGGGGTTTTCCGGTTTTTGAATCTAATGATGGCGTGCTCCACAATCGCATCCGTACACTCCCTGGCTTTGTCCTCATGGAACTGGATATGCTCCACCCCTTCGATCCGGCAGCGCGGGTTGGTGGTGAAAAGCCTTGTCCCGTAACAATCCGCCACCTTGGCTAGGCCCTGCTTGATGCACTGCACATCCACACCCATGGCGTCCACTGCGCCCGTCACGAGGATCGCTTCCGTGGACATGAAGTTCCCGGCATGGGGAATCCCGTGCCTGCAGAGCATTTCCGCACCCGAGCAGCACATGCCCACCAGGTTGATCCCATTGGCGCCGGCCTCTTTTGCCGCCTGGATCAGGCCCGGGTCATTCACCGAATCCAACATGGATTCGAACAGATTGGGCTCGTGGCCGTGGATGATGATGTTCACCTGATCTTCCTTGAGGCAGCCCATGTTGACTTCGGCCTTCACCGGGGTCGGCGTTCCGAAGAGGATATCGGAAATCTCGGTTGCCACCATGGACCCCCCCCAGCCGTCGGAAAGGGCGGTACGGCTGGATTGCGTGGTGATGTTTTCATAGTGCTGGTCCACGCCCATGTGGGTCCGGTGCATCAGTTCCATGATCTCCCGCATGGCGCCCCGGGGAACCACGCCGTGTTTACGCCAGGTCTCCAGGGTCTTGGGAGGCACCCGCTTCGCAAAAGGAATCTCCCCCTCTACCTGGGTATAGGTGCGCTCAAGCTCCTTGTACAGGTCCAGGGCGATATCCTTGATCTCGCGCCCCTCTGTCTCGATTCCGATCTCCCGGGCAACGGCCTCGAGCTTGATCGGGTCTTTGATTCCATAGTCCTTGATGTGGCCGTTCACCACCTCTCTGAAGAGGTCCAGCATGCTCATTCCGTGATCCGTGTGGGCGGCTGCGCCGGCTGCAATCATCCGGGCGAAGTTTCTCGACTGGATGGTGTCTATGGTAGCCCCGCAGACTCCCACTTTGGCATAAGGGTCCTTGGAAATCAACCGGCAGGGGCCCATAGCGCAGTGTTTGCAGCAGGCCGAATCCGCGCCGATGGGGCAGGCTTTCATATCCGCTGCCCGGTGAAAGGCTGTTTCAACGCCATCCCTCTCCGCTTTTCTCAGCATCTGAGCGGTTGCGTCACAGGTGGTGACTTCCTTGATATTGAGCTTTTTGGTTTCCTTTTCTTTGGCCTTGTCCTTTTCCATGCATTCACTCCTTTAGTGCCCCTTCATTTGAAAAATATTCTTAGTCGATCTCCCTTTTCCAGAAGGCGACGATTCCATCCTTCGCAAAGATCAACTGCAATAATTGCCAGCCTTTCGTACCACTGTCATTCAATATCCCCTTTAGAACTTCAACCTGGTCAAGAGGTACGTCATTTAAGGAGCAACTCCCGTCACCCGTGCAGGAGTAAACGAGTGTTGTAAACTCTTCGCTGGGATATCGCGTAATCTCGTATTCAAACCGCCTCATGTCTATTCTCTCATCGAGGGTCCGCCTCACTGCCGGCGCCCTCCAGACTGCACTGGGTGAAATCAATCTCTTTCCCGCATCCCGAACAGATGTGCTTCTTGTCGAATTCATCAGAGAAGATTTCCTTCTCCTTGCCGCAGGAAGGGCACCTGCAGTCAAAAGACTTCAAGTTCTTAAACGATTCGAATCCTGGGCAGTGCCTCGGTGTCGTCATGTTCCCGCTCCTTTCTCCATCTAGAAAAGCAACGCATTTATCGGTCCTTGATCCTTTTCCCTATCTCCTTCCCATACGTCTGAGCCATCTGGATGCCTCCATCCAGCCGACGAGACTTGAGCCGGAGAGGACCGCTGACCATTTCCATTCTAAAAATATTCTTCATGGTTTCATAGATGCGATCGGGGGCTTCCCCGCTCCACCCGAAGGCTCCGAACGAACCTCCTACCTTTCCTTGCAGTTCGGCCTTCTCAGCCAGAAAAAGCATGGTTTTCATGGACTGCATCATCTCGCCATGGTAGGTGGCAGAACCAAAGACGTAGGCATCGTACCCGCCAAAGTCCGCTTCATTCTTGATCTCGGAAATGGCGGCGGTCTTCGCCGTCGAGCCCTCCATGCGGATTCCCTCTGCGATCAGTTCGGCTATGCCTTTGGTCTCTCCTGTTCTCGTTGAAAAAATCACGAGCGCTTTACCCATCTCAAACCTCCGTTCGAAGGCTTCAGAGCCTATTTCGCCTCTTCGGTCTCCTCTTCTATCCTGCCTTTGTGCTTTGTCCCGCACATGGGACATAGAATATCGACTTCCTTTTCATCGCCGATGAACTTCTCCCTCAGCTTTTCAGGGCCGAGGAAGGTCACATCTCCGCAAGCACAGGCCGGGCATTCGGCCCTGACTCTGTATTTTCTCTTTGACATTGGAACCTCCTTGGTCATTTCAAACGCGTGTCACTGCCCTGCAGCCCGCATTCCGGGATGTAACACGACACATCGAGAAATTCGCATTTTTCCTTGCAGGACGGGCACTGATCCGGCGGTTTCTCCGCGCTCATCGTATAACCGCAGTTTTTGCATTTCCAGTCGGCCATCTTCATCCTCCTTTATGCCTTCCAGAGGCCATGAAGGTTGCAGTACTCACGGGCAGTGACCTTCTCGGCCTGGATGCTGAAAAGTGCTTCCGGCGCCGCATTCGGGCTCAGGAATTGTCGATAAGCCCTCCCGTCGGCAACCACCTCGATCCACTCAATGTAATGTTTCTCTTCCATCGGATGGGCCGCACTTCCCACCTTGACCCTGAATCCGCCGGCCGCCTTTTCCACGATCGGCACATGCTTCTCCTTGGACGCATCCACGGTGTTTTCCCTGAAGAGCTTCATGGGTTGGCCGCAGCAGACCAGCTCGCCCATCCCTCCGTGAAGAACCTCTATGATATTGCCGCAGACTTCGCACTTAAAGATCTCCAATTTCTCAGCCATTTCCGTTTCCCTTTCCGTTGGACTTCTGGTGTTCAACTCTTTTCTGTTGAGGTGCCTGCAATCTTTCCCTGTCGTAGAAACTCTCCCGGTATCGATGGGTTTCGCTCCGCTCCACCCATCCTACGCACTCTTACCAATTCTCCCCCAATAGTTCGAAATACGCCTGCGGATGAGCGCACGCAGGACATTCCTCGGGGCTATTTTTTCCGCGGTGAAGATAACCGCAATTGCGGCAGCGCCAGACCACCTCCGTATCCCGCGCGAAGGTTCTCCCGGATTCGATGTTCGCTGCCAGGTCGCGATACCGCTTCTCATGCTGTCGCTCTGCAACCGAGATGGCGTCGAACACATCGGCGATCTCGCTGAACCCCTCTTCTTTCGCGATCTTTGCAAAGCCGGGATACAGGTCCGTATGTTCGTGCTTTTCCCCGGCCGCAGCGGCCAGCAGATTCGCCCTCGTGCTGCCGATTACCCCTGCAGGGAAACTTGCCTGGATCTCCAGATCCCCACCCTGGAGAAATTTGAAAAAGCGTTTCGCGTGCTCCTTCTCCTGGTTTGCGGTTTCCTCAAAAATGAATGCAATCTGATCATACCCGTCTTTCCTTGCCTGGCCCGCGAAATAGCTGTAACGATTCCGCGCCTGGGACTCTCCACCAAAAGCAGCAAGTAGATTCTTCTCGGTTTGACTTCTACTGAACTCTTTCATTTCCAGCCTCCGTTTATCACAGTATCCTTGTCAGATGTCTTCTCCACACCGGAGAGCTCTTTTTCACTCTGCGAGCACATGGAGCAATGCCCGTAGAATTCAAGTTTATGTCCGAATATGCCGTACTTGGTCAACCGTCCCAGTGCGCTTTCAAGGACATCAAGATCATTACCCGATATCTCTACCGGCGCATCCTCCACTTTGCCGCAGCGAACGCAGGTAAGGTGATAATGCTCTTCGGCTACTCCGTCAAACCTCATCTGCGGATGGCCCGGATCTATCCTCAGGATCAGCCCGCAGGAGACCAGCATTTCGAGGTTCCGGTATACGGTGCCCATGCTGATCCGGGGCAGTCTCTTCCGAACCCTTTCGTAAATCTCATCTGCGGTAAGGTGCAGCCTGGTCTTCCTCACCTCTTCCAGGACTACCTGGCGCTGGTGGGTCATCCTGTGTTTCTGTTCCGAGCTCAAGGCAAACAGGGACTCGCTTAATGGTAACCATTACGATTAACGTCCTAAAAAACACCCTCTTTCGAGTGGTTCCCGCTCAATATTCATCAGGCCTTTTGTTCCGCCACGGAGCCGGGTCCTGCCAGGGGACGAAACATCCTCTTTCCCGCGCCGCATACGGGACACTTCCACTCCTCGGGTAGATCCTCGAAGCGGGTTCCCTTGGGAATCTTTCCCTTCCGATCCCCTCTGTCCGGATCGTAAATATACCCGCAAGTCTGGGTCTGGCACTGCCACATTTCCTCGGGATTTGCCATATCGTCCTCGCATTACCCCTATTCCACCTTGTAGAACGCCTTCTTTGCCGCCATGCAGACGGGGCATTTGTCCGGAGCCTCATTCTCACAGGTGTAACCGCAAACCGAACAGATATAGTAATCGGCTTCCGGCAGCCCGCCCGGATTCTCCGATGCCTTCTGGTAGAGCGCGGCATGGACCTTTTCCACCTCATTGGCATACGAAAACGTGCGCTCGGCCGCCTTGTTGCCTTCCTGTTTTGCCGCTTCGATCATTTCCGGATACATCTTCTTGAACTCATGGGTCTCACCAGCAATCGCCTCCTTCAAATTCTCCGCAGTGGACCTTATACCCGCGGCAACCCTCAGATGGGCGTGGGCATGAACGGTTTCAGCCTCGGCAGCCGCCCTGAACAGCTTTGCCACCTGCTTGTACCCTTCCTTCTCAGCCTGTTTTGCGAAAGCCAGATATTTTCTGTTGGCCTGGGATTCCCCGGCAAATGCATCCTTCAGGTTCTGTTCCGTCTTACTCATAATCTCCCCCTTTCTCTTCAGAAGAATTCCACCACCCTTTCCGGATGTGGGCTTGCTTTTCCGCTTCAGCAAGTCTCTTGATCTTATATGCAGAATCGCGCAATACGCTGTACAGAACACCGCAGCCATTGTCCTCCCTCGCCGCTTCGCCCTGATCGGCGAGTGCCAGCATGGCCTCGGTCATCATGATGGTTTTCTGGATGCTCTTGTTACATGGTCTCATTTGTTTGAGGTTCGGTCAAATTTCCCATGCAATTTATCAAGATCCGTGCCATGGCCAGAGTTGCTCACGTTCTAAAATTAAGAAGTCATGACAAGCACTTGCGTGAACCGACTTTCTTCCCAGCGCAGCGGAAACCTTGGACCCTGAGACATACTGATACAGAACGGCAAAGGGGGAAATGGGGTAAAGGCCGTATTTTCAGGTCCTCATGAGAACCGAAAAAACATTGGTATTCATGCACTAGGCTGATGTGGGGCAAATGGGGGGAGGATTATTGGATCCGGACGCACAGTGTCTCATGATACACGGGAGACACTTTTGTCTCATGAGACATTCGGGTGGTTCTTCAGAAAACGATAGAGGGTTGCTCTCCCGACGCCGAGGAGTGCGGCAGCCTTTTTTTTGTTTCCGCCGCTACGGTCCAAGGCGATCTGCACCCCCTGAACATTCAATTTGGAGCCGTGTACCTCAACCGACGATTCTTTCACCTCGACGGGAAGGTGCTCAGGCCGGATGGTCCTGCCCTGGCAATGGACGAGCGCAAACCGAAGGGCACTCTGCAGTTCCCGGACATTTCCGGGCCAGGAATACCTTTTGAGGAGCATGAGGGCCTCACTTGAGATCCCAGGATTTTCATGCCCCTCTTCTCCGGCCTGCTTCATGAGATAATCCACCAGAAGTGGGATGTCTTCCCGCCGCTCCCTGAGCGGAGGCAGGTAGAGGGGCACAACATTGATTCGATAATAGAGGTCCTCGCGAAAATTCCCTTTCCTCACTTCCTGCCTGAGATCCTTGTTGGTGGCGCTGATGATGCGCACATCCGCAGGGACCGTTGTCTCGCCGCCGACGCGCTCGAAACCCTTCTCCTGCAGTACACGCAGCAGCTTGGCCTGGACATGCCTGGGAAGATCTGCAATCTCGTCAAGGAAGATTGATCCGCCGTGGGCCAGCTCAAAGCGACCCTTCTTGTCCCTGATAGCGCCGGTGAATGCGCCTTTCACATGGCCGAAAAGCTCGCTTTCGAGAATGCCTTCCGGGAGAGCGGCACAGTTGATAGGAACAAAGGGTTTGCCGCCCCTCCTGCTTTCGTTATGGATCGCATTGGCCACCAGTTCTTTTCCCGTCCCGGTCTCGCCTGTAATGTGTACAGGAAAATCACTGGTGGCAAGATCTCGTATCTGACCGTATATCGTCAGCATCTTCGGGTCACGCCCTATAATGCCTGCAAAACCGTCCAGGGCGCCGGTTTCGATCTTCAGGCATGTCAGGTCGGTCATGTCCCGGAAAGCGGCAATGACCCCGGCAAACCGTCCGTTTCGGTCCCTGACCCCGCTCACTTCCATTTCGATTCGACGGGCTTCCCCCTTTCTGTTGAAAAAGTGGACAGGGTAGGAAAGCCGTTCCACTGCATCCGGATGGTCCCCACAAAAAGAACAGCGGGTGCCGCAAAAGGGGGTGCCGAAGACCTCGTGGCAGTCCCTGCCGAGCACCTCGGCCCGGTCGTAGCCGGTGATCTTCTCAGCGCTCCGGTTGAAATAAAGAATACGACGCCCATTGTCGTGCGCAATAATGCCTTCTGAAAGGCTGTCCAGAATTCGCTCCAGGTTCTCTTTCTGGGACAGGATCTCCTGGAGATCCATTTTGCTCTTCGACATAGCTTATCCCAACCGCTCCGTCTCCGCCCTCTGTGAAAAAGCCGCGCTGAGCGCACCTGTCATTTCGGCTCCCGTGACGCGCACGGGATAAACTCCGGGAGAAATCTGGTCGTTTATGTTGAGCCCGCAAGATTTCCCGCTTCGCCCGAAATGACAGCGGCAAAACAGAAGGAGTTCTTGCGAGACCGTCAATATATGGAGAAAAAGCGATTTAATCAAGCGGCGCCATTTCATCTCATCATTGGAAAGACCGGTTCGGCAACCGGTTGTCATAGGGGTGATCGTGATTAGAGTCCTAGTAACACTCCAGCCATGTGAAACTGCGGCATGGTTGCAATGCGTGACGGGAGAGCGCGTGCAGAGCATGAGCCCTTTGTTTCATAGAGCTGAAGCGTTGCCAATCCACTTTTGGACCATTCAGGAAGGGACGTCCGATGGAACAACAAGCCAATCGTCTGATTTATGAAAAGAGTCCTTACCTTCTCCAGCACGCGCATAATCCGGTGGACTGGTACCCGTGGAAAGAGGAGGCTTTCGAAAAGGCCGCCAGCGAGAACAAACCCATCTTCCTCTCCATAGGATACTCCACCTGCCACTGGTGCCATGTGATGGAAAAGGAATCCTTCGAAGATCCTGAGGTTGCCTCACTGATGAATGAGGTCTTTGTTTCCATCAAGGTGGACCGGGAAGAAAGACCCGATCTGGATCATGTCTATATGGCCGTCTGCCAGATGCTTACCGGAAGAGGGGGCTGGCCGCTGACGATTGTGATGATGCCGGACAAGAGGCCTTTTTTCGCGGGCACCTACATTCCTAAAGAGAGCCGCTATGGGCAACTGGGGATGCTCGAACTGATTCCTCGCATCAGGGAGTTGTGGGCGAACCGCCGAAAGGAGGTTCTGGACTCCGCCGCCGGCATATCCACGTCTCTTGGAGAATTGGAAAAGGATATGCCTGGGTCGGACCTCGACATGTCTGTTCTGGACACCGCATTCGCAGAGCTTGCAAAGAGATTCGACAGCACTTACGGCGGCTTCAGCATGGCGCCGAAGTTCCCGAGCCCGCATAACTTCCTCTTCCTCCTCCGCTACTGGAAACGCACAGGAAAGGAGGAAGCCCTCAGGATGGTGGAGAAGAGCTTGCAGGAAATCCGCTGGGGCGGAATCTACGATCATATCGGACTCGGAGCGCACCGCTATTCCACGGACAGGGAATGGCTCATCCCGCATTTTGAAAAGATGCTGTATGACCAGGCCATGCTTTCCCTTGCATACCTGGAGGCTTACCAGACTACCGGGAACAGGATCTATGAGACCGCTGCCAGGGAGATCTTCGAGTATGTGCTCAGGGATCTGAAATCACCGGAAGGAGGGTTTTACTCGGCCGAGGATGCCGACAGCGAAGGAGTCGAGGGCAAGTTCTATCTGTGGGAAGAAGCGGAATTGAATGAGGTCCTGTCGCCGGAAGAAGCGAATCTTGCCATGAAGGTTTTTCGTACTCAAAAAGAAGGCAACTTCAAGGAAGAAGCCACAGGGAAGAAATCAGGCGCCAATATCCTCTACACCGGACGTTCTCTCCAAGCCATTGCTTCCGAGTTGGGGATTTCGCCCGAGGTCCTGGAAAAGGACATTCAGACGATACGTGAAAAGCTATTCGATGCGCGGGAAAAGCGGATCCATCCCTACAAGGACGACAAGATTCTCACGGACTGGAACGGCCTCATGATTGCCGCCTTGGCAAGGGGCGCTCAGGTCTTCGGAGACACGGTTTACAGGGCCGCGGCGGTAAACGGGGCCCGGTTTATCCTCGAGCGGCTGCGGCAGGATGGCCGGCTTCTTCATCGCTACAGGGAGGGGGAATCAGCCATTTCGGCCCACCTGGATGATTATGCCTTTTATGTCTGGGGCTTGATCGAGCTCTACGAGGCCACTTTCGATGCCTCTTATTTGAAAACAGCCGTGGATCTGAACGAAGATATGATTCGTTTCTTCTGGGATCACCAGGGGGGCGGATTTTTCTTCACCCCTGAAGACGGCGAGACCCTGATCGTGAGGAAAAAAGAGTACTATGACGGCGCCACGCCCTCAGGAAACGCAGTCGCCCTTTACAATCTTCTTCGTTTGGCACGCCTCACCGGCCTCCCCGTCCTCGAGGAAAAGGCAGCCGTGCTCATCAGGAGTTGTTCGGAAACGATCAGACAATTTCCTTCAGGATATACCCAGTTTCTCTCCTCGGTCGATTTCGCAATCGGACCCGGTCTTGAGGTGGTGATCGTCGGCACTCCTGACACTGAAAAAACAGATGCGATGATTCACGCCTTGCGCAGCTGCTATCTGCCAAACCAGGTGACACTCTTCAAATCCTCTACGGACAAGTCCCCGGAAATCTCCCGCGTGGCCCCGTTTGTCGGAAATTATAAGGAAGTGAATGGGGAAACCACCGCATATGTCTGCCGCAACCAGACCTGCAGCGGACCGACAACAGATCCAGGCGAAATGCTCGATATCATCGTCTCCCGCTGATGCACTCTCGCCTAATGCGAATCGACACCGGGAGCGGATTTCATGAATCCCAGCCCCTCGTAGTAGGACAGGATTAACCCCGCAATCAGCACAGGAGCAAAACTGATCGCATGAACCGCCGTGGCGTAGGACAGCGCAGGACTGGCCGGGACCCCGAAGAGAGCGAGGGAAATCTGACAAAGGTAATGGTATGTCCCTACATAGCCGGGAGAGGAAGGCACAACAATACCAATCGTCGTAATTACGAGAAGGATCAGGGATGCCATCCAGGGCAGGTGATAGAAGCTGTAAAAATCAAAGGCAAGCAGGGTCAGGTGAAAGATGAACCCGTAGCAGACCCATATGAGAAGCGAAAGGACTGCAACAACCGGATAATCGCCGCGGGACTTCAGGGGCACAATCCCTTCAACGAACCGCTCCAGAATTTCCCAGACCTTTTCCCGAAGGTGGCCCGGCAAGGGCCTCATGAGAAAATCCATTGGCCTTCTGATCGTGTCGTAGCTCTTTTTAAGGAGAATAAGGAAAAGGAAGAGGCAGAGCGAACCGATGAGCATGATATAGCCCGCATGCTTCACCCACCCCGGGAAAGGATACACGAAGATGGCAAGAACCATAACGCCGAGCAGCGCGAATATGTCGAGAATCCGCTCCACCACGATGGTGGCGAGAGCAGAGGAAGCCGAAACGCCGCGCTTCTTTCCAAGAACATAGGCGCGCAGGAGCTCCCCGAGGTGAGCGGGGGTGAATGCGTTCGCCATGTAGCCTATGATGAGGGAAGAAAAAAGGCTGCCTATGTCGATCCGTTTAATCGGATCGAGCAGAACTCTCCAGCGGAGCACTCTCAGGTAATGACTGATGAACATGACCGCCAGGACCGCAAGCATATACCAGTAATTGGCCCTGGTGAATGCTTCCCACATTTGAGTGAAATTCACATTGCGGAAAGAAAGGTAGAGAAATACGGCTCCTATAAGGCAGCCTATAATGAGTTTCAACTTGTTGCCTGAAAAAGACATGGATTAGGGTCCTTTGAACTGCCGGCGGGTGGAAACGGTCTCCTCAATCCGGCGGTGAAGGGATATGCATATCCCAATTATCCAAGGAGTGCAAGCGGCTTAACCACAAGGGCATGGCGCAAAGCGCTTAGAGCATGGACCTGCGACGCTTTACTCCAAGCGTACCGCGTGAACTTCCGAATTTGCCTTTTTTGCTGAATCGTGCGAAAAATTTGAATCCGGTTCATGAATCGGAAAGGAGCTGATAGATATGATTCGATCGAAATTGTGGTTCCGATGCGCAGCCATGCATGACCCGGTCACACCGGTTATCGTTCGGCCGGCTCTCGTCGGGTGGGATGCGAAGAAGAGAAAGGTGGACCTGACCCTTGAGCGGGCCTTTAAAGGTGATGAGCTTGTCATGAGAATGAAAGGGTGGGTCACGGCTGACGTGAAGAAAGTGGTTGAGATCGTCAAGGAACATGGGTTTCTCAAAATCCTGGATGACCGGGATCTGGTCGTGGAAACGGAAACAGAAAAGGATCACGAAAGCCTGGTGGAGGATCTCCAAAGGGTTTTTGGCGACGAGGTCAATCTCGACAGGATATAAGGCGGTGAACATGGAAGAGGAAGAGATCGTTCTTCCGATCGACGGAATGCTTGATCTTCACACCTTTCGCCCGGATGAGGCAGCCTCTGCAGTGGAAGAATACCTCAGAGTCTGCCATGAGAACGGAATCATGGAGGTGAAAATCATCCACGGAAAAGGAAAGGGGATGCTCCGGAGGACGGTTCACTCCGCGCTCGGAAAACACCCTCTCGTTCAGAGTTTCACGCTTGACGCCGGTCCCTCGGGTTGGGGAGCGACGATCGTACTTTTAAAGAACCGTCCGTAGCTGCTTGACTTATGTCAATGCTTTTCCGCGGCTTCATTCTTATAATAGGGATCAAGGAGTCAAAAGATGAAGTGGACGGATGATGCCAAAGAGACGCTTTCGCGTGTCCCGTTCTTTGTTCGACGAAGGGTGCGGGAGCGTGTGGAAGAGGAGGCTGCACGGTGCGGGGCGAAAGAGGTTACGCCGGAACTGATGGACCGATGCAAGAAGCGGTTTCTTAACCGCATGGAGGAAGAGGTCAAAGGCCATCGGGTGGAGAGCTGTTTCGGCCGCTCAGGATGTCCCAACCGTGCAGTCCAGTCCGGGGACCTTTCCGACGATCTGGAAAAGCATCTCTCCCGGAGGAACCTGAAGGCTTTTTTAAAGGATCGTGTTCAGGGAGAGCTCAAATTCCATCATGAGTTCCGGATTTCCATCTCGGATTGTCCGAATGCATGCTCCCAACCTCAAATCGCGGATGTGGGGATCATCGGGGCATGCACTCCGTCGGTCGGCCCGGAACCGTGCACGGCGTGCGGCGCCTGTGTGGAAACATGCCGGGAGCAAGCTATTCTCCTGCGGGACGGAGCACCGGTCGTCGATCGTGCAAAATGCCTCCATTGCGGCCAGTGCATCACCGCCTGCCCCTCGGGAACCCTGGTGGCGGGTTTAAGCGGTCATCGGATTTTGGTCGGCGGAAAGCTGGGCAGACATCCAAGGCTTGCGGAGGAGCTGGCGGGTATTCATGACAGGGAGGCGGCGCTCAGGATCATAAAGCTCTGCCTGGATTCCTTTCAGAAACATTGCAAAAAGGGAGAGAGGTTCGGGGAGATCATCGAGCGGATCGGATCAGGCCGGAAGACCCTGGAAGAGGAGAGCAGCGCCTCCTGAAGAAACTTGTAATGAACATGGAATGCAGGTAAAAAGAATTCCAGGATTGATCAGCGGAAGGGGTGAAATCGGATGGAAGAGGTTTGCTATACCCGTGAAGTGGCTTTGGAGCGAGCGGTGGAGATGGAAAGCAAGAGCTTTCAAGACTACAAGACCGCCTACCTGAAGTCGGATAATATGGTAGCAAGGGACCTGCTCAAGGATCTTGCGCTGGACGAGTTGAAGCATAAATACACTCTCGAGAAGGCCTTTTTCGAAGAGACGGTTTTCCTGCATGCCTCAGGGCTCGCACATGGGCCGGACATGAAATTCTCTCTCCTTTTTGAAGACAGATCGCTTGGCAAGAGTTCCACCGAGCAGGACGTTTTCCTGCATGCCATTCATGAGGAGAAGAGGGCACTGGATTTCTACCGCAGAATGGCGGAACAGTGCGGCGGCGAGCCCATGGAATCGATGTTCAAGCGACTGGCGCAGGACGAAGAGGGGCATCTGTTCCGCTTGCAGGATCTGTATGAGAAGCTATATCTGAAGGAGATGTGATCTCCTCGCAGGTTGCTGAAAAACGCCCATCTGCGGCGTTGTCCTCGTCCTTCGTCGTTGCGACGTACTTAAATGTACGCCTCACTCCTCAGGATTGAGGGCGCCTTGCATCCGGGCATTTTTGAGCAACCTGCGAACATGCTTTTTTCAACAAAACAAAACTTTTCACGCTCATGCAATCCGATGAAAAGAATCGAGCGACGATGAATCCTTTCATCCTTTATGGAGGAGGGAAGATATCCTTCGAACTGCCGAAGGATTGGAATCTTCTCACCTTTGCCGATCTGGGCAGCCCTCAGGATCTCGGAGATCCGGCGGATCTCACAAGAAGGGCATTGGAGAATCCCATCGGCTGCGACCCGCTTCGGGAGCGAATCTCCCCTTCCGACACTGTTGCTGTCCTGATCGAAGATCTTACCCGGGCCTCTCCCAAGAAAGCCGTACTCACCGCATTGCTGGAAGAACTGAAGAGAATCGGCGTGGTGAGGGAAAACATACGGATCGTCCTCGCGCTGGGCACACACCGGCCTCTTTCTCCCGAGGAGATGGAGACCGCCTTCGGCCGTGACCTGATGTCCGGATACTCCTTCTTTAACCACGATTGTCGCGCCTCTGACATGGTGCCCGTGGCCCGGCTGGACACAGGGCGGGAAGTGAAGATAAACCGTCTTGTCCACGAGGCATCTTTCAGAATTGGAATCGGCTCCATTTTCCCTCACCCCATGAACGGTTTCGGGGGCGGCGGAAAGATCCTGTTCCCGGGAGTGGCAGATTTCGAATCCATCTTCGAACACCATCTCCGATACGCCTTTCATGAGCGGGCCGGACTGGGCAGGCTTACGGACAACCCGTTTTACGAGAATGTCTGCGCAGTGGCCAGGGCGGCCGGTCTCCATTTTGTGGTGAACAGCATTCTGGATCACACGGACCGGCTTTGCGCCGTGGTTTCCGGAGATCCTGTCGAGGCCCATCTGGCGGGCATCCGGAAATGCACGGGAATGATCTCTAAGGCATTTCCAGGGAAATCCGACCTGACCATCATCACGTCTTTCCCTTACTCAGAAGGACCGCAGATCATGAAGCCGCTTGCACCGGCTTCCATGGTGACCAGGGAGGGGGGAACCATCATCCTCTTTGCAGACTGTTCCGGAAATCTTCCCGAACCGTTTATCGCGGCTCTTGAAAGGTTTCATAGGCTTCACAGCAATGATCTGCTGAAAGGCATGAGGGATTGCTTCGCACGGAATGAATTGATCATGGAAGGCGCTGCCATTGATTTCAACATGGCCGCAGGCATGGCCCTGACCGCACAGCACGCCTTCCGGATCATCATCGTGTCCCGGGATATTCCCAGGGAAAAGGTCGAGAGAATGGGTTTTGTTTATGGTTCAGATATGCAAGAAGCCTTCGATCTGAGCAAAAAGGGGCGCCCCCGTCCTGACGTTCACATCATCCCTTCTGGGGGAATTCTCCTTCCTATCCTGTAGCTGCTTGCTCAAGAATGTCAGATGCAAGGAAGCACCCGAAGCAAGGCTGCTCGAAGATTCTGCGCTCTTGCCGGGAGCTGCGAGCCGAGCGGGGATTTGACAAGTATTATGGCAGTGCTTACGATGGTGGCGAGAAAGCACCTTTGAACAATTCACCGGAAAGGAGGATGCATATGCCACTCGTAACGATTTCAGGAGGAATGGGAACCGGTTTTGGAAAGATTGCCGGACTTGTCGCCGCCAAGGCCGGACTGGAACTTTATGATGATCAGAAACTGCATTCAGAAGCGATAAGAATGGGGATTCGCGCGAAGGACCTGAAGGGAATCGACGAGAAGGCACCCGGTTTCTTTGATTCGCTCCGCGTCAATCCGGAGTTGTATCTCGACATTCTGGAGTCGGTTGTGTACTCGGTCTCCAGATCCGGACAAGGTGTCATCATCGGGCATGGAAGCCAGATTCTGCTCCGTGAATTCGGCTGCGCTCTGCACACCCTGGTCCACGCCCCGGAGGAATATCGCATACGGCAGATCTCCGGAAAGAACCAGATGAGTGAGGGAGGGGCGAGAAAACTGATCAACAAGAGCGACAGCGAACGGAGAGGTTTTCTCCGGTTTGCTTATCATATCGATTGGGACGATCTTTCCCACTATGACCTTGTCATCAACACCGCCAAGCTGGGGATTGAAGGTGCAGCGGAGGTCATCCTGCATTCACTGCGACTGCAGGTGATCAATGAGTGCAGCTTACAGGCACTCGACGCCATAGAGCGTTTGACGCTCCAGAAAAGGGCCGAGGCTGCCGTGGTCAATGCCGGTTTACAGTACTATAACTTCTCCCACGTGGAGGTCCCGGAAAAGGGAGTGGTTGTCGTTACGGGGTTGGCGACTACGGAAGAAGAAAAGGCGGAGATGGTGAAAGCGGTCAGCAGCACACCGGGAGTGACAAGCGTAAGGGACGAAGTCAACGTGATGCCGGTCCCGGGGTACTAACCGCGGGTTGAATGTTGCGGGTGGAAGGTTTTCCTTAACGTTGCATAGAGTCAGCGGTCAATTTTTTGAACCACTCTCTGTTTCATCCTGTCATGCCCGCGCAGGCGGGCATCCAGTCCTCAGAGAAACGCATGGATTCCCGCCTTCGCGGGAATGACTGTGGGTGACGAGTGAATTTTTTTGCAACGTTAGGGTTTTCAGAAGGCGAGCCAATGGCTCCAGGATCCGGTACCGCAATGCAAGGGCGTATTGCGGTACCCTTTTTAATGAGCTTTCGTGTCATTCCTGGTGAAAACAGATCCTCTCTTCACACCGGAATCTCACCAGGGACCTCTTGTATCTCTGATCTCTGATTTCTACTCCGGAACCCTGCATGACATCGCTGCAGCGATGTCTTCTTCCGTTATCCCGAGAAGATGATAGAGATGAGTGAGGCGGGCCTTTCCGAGAGTGACATTCGCGACACTGTCCAACCGTTTCTTGGCGTTGTAGGCGATGCCGAGACCCGCCTGGCCTATCATAAGGGCATCGTTGGCGCCGTCCCCCACAACTACAATCTGGTCCAGCGGGATCCCCAAGTCACAGGAAAACTGATTCACAATGCGGGCCTTTCCTGCTGCATCGATGATCTGGCCGGATACCCTTCCGGTGAGAGCGCCGTTCCTGATTTCAAGACAATTTGAATGGGCAAAATCAAGGCCGAGTCTTTGCTTCAGATGTTCCGCAAAAAAGTCGAAGCCGCCGGTGACCACACCCACTTTGAAACCGAGCCACTTCAAGGTGACAACGAGCTCCTCTGCGCCCTCCGAGAGAGGGATGTTATGCCGAATTTCCATCAGTGATTTCACGGTCATTCCCTTGAGGAGGGCGACCCGTTGGATCAGGGCCTCCTCGAAATCATAATCCCCTCTCATGGCTTTTTCCGTGATCCTCGCCACCTCCCTGTGCACTCCCGCCCTTCTGGCCATCTCGTCAATGATCTCCATGTCCACGAGCGTGCTGTCCATGTCAAAAAAGATCAATCGCTTGTTCTTGCGGTAGGCCTCCATTTTCTGGATTGCCATGTCAACATTGAGCTCCCTGCTCTTGAACATGATTCTTTGCTTGAAACGGCCCAATCCCCTCGATCCCTGTGCGTCGATCACCATCTCCAGCGAACGCGTTCCATGGTGGGTCAGACTGGATATCGTCTCGATATTGACGTTTTCTTCGGCCAGGATCTGCGAGAACTCGGCAATTGCCCGGGTGCCGCCGAAATGGGTCAGCACATAGAGGTTGCGCTGGTTTACGGCCTGCACTTCAGCCTCTGAAAAGAGCCGGAAGTTGAGGGTCACGCCAAGCTGACTCGCCTCGAAAAGGAGATCCTTGATCACGCTGTCCTTGGACTCACTGGACTGACTCAGATCCAGAAGGAAATAGAGGCCGAGGAGGTTTTGCAGAGAGGCCTGCTCGATGTCCACTACCTCTACAGCATGATTGAGCAACACCCGTGTGAACCTGGCGGTGATGCCCGGCCTGTCCGCCCCGGAAACGGTAACCATGAGCAGGTTCTTGTCGTCCAGCATATTCACTCTTCGCTCCATCTTCCAGTATCCTCAAGTTAAAAGCTGATTCCTCATATGTGCGTATGAAAGAGACAACGTGCCGCGCTACAGTGTTATTTCACTTAAAGTCATCTCCAAGTCAGTATCCAGATCCACTGCGTTCATGTCTCAACTTCGCGCTCTTTCAAACGCTTCTCAAACGATCTTAGAGGAGAAGAAGATCGCGTGTCAACCGGCGCGGCATCCGTCTCCTTCCACTTACACGAACGGATTACCGCCCCCGAACTGCTCTTTAGATCCAAGTCTGACACCATCTTCGATCCTGTATGACAGATCCCCCCGCCTGTGCACCTACAAATCATCCCGTCTTCGACTTCCCCCAGCCTCCTGCAGAGGATTCCCCATCGCTTCTTCGATCCTCTTTCTGTACTTTCGGAAGAGCCCCCTGAACTGGTGGTACGTCAACCCAAGGGATCGAGCCGCCCTCTGCTGATGGAATCTGGAAGATCTGAGCGCCCCGGTAATCAGGGAGATCTTGAACGATTCGACTGCCTGTTGAAAGCTTTCCCCCGATGGACTCCTTTCCTTGAAGGGATGATCCGCTCGAATCCCTTGTCCCTTAGGGGTTTTGTCCTTCCCTGTCTCAAAACCCCGCCATGGATAAAAGTCAATGGACCGGATAAGCGGGGTATCGGATCTGTAGACTGCACGCTCTACAATATTTTTCAACTCCCGTACATTCCCGGGCCACGAATACTCCTCCATGGCCCGGATAGCCTCGTCAGTAAAACCGGGGATCTCCGCCCACCCGAGTTCCATCGCCATTCTAGCAGCAAAATGGTCTGCCAGGAGAGGAATATCTCCCTCCCTTTCTCTCAAGGGGGGAAGCAAGAGCACATCAAAGCAGAGCCGGTCCAGCAGATCCTCCTTGAAGAGACCCTCTTTCGCCATCGAGAAAAGATCCCTGTTCGTTGCACCAAGGATGCGCACATTCACTTCGAGGCCATCGGTGCTCCCCACGCGTTCGAAGGTTCCGTATTCGACTACCCGGAGAATCTTTTCCTGAACTTGCAGAGGAATGCTGCTGATTTCATCCAGAAAAAGAGTCCCCCCATCTGCCGCCTCAAATCTCCCTTTCCTCCGATGATCGGCCCCGGTGAATGCCCCTCTTTCAAAACCGAACAGCTCGGATTCAATGAGGGTGGGGGCCAGGGCCGCGCAGTTCAGGGTGATCAGGGGTCCCTGCCATCTTTTTGAAAGGAAATGAACCCTTGTTGCCGCAAGTTCTTTGCCCGTCCCCCGCTCACCCACAAGCAGGATCGGCCGGTCCACGCGTGCTGCACGGGAAAGCTGTTCCTGAAAGTCGAGAAATTTCTCCGATTGCCCAAGCGGTTCTTTCATACCGGCTGGAGTGGGCACAGACACTCTCCGATCGAGAAGCGGTTTGTTACGTTTCATTTCAAGCCACCTTTTGGTATCGGCTGCCATAAATTAGCCCATTGAACCATATCCATCCGAAAGGGTCAACAACAAAGCCCTTGAATTTGCGTAAGAAAGTGTGGGCGAACCCTGTGGCACGGTTCCTGCGTTTCTTGCGGGAAAACCACGATGGAGGAGATGCCATGGGTATCTTTACGAGATTTCGTGATATCATCAGTTCCAATATCAACGCCATGCTGGACAAGGCCGAAGATCCGGAGAAACTGATCAAGCTGATGATCAGGGAGATGGAAGACACTCTGGTCGAGATGAAGGCCTCTTGCGCCGGTCTTATGGCCGGGGCGAAGAAGAGCCGAAGGCAGATGGAGGAAGCCGAATCCAGAAATCAATTCTGGTCTGAGAAGGCAGGAATCGCAGTGAGCAAGGGCCGGGAGGATCTCGCCAGGGAGGCCCTGCTGGAAAAGCGAAGATTCGCGGAAAAGGCTCGAGCTCTGGAGAAGGAGATCGTTGAGCTCAACGGGCTGGTGGAGCAGTATCAGGGGGACATACGGCAGCTGGAGGAAAAACTTGCGGCAGCGCGTGAAAAGGAGCGCGTCCTGGTTCAGAGGCATCTTCACGCCGGGAAGAAGCGGCGTGCTCAGGAACAGATTCGTCGCGCGGACAGTACAGAAGTCATTGCCAAATTCGATGAACTGGAGACCAGGATCGAGAGAATGGAGGCTGAAGCCGAGCTTGTGAATCTTCCCAGGAGGCCTGCCCTTGAAGTGGAGCTGGAAAGGCTGCAGATGGACGAGGAGATCGAAAAGGAACTGCAGTCCATCAAAGCAAACCTTTCGAAATAGTCGTACGAAGCAAGAAACCATGGACTAGACTCTTTCAAACGGAAGGTGTGATGGAACCCATTCTCATCGTTGCGATTGTATTCGGGGGGGCCGTGCTCGGCCTGGTCGTGATCGGAAGCACTATTCTCATGGGGATCAAGATCCTGAAGGGAGATATGTCCAGAAAGGGGCAGAGGCTTCAGAGCGAGGAGGCCAGAATCCTCCAGGAAGTCCATCAAGGTCTGGAGCGCATGGAAAACCGTCTAGAGGCATTGGAAACAATTCTCTTCGATCAAAAAGGCAAAAAACCATGAAAAAAATCGACGATATTTTGCGGGGAGGGCTTTACCGCTCTCGGAACGGCATAATACTTGGCGTATGCAGAGGCACTGCGGAGTACTTCGACTTTTCTGTTTTCTGGACAAGAGCCATTGCGGTAATACTGCTGTTCCTGACCGGGTTGTGGCCGGTGACGGGACTCTATTTCCTCGCAGCCCTGCTGATGAAACCGGAGCCGGTTCTCCCGATAACAGGTGAGGACGAACGGGACTTTTATCATAGCTATCTCCACTCGAGAAAAACGGCTGTGACCCGGTTGAAGCGAAGGTATGAGAATCTGGAGCGCCGCATTCAGAGAATGGAAGATAAAGTCACGTCACGGGAATTCGATTGGGAACTGCGAATGAAATGATGCGTTGCGAAAAAGCATTAAACCGCCAAGACGCCAAGGTAAAGATATTTGTTTTTTCACCTGCCGTTTATCTCCGGCAGGGGAAAGAACAAATCTTTGAGTTCTTCTTTGCGTCCTTTGCGCCTTTGCGGTTCAATCTGGCCCTGCGAGAAACCCATCCATTCCCTAAACCTTTTACGCCGCACATGTTAGCCGAACTGGCCTCTTTCGCGGACTCTTCTGTCTCTGCATGAAATTCAAAACAGCGCGAATGTATTCCTCGGGTTCCTGCTCATAGGTATTGTGCACGCAGTCAGGAAGCACCATCAACTCCCCCAATGGCAGGCCGCGGTAAAGCGCCACTGCCTGCTCCACGCTGAAGAGGAAGCTCCTGTCGGGATAGAGGATGAGAACAGGGCATCGTACGTGAGGCAGGACAGGGCGGATATCGAAGAAGTCCCTGCCGTATTCCCCGCCGTAGGTGCGAAATTGGTTGAAAGCCGCTTCCACATCCTTTCCATGCCACTCCGTGTACTTCCGTTGCAGATTGGGATCGAGTTCGTGAAATGCTTTGTAGAACTTTTGGCGGTTCAGCTCCTCCACAGGGACTTCGCTGTAGCATTGGGTGCTTGAGATGGTGATGGAAGTGACCTGGTCGGGCCATTTCGCAGCATAATCTATGGCGACAACACCTCCTTCACATTGGCCGATCAGGTGGCATTTTCCAATGCCGAGTTCTCTTTTGAAATTCTCTAGTTCCTCCACGGCTGCAGGACGAAACCCGTCGCTCGTGTAGAACTCCATAAAATCATCTCCCCTCTCAGACCGACCGAATCCCCGCCGGTCATAAAGGATCACCCGATATCCCGCTTGAACCAGGGAAGGATAGATTTCGGACCACATCTCGGTGCAGCCAAACCCATGATGAAGGAGGATCATGGTCTCTCCCTCACCGTGATCTTCATAATAGATGTTGTGTTTCATCAATTTCACAAATGGCATGCCCGTCTCCCCCATCGAGCCGACCGGATGTGCTGATCCGATTCAGCCGAGTTTGAGACACCCTATTACATTCGCGGGCGTATTGGCAAGCACCGGAGGCCAAGGCTGCTCATTAGTCATTTTTTCCGTTTCATTGATCATCTATCATTTGAATGCGCGTTTCCGCACTTGAACCCCCTTTCACGCTCCTCTTGCAAAATGGACTATCATGTTCATATTTCCTGTATTCAGAGATTGAAACGGTCATTCCCTGTCTCTCGTCTTTTCGCCCCCGGTTGTTCCGATTTCTTCTTCACCGCAGTTCTGGAATCCGGTCGTTTTGATCGACGTGCCCGGGGGTCCCTGTAAAAGGAAAGCACTTGCCCCCGGAGCAGAGTTTTGGAGAAACTCATGACAAGAAGCAGAAAAATCGCCTTGTGGACAGGTGCCGGGTTCGGCGGTCTTCTCATCCTTGCCGTGCTCTTTTCGCTGCTGGTGCCTCTGTTCGTCGATGAGCAGGAGATCCGCGCCAAGCTGCAAAGGACATTGGACGAGCACGTTGAGGGAACTGTCGATTTTGAGTCACTCCGGATCTCCTTTTTTCCTCCAAGGGGTAAACTATCCAACATCAGCATTTCGGTTCCGGAACATGATGCGGTGGGGGTGGCCGAATCCGCCACCGCTTATCTGAGGATTCTTCCCATTTTCATCGGCCGGATCGAAATCGGCAGTGTGGAGGTGAGGAGGCCCGATTTTCGCATGGGTGTTCCTGAGATGACGGCCCGGCCCGAGGAAGAAAAGGCGGAACCATTGTCCATCGAAACCCTCGCCGGAGCCGCCTTTGGTGCCTTGTCACAACTCAGGAATATGCGGCCTGATCTGGAGGTTCTCATAGAAAACGGCAGGCTGAGCCTCACCCGGGGCGAGGAACCGCTCATCGTGTTCAGTGACTTGAACGGACAGGTTGAACTGCCTCCCGATAAACTCGAAATCGATATTCGTTCCGCGTCCGACATATGGGATAGCTTCCGCTTCGCCGCGAAGATGGATACGGGCAGCATGAAGGGGGACGGAAGACTGGAGGTAAAACAGCTTCAACCTCATCTCATCATGAGCGCTTTTGCACCACAGTCCAATACAGGCCTTGGGGATTCTCGCATAGACGCCACGGTGCGTTTCCGAATGAAAGAGTATCCGAATATCGAAGGAGATGTGGAAGCCTCTGCGCCGAAACTGACCCTTCGCCGGGGCGACAGTATCGCACCCGCCCGGATAGAAAAGCTTACAGGACAGTACCATTTCGCAGAGCGGCAGATGAGCTTCACCGTCACCGAGCTGGAGATGGGCAATCCACGGATGAAGCTGTCCGGCCGGTTTCTCATGGACCGGGGCGCACCCGGCATCCTTGCGGAGATTTCTGCAGAAGAAGTGAATGTGAATGCGGTTCGTGACCTGTCCCTCTCCCTGGCCGGAGACCTTCAAATAGTGAAAAGGGCCTTCGACACCGTGCAGGGCGGAGTCATCGACCATGCTGTGATCACATCCAGGGGCAAATCGTGGGAAGAACTGGCTGAACCGGAAAACATGGATATCCAGGCTACGGTCAGCAAAATGGGAGTCAACGTGCCTGAGGTCCGACTGGATTTGAACGGAGTAACCGGGAAGCTGTCTCTCTCACATGGCATGTTCAAGGGACAGGAGCTCAGCGCAAGAATGGGAAACAGCCAGGCAAGCAACGGGGATTTTGCCATAGGTATACAGGGAGAGAATCCTCATTTCCGACTCAACATGGACTTCGTGGCTGATCTGGCCCAGGGCCTGCCTATCCTCCGCGAACTTGTGAAGGACGATGCCTTTATCGCAGAGATAAAAAGGATCAAACACCTGGAGGGGTCGGCCCAGGGAAGGCTTACACTGGGGGAGCGTATGGATTCCCTCCGGCCTGAGATCGAAATCCGCGACATGAATCTAAAAGGGGAATACGAACGAGTTCCCTATCCCGTGGAGATCTCAAGGGGACGGTTTACGTATGGGGGGAATCAGATATCCTGGAGCGATCTGGCCGGAAGGATGAGTAACACCCAGGTTACACAGGCGGCCGGCCGGGTCGATTGGGGTGAAACGGCGCGTCTGGAGGTCGCATCAGATAAGGCCGTCCTGAATCTGGGAGAGCTCTATCCTTGGGTTACCCCCCTTGGACAGATCCCGGCTCTGAAGGAGCTTGACTCCTTGAAGGGGCAAGTCACTCTTTCCGCCTTTGAGCTAAAGGGTCCACTGAAGAACCCGAAGGAATGGGTGTTCCAGGGCAAGGGAGAGGCAGAGGGTCTCCTTGTCGAATCCCCACGGCTACCTGCCATTCTCAAAGTGGACAAGGCCGTTTTCAGCGGGAACCCGAACCAGATCGAGTTCGAACAGACGCAGACGGCCCTCTTGGATGCCGCGTTGAGCCTGTCGGGCGTAGTTAAGGAATACATGCAAGGCTCTCCCCGGGTGAGCCTGAATTTCGAAGGTACGATCGGCCCGCAGGCAAAGGAATGGATTTCTGCCGCCATGGATCTGCCTCCTGAAGTTCAAGTCAGAGCCCCAATAGCCATATCGCAGGCGGTTCTTGTCTGGGGTGAGGGAAAAGAGACATCGCTCCAGGGCAACTTCACGGTGGCAAACGGCCCTCCAATTGCCGTGAATCTCTCGCTGGGGCCCCAAGGAGGAGACCTCCTGATCAAGGAACTTCTGATCGATGGACCCGATGGCGGCGCCGCCATAAGTATGAACCTGCGAGAGAAGGAGATCGATCTCCAGTTCAAGGGGCTCCTATCCGAGGAGACCATGAAACAGATTATGGAGGAAAACCCCTATCTCACCGGCTGGATCCGAGGAGATTTCACAGCGCGCATTGTGAAGAATCGTCCGGAGCAGTCCAGGGTGAAGGGGGACATCCAGGCAGGGGATTTTGCTTATCAGGGAGATCTGAGCAGTCCTGTTCTTGTGAACAGTGTCTCCTTGAAGGCATCAGACGACAATGTCCAGGTGGAAAAAGCCGAACTCGCGTGGAGGGGAACAGAGGCGGCAATCCAGGGAACAATCGGGTTTGCACAAAAGGGAGTCCAGGTGGACCTGACCGTCTCCTCAGAAGGATTCAGGTGGGAAAAGGTGGAGCGGATCATTGAACAGCAAAAGAAAAAGGAAGAGATCCGGAAGAAAGACGGCCGGCAACCGCCTGAGGAAAAAGGAATCCTCGGAGCAGTGCCGGTCCATGGAACGGTTCATGTGAAGGCGGCCTACTTCGAATACGGGGAATTGCGGTGGGAGCCCTTTGCCTTTGACTTGAATTTCAAGGACAAGAGGGTGGAGGTGAAGATCACGGAGGGACGCTTGTGCGGAATTGCCGCCGATGCCACCGTGAAGGTTTCCCCAGAGCCCATGGAATTGGAGGCTGAAGCAAAGGCAAGAGACAAGGAATTGACGCAGACCCTCTCCTGTTTTCTCGATACCAAACTCGTGAGCGGCCGGTTCGACTTTACGGGGGAGATCGCTGCCAGGGGAGATTCCGAAGACCTGCTGCGCAACCTGGAAGGACAGTTCGCGATCGAAGCGGGAGAGGGGCGCATTTACCGGTTTGGATTGCTTGCAAAAATATTCAGTGTGGTCAACATCACCGAGATTTTCAAAGGGAGGGTGCCTGATCTGGCAGGAGAGGGATTCGGTTACAAGTCCGCCCGATTCACCGGAAAGATCCGGAACGGGGTAGTCCACCTGGAAGAGGCATTGATCGACGGCAAATCCATGGGGCTTGCGTTCGAAGGCGCCATCGATCTTTCTACAAAAAAGATGGACGTCACGGTGCTCGTCACTCCGCTGAAGACGGTAGACACGATCCTCGAGAACATACCCATTCTCGGCAATATACTGGGAGAAAACTTCATCGCCATCCCTGTGAAGGTCAGGGGTGACATCTCCGATCCCGCGGTAACCCCGATTTCTCCTTCGGCGGTCGGGGCCGGGCTCCTTGGCATACTGGAGAGGACCCTGAAGCTGCCGGGGAGACTCATCCAGCCGCTGATCCCGGGGAAGAAGGGATAGTTTTAAAACCGAGGGACGATGGACGACCGCTGCGCTAGGACGAGGGACGAAAAGAGGTCTGAAACGCCAAGACGCCAAGTTCACGCTTTTCTTCGCGTTCTTTGCGCCTTCGCGGTTTCCTATTGCCTATTTTGAGAACACCAGCAGGCTGAGCCCTGCGCCCAGGAGCGCACTTATACCCAAAACCAGGTAGGCCAGGGCATACCCCCCGGAAACATCATGGATGACGCCGACCGCATAAGGACTCAAAGCTCCCAGGAGAATCCCCAGTGTCATCATCATCCCGAATAGCCGTCCTCTCATGGAAGGGGGCACGATCTCTGCAGCAGCGGCATCAACGACGGGGACAGTGGCCAGCAGAGCGAATCCGGCCGCGATGACAAGAGGGAAGATGGAGAGCTGTGCTGCGTGAGGAAAGAGCAGGACACAAGGGGACGCCGCTGCCAAGGAGAAAACGATCACCTTTCGCCGTCCGAAACGGTCGGACATCGTCCCTGCCAGCGGCTGGGAGACCACACCCGTCAGGCTCATCAGGCCGATGAGCAGACCCGCTGTTTCCACCGAGAAACCGATGGTCGTCTGGGCCATGGCAGGAGTGAGGTAAGTCATGCCCCAGAGGCAAAAGTCCCGAACTCCGAAGACCATGATCACGGGAAGGATTGCGACGAGGAGGGCGCGGCGTTGGCCGCTTTCATACTTCTCCGTTGAAACCTCCCTCCTGTCGTCCGGCATGACAAGGGCGAATGCCGCGGTCACTGCTATCCCGAAGAGGGCGAATGCCATGCAGCTTGCGCGCCAGCCATAGTGCTCCCCCAGGAAACCGCTTGCAAAGGGGCCGAAGAAAAGTCCGAAGCTGGCGCCTATTCCGGCAATGCCGAAGGCGCGGCCCACCATATCCTTGAACAGGTTTGAGATAAGTGCGTTTCCAACCGGGTGATAGGTCCCCCCGCCTAAACCCCCCAGCACCATGGCGGCGACAAGTATGCCATAGGAGCGGCTGTAAGCAACCATGATAAACGCCATGCTGTTGACAAGTGCCCCCAGCACCAGCATCCTCTTCTTGCTGAACCGGTCGGCGAGGATTCCGTAAGGCAGCCCCACGACAGCGTACACCACAAAATAGATGGTCCCAAGAAGCATCACCGGGCTGAGCCCTTCAATCCCTAGATCAGCGCCTATTGAAACATACAGGGGAGGAAGGATAAGCTGGAGGGCATGGTTCAACCCGTGCAGAAAGGCACAGAGCACAAGACTCAGTCTTCTTCTGCCGGGAACGTCGGGGTCGGCATGCGGTTGCATGGGCAAAGGCTGATTCCCCAAAATCACTTTCCTCTGGGCATGTGGACGAATATCCCGGCCGTATGCATACTCCAATCCACCGGCGTCCGCAACCGTCTAGCGTCCAGAGAAAATTTATTGAACCGCAAAGGCGCGAAGAACGCGAAGAAGAGCAAAGCATTTGGTTTTTCAACGGCGGAGGCTTCTCCGCAGATGAAAAAACAAATATCTTCCTTGGCGAACTTTGCGTCTTGGCGGTTCAGCACTTTCTTGTCTTCCGTTCTTTGTCGTCCTTCGTCCTAGCGAAGCGGTCGTCCCTCTTCCCTCGGTTCTACCGGTTCCCCGATCCAAGCGCTCTTTTCAAATCACCTACAAACGATGTCACCACGGCTTCGAGATTGCCGTTTTCCCTGTGTTGATGAATCAACCGGACCAGGGCGCTTCCTACGACAATGCCGTCTGCATGCTGCGCGATTTCAGCGGCCTCTGCAGGGGTCGTTATGCCGAATCCCACCGCGACAGGGAGTCCGGAGATCTTTCTCAGTTGCTCTATGTCCCTTTTTATTTCGAGGGGAGAACCCTTTGCGGTCCCTGTCACTCCTGTAACGGAAATGAAGTAGAGGAAACCGCAACCATCATGAAGAATCCTCCGGGCCCGCTCGGCCCCCGTGGTAGGCGCGACAAGGGGAATGAAATCGAGCCCGGCAGGATCTGTGAATTGCCTCAGTTCCCGCGACTCCTCAAAGGGCAGGTCGACAACCAGCACGCCGTCCGCTCCTGCCGACGCGGAGTCCTTCGCGAATTTCGCCGGGCCATAGGCGTGGATTGGATTGTAGTATCCGAAAAGTACGAGGGGGATTTCAGAGGTTCGTCTTACTTCCGATACGATGGCGATGGTCTTTTCGAGCGATGTTCCAGCCCTCAGCGCCCTTGTGGAAGACGCCTGAATCACAGGTCCGTCCGCCGTAGCGTCCGAGAAGGGGACGCCGAGTTCCACGACATCCGCGCCGGCTTGCTCCAGGGCCAGGATGATATCCCTTGTTCTTGCCGTATCCGGGTCGCCTGCGCTCACAAACGTAATAAGCGCCCTCTCACGCCTTTCTTTCAGCGTTTTGAACTTCTCTCCGATTCGCCCCATGATCTTTTCCTTCCTGTTCGATAATTGCAGCATCCTTATCCCCTCTGCCCGATAGATTGACGACGATGATCCTGTCCCTTTCCAGCTTGCGGGCAAGCTTCATTGCGAAGGCCACTGCGTGAGCGCTTTCCATGGCCGGAATGATCCCCTCCAGCCTGCTGAGATCAAGAAACGCCGCCCTTGCCTCATCGTCGGTGACGACAACATACTCGGCCCTGCCGGTCGAATGAAAATAGCTGTGCTCGGGCCCCACGCCCGGATAATCCAGCCCGGCGGCCACGGAATAAGCCTCCCTCACCTGTCCATTTCCATCCTGGAGGATATAGGTCTTGTTTCCATGGAGCACGCCGACACGTCCTGCGGAGATGCTCGCCCCGTGAAAGCCTGAAGAGATGGACTTGCCTCCGGCCTCCACCCCGTAAAGTCCCACTTCCTTTTGGTCTCTGAATGGGCCAAACATGCCCATAGCGTTGCTGCCCCCTCCGACACAAGCCACTATCGCATCCGGCAGCCGGCCTTCTGTTTTCAGGATCTGCCTTTTCGTCTCCCTTCCGATCACACTTTGAAAATCGCGAACCATCATGGGATAAGGATGAGGGCCTGCCGTGGAGCCGATCACATAGTAGGTATCTCTGACCCTCGCCACCCAGTGGCGCATGGCTTCGTTCATGGCATCCTTGAGGGTTGACCGGCCGGATGAAACCGGAACGATTTCGGCGCCGAGGATTCTCATTCGGAATACATTGGGCGCCTGGCGGGCCATGTCTTCCTCCCCCATGAACACCCGGCATTCCATCCCGAACAGGGCAGCAACGGTGGCCGTGGCAACACCGTGCTGGCCTGCACCTGTCTCTGCAATAAGCCTCCCCTTCCCCATCCTCAGGGCGAGAAGGGCCTGACCGAGGGTATTGTTGATCTTATGGGAGCCCGTGTGGTTCAGGTCCTCTCGCTTCAGGTAGATTTTCGCGCCGCCGAGTGTCATGGTGAGCCTTTCCGCGAAATAGAGCGGGGTAGCGCGGCCGCTGTATTCGTGAAGATAATGACTCAGCTTTTTCCTGAATCCCCGGTCACGCATAGCCGATCGGTAGGCTGTCTCAAGCTCGATCAGTGCGGGCATAAGCGTCTCGGCCACATAGCGGCCGCCGAAAATCCCGAAATGGCCCATCTTGTCGGGCATTCTGTTTCTCATACATCGCCTCTTTAAATGGTTATCAGTAAATCGTTAACCGTTATTGAGCTGAGCACATAATTATTTGCTTGTTTCACGCAGGAAAGAGCGTCTCTCGCCCGCTTCGCTTGAGGGCACAGAGTTCTGGAGAGTGCCAACTTGT
>PHBH01000031.1 GCA_002840535.1 Deltaproteobacteria bacterium HGW-Deltaproteobacteria-15 | reverse complement strand
CAAGAGGCAAGGGAGGAATGAACGTCGAACGTCGAACATCGAACGTCCAACATCCAACATCGAATGAAAAATCAAGAATCCCCAAAAACCCTGCGATCAGCAATTCGTTCTGTTCATTTGGAGGTGTCGTCGAGAAATTCAGGTTTTCCATTCAGCGTTCGATGTTCCAACGTTCATCTTCTTTGGCGGTCCGCCCGGCGGACGCGACCTCGCCTGCATCTCCTGCATCCTGTCTCCTGATCTTGTTTCTTGCATCCTGCATCCTGCATCCTGTATCTTGCATCCTGCAATGACCGGACATTCCGCGATAACCCCCATGAGTGTGCTTCTGCCGATTTCCATCGGCACGGGGCTTTCTCTTATCGGGGATGCCTCTCTTTATGCAGTCCTGCCGACTCATGTCGGTGATGCAGGCATCACGCTGGCCGGCGTAGGAATCATTTTATCGGCCAACCGCTTCATCCGGCTGCTTCTGAACGGCCCGGCGGGCATGGCGTACGATCGTTTTCCCAGACGCCCTCTTTTCATAGCGGCTCTTTTTCTGGGCGCCTGCTCAACGGCTATCTATGCACTCGGGAGCGGTTTCTGGTCCCTCTTGAGCGGAAGGCTGCTTTGGGGGCTCTCCTGGGCCGGCATTTGGGTGGGCGGCAATGCCATGATCGTGGACATCAGCGAGAACCGGAATCGCGGCCGCTGGGTTGGCCTTTACAATATCTGCTTTTTTCTGGGGACCTCGAGCGGGTCGGTCTTGGGAGGCCTGCTGACGGACAGGCTGGGCTACCATGCGGCCCTGGGCGCAGGAGCCGGTCTCACGTTTGCCGGCGCAGTGGTGGTCTGGATACTCCTGCCCGAAACCTCTCGTCTGAGGCAGGAAAGAATCCTCGCCGAATCTCATGGGGAAACCCCTTCAAGTCAGGTGAAGCATTGCCAACGACAGATAGGATCTGCCTTTTTCCTGATGGGCGTGAATCGGTTCAGCGTCGCAGGAGTCCTCATGCCGACTTTTGGGCTGTTTCTTCTGGAGAATCTGGGCGGCAGTTTCGAAATCAGCGGAATCCAGCTGGGGGTGGCAAGCGCAACCGGGCTGGGGTTGGGTTTGACCTATCTCATTTCGATGATATCGGCCCCTGCCATGGGGTGGCTTTCCGATCGCTGCAAAAGTCGATGGCAGGCGGTCGCATGGGGGCTGCTGCCGGGGGCGGCGGGTTTTATGCTGCTCTCAATGGGCCATCCTGCAACCATCCTGCTGGCCCTGCTCCTGACGTCATTTGCCGCCGGCAGCAATCAGGGGCTTTCCATAGCGATTGTGGGAGATCTGTGTGCGGAGGGGGTACGGGGCAGAACAATGGGCTTTCTCTTTACCGTGGGCGATCTGGCCAGTGCTGTCGGGCCTTTGCTCGCCTATGCGCTGGCGCCGGTCATCGGTCTGAAATATATCTATGTCGGAGTCGCGTCACTCCTCGCGGCCATGATGGCTCTGGCCTGGTATCGGGCGAGGAATTGAAGCTCCTACAGCCCCGCTAGCGGGATTTTTCTTCGCTAGGCTCGAACACCCCACCCTTCTGGCGGGTCCCCATCTTGTTCGTGCAAACACGAACACCCCACCCTTCAGGTGGGTCCCCATCTTGTTCGTGCAAACACGAACACCCCACCCTTCAGGTGGGTCCCCATCTTGTTCGCACAGGCACGAATACCCCGCAAGCGGGACCCCATTATCCGCTTCGCTACAACAAGCTGCGGGGTTGAGGAGTTAATCTTTCTCCAGGTTTCTCAGTATCGAAAGGTTTATCAATGCTTCGCCCGCGCCCCTGGCCACCGCTGAAAGCGCATTCTCGGCAATATGGATGGGGAGCTTGGTCTCGGCCCTCAGCAGTGCGTCCAGGTCTTTCAACATCGCACCTCCGCCGGTCAGCATGATCCCCGTATCGATCAGGTCTGCTGCAAGCTCCGGGGGCATCTGCTCCAGAGCGGTTCGCACGGTCTCCACGATGGTGTTGATCTGGTCGGAAATGGCCTCTCTCACTTCGTCGGAATCGATGGTGAGGATCTTTGGAATCCCTGTCACGAGGTCCCGGCCTTTCACCTCAAGGGTATCGATCTGATCGCAAGGAAAGGCGTTTCCGATGGTGGTCTTGATGATCTCGCCGGTAGCCGTGCCTATAAGCAGGTTGTATCTTCTTTTAATGTACTCGACGATTGCCTCGTCCATCCGGTCTCCGGCCACCCTGACGGACTTGCAATAGACCACCCCTCCCAGGGAGATGACGGCAACCTCGGTAGTCCCGCCGCCGATATCCACCACCATATTGCCTCTGGGTTCGGTAACAGGCAACCCCGCTCCGATGGCAGCAGCCATGGGTTCCTCGATGAAGTAGACCTCTCTTGCCCCTGCCGATTCAGCAGATTCGCGAACCGCCCTCTTCTCCACCTGGGTGATGCCGCTCGGCACTCCGATAATGATCCTGGGCCGGACGAGTCTGCGGCGGGAGTGCACTTTCCGGATAAAGTACCGGAGCATGGACTCCGTGACCTCAAAATCCGCAATCACCCCATCCTTCATTGGGCGAATGGCAATGATATTTCCAGGGGTGCGGCCGAGCATCATTTTGGCTTCCTTGCCGACCGCCAGCACCTTCTTGCCCCCCTTGTCATCCTTTTTCACGGCGACCACGGAGGGTTCGTCCAGGAGGATGCCCTTTCCCTTCACATAGACCAGCGTGTTTGCCGTTCCGAGATCAATCGCAAGATCATGAGACAAAATGCCAGAAATTGCACCAAAGACCATATTCAACCTGATCCTTTCTAAGAAATTTTGCCTGGGGTCGCACGATCATAGCAAGCTGCAGGCGTTTTCAACAGGTAAAACACTTCACCTCGGTCACTGAGTTCAGGAATTCAGGATCGGCATTTTTCAGATAGCAATTTAAGAGGATCATACTGCGCAGTCCAGGGAAAAGCGTTCAGGGGGCCGATTGGGACGGCATCCTAGAGAATGGATCAGAAAAAATCAATCAGTATTTATGCGACCGCCCGCTTTTTTGAATGCTGTATCCGGAGCGCACCCGGTGTGCACACTTTGACGCACCGGGGATTCCCGCCACAAAGGTCGCAGTGGTAGGCCTCGCCCTGGAAAACCGGGAGAGCCCCAAAGGTACATTTTTCAGCCCTTTTCCTATCCCATGTGAATTTTTTCACTTCTTGTGACTCTTCCGTGCGCTCCCCTTCGAGACACGCCATCTTCCCGCACCCGCGACATACTATCGGCTCTCTCAATCCATTTCCAAGGTCATTCTTTCGTATGCGGATTGCCGATCTCTCAGGGTTGATCGCCCCGGTGTGGAAAAGCGAGCAAACCATCTCACAAATGCGGCATCCGCTGCAAAGTTCCTTGAATACCTTTATCTTCATCATCCAATCCCAAGCTTCACAAGCATTTTCTTCGTGGGAATCCCCTGCCGGCTCCACCCATGGAGCCGGTAATACTCGTCCAGCATGTTCTGAAATTCCTTCGCGTCGATCACACTGCCCATTGCAGGGCCTTCGCCCACCGGTTCATCAAAGTACCTTCGCGGAAGGGTGTCATCCTCACGCGAGAGGCCGTCCCCGGCAAGCATGACCCTTTCCAGCGTATAGATCCTCTCCCCTGCAATGCGCAGTCCCTCAGGGGTCAGAGAAAGGCCTGTATTCAACCGGATCCATCGGCTGAAATCCTCGTATTGAGGGGCATGGGGGCTCGAAAAGACAGTGAGAAAACGGCAGAAGCCCAGTGAATCCGTAACCGCGTTGTGCAGTTCATGCCACCAGACCATTCGCGCCTTTCCCTCGTAAGAAGTCAGCTGATTGCTGACAGGGCCGCCGTAGATCTTCTTGAGCACTTCTTCCGGAAGCCCCAGGACGTCAATGGAAGGCCTGCTCCTCATGTGGCAGGCCCCTCGCGTGGAGGTGGCCATGCCCAGTGCAAAGCTCTTGGGGAGCCTCTCATCCGTCATCTCGAGAGGGAATCTCTTGACCGCCGGGAGATAATCCAGAGATGAACCGCCGAATGCATCTGCGGCCCTGTAGCCCTCGGCCAGAACATCGCCGATGCCTTGCCGGTGTGCGATCCTGCGAACAATCTCTGGAACAATCTTAGAATCCCCCCATTCCAGCGGAATCCCAGTGATCTTCCTATCGATGATTCCCCGCTGAAAAAGCTCCATGGCCCAGGCAATGTACGATCCGGTGGAAATGGTGTCCAATCCGTAGAGATTGCAGAGCTCAGTGGAATGGATGACGGTTTGGAGATCGAGATTTCCGATCTTCGGGCCCAGGGAACCGATGGACGCGTACTCAGGTCCTTCCCCGCTCAGCCCGGCGTAAGGACCTTCCTCAATCGAGAAGCGATGCCGGCAGTGCACCGGGCAGCCGAAACAGGAGAGCATCCCGGTGGAATAGGCTTCGAGGGCCTCTGCCTCCAGGGCCCGGCCCTTCTCCCCTACGCTGGTGTACTGATGGTTGCAGTAACTCAGAAATCCCATGGCGTTTGCAAACTTGAAGAGGAGGGGAGTGCCCTGTCTTCCAAGGGCCTTTGCCCACTTGGTTTCCACCAGTTTCTTCTGCGCGTCCCCATAATACTCCAGAAGGCCTTGGGGGTCGGCGACCTGCAGGTCCTGGGTTCCCCTGACAGCAACGGCTTTGAGGTTCTTGGAACCCATGACAGCGCCCATGCCCGTTCTTCCGGCAGCGCTCTTCCTCCCTGTTCGAACAGAGGCGAATCGTACCCTTTTTTCTCCCGCCTGACCGATGCAGGCCACTTGAACCCGACTGTCTCCCAGCTCGCTCCGGATCTGCTTCTGGGTTTCAAGCGTGTCGAGCCCCCAGAGATGGCGTGCATCCCTGAACTCGATCCTGTTGTCCTTAAGGAAGACGTAGACAGGCGCGTCGCTTCGTCCCTGAAAGAGCAGATGGCTGAAACCGGAATAAACCATCTCGGCACCGAAATCGCCGCCCATGCTGGAATCTCCCAGATGGTCCGATTCCGGGGATCTCGCGCTGATATTCACACGTGAACCGAAGGAAAGGGTCCCGGTGAGCATGCCTGCCCCGAAAAGGAGCGGGTTCCCGGGAGAGAAAGGATCGACGTGGGTGGAATAGAACCGGGAGAGGAGATGCATGTTGATTCCCCTGCCCCCGAGGAAGCTTCTGCGCATCTCTTCAGGGACCGGCTCGATCTCGTAAGAGGCCGTGGAGAGATTGATGAAGGCCATTCTTCTATTCAGCATAAGCCCGCTCGTACGAAACCCGTTCTTATCTTCTCGATAATGGTCGTTGTGGAGAATCCCTCCACAAAGGGGATGACGCGCACCTCGCCGCCTGCCCGCCTTACCACATCGGCGCCGATGATCCTCTCCTCGGACCAGTCGCCTCCTTTTACCAGGACATCGGGCAGGAGGGATTCGATGACGTTCAAGGGGTCCTCCTCGTCGAAGACGACAACCCCGTCCACGAATTCAAGGGCGGCAATGAGTTCACTCCTGGCCGCTTCTCCTAAAATGGGTCTGGAGGATCCTTTTATCTCTCGGACGGAACGGTCGCTGTTCACTGCCACGACCAAATGATCTCCGAGCTGTCTGGCATTCCAGAGGTATCGAATATGTCCGGGGTGGAGGATGTCGAAACAGCCGTTTGTAAATACGACCTTCTTCCCTCGCGCTTTGATTCTTTCCAGCTCAGTCTTGAGATCTTCGAGCGTTTTTATTTTCGTGCGATAGGTTTCCATGCAAACTCCAACTCTGCCACAAAGGCACAAAGACACCAAGCGAACGTTTCAATATTCTTTGTGCCTTAGTGTCTTGGTGGCCGATCTTCTGTCCTTTGCTGCTTACTGTCTACTGCTTACTGCCTACTTCTTTCTGCGAAGCTCCAACTCTGCCACAAAGGCACAAAGACACCAAGCGAACATTTCAATATTCTTTGTGCCTCAGTGTCTTGGTGGCCGATCTTTTGTCTTCACTGCTTACTGCTTACTGCTTACTACTTACTGCTCACTGCCTACTGCCTGCTTCTTTTGGCGCCCTCGCCAGCACCAGACAGTGCACATTGCCGGAACGGGCTTTCCTGAGCGCTTTTGCGCATTCATTGAGGGTGCTCCCGGTGGTCGCCACGTCATCCACCAGAAGTACGTTCTTCCCTCTTACAGCCCTGCGATCAGCCACCTCGAAGGCGCTCTTCACGTTCCGGCGTCTTTCATCCCTTCTGAGCCCGGTCTGGACCTTGGTATCTTTGGTCCGCCTCAGGGCCATGAAATCCAAAGAAGCTCTCATGCCGACAGCCACATGCCTCGCAAGCAAAAGACTCTGATTGTATCCCCTCTGCCTCAGCCTTTTGGGGTGGAGAGGGACCGGCATGATCAGCAGCCCCCTTAGCCCGCTCAACCGTTCCTTCGCAAACGATGCAAGTAGCGGTCCAAGGGCTTTGGCAATGTGGGGTTTGCCTTGATATTTGAATAGATGGATGGCATCCATGATCCGGCCGTCATACATGTAGGGGGAGGCGGCGCTATCGAAATAGGGTCGATTTCTCAGACATTCCTCGCACACATGGTCCTCTTGTATGCCGTTCAGGAAAGGACCGCCACAAATGGGGCATACAGGGGTCACGAGTTTCTTAAATGAGCTGAAACAGGTGTCGCAGAGGGAACCGGAGGCAATGAAGGCGCGGCACAAGAGGCACCTGGGTGGATAGAGAAGATCAATGAATTTTCTGAGCAGGCTCATCCGCGCGACTGCCTCCGGAACTCCTCGAAAGAGGATCCGGGGTTAATGCCCGGGCATGCGTCCTGGGCCATGATCCAGTTTTCGGGGTCGTTCAAGAGAGCGGGATAAAAAGGCCAAAGGGTGCAGGGGAGGGGTTTTACGGGGTGAATCGTGCACTGCTTCTCCTTGTCGAAAAAGGCGCAGAAACCGTCGGCCCCGGTATTGATGTAATATCTCCCATGTCGGAAATAACACCGCTCGGAGAGAAATTCGGCAGGAGTGATTGAGAGAAAGCGGGCAATCCGCCCGATTTCGTCCCCCTGCACTCGTATTCCCCCTTCGCCGCGGCAGCATTCCCCGCATTGTTTGCATTCAAAAGCCTTCATAGAAACCAACTCCACAAGTCAGAAGTTAGACAGGATGAACAGGATTCCTGGTGTAGTGTCTCAGGAATAGGTTGACGCTGATGTCATTTCGAACGGAGTGAGAAATCTTGCTTTTTGCATGAGTTAAAGATCTCTCCCTGCGGTCGAGATGACAAGACTGGGATCTTTCCTGTCATTTTTCCCCTCTGATCCTGACCATCCATCACCCCATTATTCCATTATTCCATCATTCCATCATTCCATCTTCTTGATCATGCTTTCCACTTTCCAGTCCACGAGCAGTCTCACCCTCTGATCCGGCTCTTTCATCCTGTACACCAGGTGACCGTTCTCGAGACCGTACAGAAAAAGGTCCCTTGTCATCTCCACATCGTGACAGCAGTATTCCTGGAGCTTGGCCATCTCACCGGCCTTGAACCACTTCAGGGCCTGGAGCCCGTCGCATTCCTTTCTGCAATTCAGTGTCTCGCAGGCGAGGTGATCCAGGCTGAGCCGAAACCCCAGCCTGCGATGGACATCTTCCAGGATGTCGAACGTGGTCACGGCCTTGAGATCCTTGCCGGTGTAGGCGCCCAGGACACCATAATCGAACCGCCTGATGTTGAACCCGACCACCAGGTCGGCCTTATGAAGGAGGGTCAGGAGCTCATCGACCCGTTCTTCTGTGAAGGAGAGGAAGCGGTTCTCGATGCTGTCAAAGAGAACGGCAATGGAAATCCCCATCAGGTGTGTGTTCTGCCAGCCTCCAACCTCCTGGGCGGAGCGCCGGGTCTCCAGGTCGAAGTAGAGGATCCTCGGCAGGTTCGCGGCTTTGTCCGCTTCAATCGGTTCTACTGACAGGAGTTCCGGCTCCTCCTCAGAGGTTTCCCCGCAAATTTCGCTCAAAGGGATATGGCCGAGAAGAAATTCCAGTATCAGCTTTGCGGAGCTCTTGTCCAGGGGTTTGTTGCCGTTGCCGCATTTGGGGGAATGAATGCAGGAGGGGCATCCGTCTTCACACCCGCATTGATTCAGGAGACTGAGCGTTTTCTCCAGAAGCTCCTGTACAACATCGAAGCCGTGCTGGGCAAGTCCTACCCCTCCGGGATACCCGTCGTAGATGAATACTGCGCTCTTCTGCAATTCAGGATGGTGGGGATAGGAAATACCTCCTATGTCGTTCCTGTCGCACAAGGCAAAGAGGGGAAAAAGGCCGATCATAGCATGTTCTATGGCATGGATGCCCCCCATGAAATGGAACCCTTTCTGCTCCACAAGCCTGCGGGCCGCATCCTCCAATTCGATCCAGAACCCCATTGTCTCAAACATCTGAGGCGGCAAATCCAGATCGTGGACCCCCAGAAGTTCCTGCCCCGGCAAGGCCCTTTTCTCGTAACCGGTCACCCATTCGGTCACCTTGACCCTGCCTTCCCGCACCAGGAACTGGGCTTTGGGCCTGCTCCGGAGGATCTCCAGAATTTCCGTCTCCTTTTCCGTGCGGATCCTGGTGAAGTATTTCAGATCCGAACGTTTTGCAATGATATCCTTCTTGTCCAGGTGAAGCTCTCTGATCAGATACTGTTTTGCCCTGTGCAGATAGATGGCGCCGGGATGGCACTCGGTCAGCGCCCTCATTCCGTCGACAGTCCCTATGGCACTGCCGGTATTCTCGTCGAAGATGGTGTAGGTGTGCCCGGCGGACCGGATGTTCACCCCTGCATGAGGATTTCGTTTTGTGGAGAACCACGTCGGTTCGCCCTCCATCGTCCGAACGAGCTTTCCCTCTCTCTCCAGATCGTGCAGAAGCGATTCCAGACCATTGGGCCAGTAACTTCCATCCTCCAGGGTGATCGGCCTTTCCGCAGCCGCACAGGGAAGGTGATCTTTCACCACAAAGGGATTGTGCGGGTCGAGCAGCGCGGCCTCATAGGATCTCTCGAAAAGCTCCTCAGGGTGCTTCATGAAATACTGATCGAGCGCATCCGGTTTGCCCACGAGGATGACCAGGGACTCTCTGCCGGACCGGCCGACCCTTCCCCCTCTTTGCCAGGTAGTGATTATCGTTCCCGGGTACCCTACCAGCAGGCAGACATCCAGGTATCCAATGTCGATTCCCATCTCGAGGGCGCTGGTGGATACGACGCCGAGGAGTTCTCCCCGGGCAAGCTTTCTTTCGATCTCTCTTCTCTCCTCGGGCATGAATCCGGCCCTGTAAGAGCTTACCTTTTCGCGAAGGCGGGGTGAAAGCTGGGACACCCAGAGATGGATCAGTTCGGTCAGCTTTCTGGCCTGCGTGAAGGCGATGGTTCTGAAGCCTCTCTGTATGCATTGCGTAAAGAGCTTTGCAGCCGAGAAGTTCGGACCGGACAAAGGGTTCATGAAAAGGAAGTGCTGCCCTGCCCTTGGGGCCCCGCTTCTCTCCACCACCTCTATCTTTTCCTCCACCAGACTCTCTGCAAACTGTCCTGGGTTACTGACTGTGGCCGAGAGAAGGACGAAGCGAGGATTTGCCCCGTAAGACCTGCAGATCCTCTTGAGTCTCCTGATGACCTGGTTCATGTGCGAACCGAAGATCCCCCTGTAGGTATGGACCTCATCCAGAACCACCAGGGAGAGATTCTTCAACAGGGTTTCCCAGCCCTCATGGTGGGCAAGAATCCCCGCGTGAAGCATGTCAGGGTTTGTTACGAGGATTTCCGGAACAGAGGACCTGATCTTTTTCCGGTTGTATGCCGTGGTGTCGCCGTCGTAAACGGATGCAGTGATCTTTCGTCCCTTGTATCCGTCCAGGAGCGCTGTGAGGTTCTTCAACTGATCTTGCTCGAGGGCCTTCAATGGAAAAACGTACAGGGCCCTGGCCTGCGGATTCTTCAGCAGTTCCTCAAGCACCGCAAGATTGTAGATCAGGCTCTTGCCGCTGGAAGTGGGCGTTGAAACCAGCACATTCGCCCCTTTCCGGATAAGCCTCAAAGCCGCTGATTGATGTGTGAAAAGCCTGCTGATACCGATGTTGGGCAGGATGGAGAGGATTCCTTCAGATACGGGGGGATTCTTTTCACATTCGGCTTCAATGGGCGGGACATATCTATAGTATACCGAGGCAGGGCCGATTTCCCTGTCCTCCTTGAAGACGCGAATGAGGTCCGAGAGTTCCACGGACCTACACGCCCTTCTTGCTGAATCTCTTCTGCATGGCTTTGGCTATCTCCTCTTGGGAGGGTTTCTCGATCGTCGCCTGAACTCGTTCGACCTCGGCCCTGGTTTCCTCCAGAAGGTCCGACATGAAGGTGTCTTTCTCCAGACTCCAGGAGCTCCATCCGTCCACTTCGATAAACTCCTGATAGGATGTTCTGTAATACGGATCATAGATCCGGACACCCCTGGTTTCATCGAATTCGTATGATACGGATTCCCCATCGAAGCACTGGAAATCCTTATCGCCCAAACCAAGCTCTTTCAGCAGTTTCTTGTGTTCTTCAGGTATTTTCATTAAAGGTCCTTGAGCTCTGCCACAAAGTCACAAAGTCACCAAGAAAAACTTATCGTCTTCTTAGTGTCTTCGTGTCTTTGTGGCGGAGTTTCTCTTCCTTGAACATTGGACATTCTACATTGGACATTGGACATTCCCATCATCCCTGCTCCACTCCCAACTCCTGCCTGGCCGATTCCAGTTCCTCCTGATTGTACTCCCATCTCCCCATGAGCTCTTCCAGCTTTTTCTTGAGCTCCGTGTATTCATTCAGCAGCGGGACGCATTTTTCCTTATCCTTGAACGTCTCGGGATCCGAAAGCAGCCTTTCCACTTCCTTTATCCTCTCTTCCAGCGCGTGGATCCGGTCCTCCAATTTTTGGAGTTTTTCCTGGATCGGCTTGAGCGTCGCGGAGATGAGGGAGCGTTTTTCCGCCTTTTCCTTTCTCAATTCTTTTTTGCGGTCCGCCTCCTGGCGGGGAGGCGGGGACTGCTTGTTTGCCGGCTTGACTTCCTCATGGGGCTTGGCAGACTCCGAAGCGGTCAGCGTGAGATGATCCTGGTACTCTTTCAAGGTGCCCGGATAGTCCAGGATGGCGCCGTCCCGGATATCCCAGATCCTGGTCGCCAGTCTTCTCACAAAGGAAAGGTTGTGCGAAACGAACACCAGGGTGCCGTTGAACTCGGCGAGTGCATCGATGAGTCGCTCCGATGCCATGATATCCAGGTGGTTTGTCGGTTCATCCATGACAATGAGGTTGCCCGGGTTCACCAGGATCTTGGCAAGCGAAACACGAGCCCTCTCGCCCCCTGAAAGCACTCCTACGGGTTTGTCGACGTCGCTTCCGGAAAAGAGAAAAGCACCGCATACCCCCCTGACAAAACTGACACTCTGGTGGGGTACGACCTGGTACACCTCCTCGAGGATGGACTTCCTCGGATCGAGCATCTCGGAGAGGTGCTGGGCATAATAGCTCATCCCGACCCCATGTCCCAGCAGGATCTGTCCTTCATCGGGCATGATCTCTCCTGCGACCATTCTAAGCAGGGTGGTTTTGCCGGCCCCATTGGGCCCTATGATGGCGATCCTTTCCCCCCTCATCGCGCGGAGAAGTACCTTCTCGTAAAGACGCTTCTTTCCAAATCCCTTGGACACTCCTGAAAGCGTGAGCACGTCCCGCCCGCTTCGATTCACGGGGGGAAAGGAAAACCGGATGTTTTTCTCCTTCTTGTGGGTCTCGATGAGAGCCAGCTTTTCGACAAGCTTGATCTTGCTCTGTGCCTGCCTGGCTTTGGAAGCCTTGGCACGGAACCGCTCTACGAACTTCATGGCCTCCTTGACCTTCTGCTCCTGATTCCGGGCCTTCGCCTCCAGGATCCGGTTTTCCTCTTCCCTCGCCCCCAGGTAGGAGTCCACATTGCCGCTGTAGATCCTCGGTCCTTCCGGCTCAAAACCCATGGTGCGGTTGATCTGCCGGTTCAGGAAGTCCCTGTCATGGCAGATGATCACCATGGCCCCTTTGAACCCGCGAAGGAACTCATCAAGCCAGCGTACGGAAAAGAAATCCAGATGGTTGGTCGGCTCGTCGAGCAGGAGCAGATCCGGATCCTGATAAAGAAGGCTTGCAAGGGCGGCCCTCATCTTCCACCCGCCGCTCAACGTGGACACAGGCATGTCCATTTCATGCTGCTTGAAACCGAGACCGTTCAGGATCTTCTCTGCTCTATGCGCAGGAAATTGCGTCTCCAGATCGCTCAGCCTTTCATGCAACTCAGCCAGCCTCACCCCGATTCTTGCCTTTTGTGCATCGTCCGGAGAGTTTTTCAGGGATTCTTCAAGGTCGCGGATCTCCAGCTTGTGGCTGTTCCGGAAAGGGATGGAGTCCAGCACCGACTGAAGGAGAGTGCCGCTCAGGCTTTCATAAATGTCCTGGGGAAGGTAGCCGACACGTGTGCCCTTCGTGATCCGGATCTCCCCTTTGTCGGGTGAGATCTCGCCCACGAGCAGCCTGAGGAGAGAGGTCTTTCCCGACCCGTTAGGGCCTATGAGGCCAAGCCGTTCTCCCGGTTCTATCTGAAAGTGAAGATCATGAAAAAGGTCCTTCCCCAGAAAGGAAAGGGAAAGCCCCAAACCGCTGACAAGACTCATAATGAACTTCCGAAGGTTGCTCGAGGGCAGGAGCTCGTGTTGCGTCGGAACGACATTTGGAATAACATAAGAATAATTTTGGCCCACCCCATTTTTCAGAAGTCTACCCGTTTCAGCGCTATTTTACAAACGGAAAGGAGCCCTTATGGAGATCGCGCAAAAGGCTATTTCCAGTGCCATCGGCGACGCCGCCCGCAGGTACGCGGACGAGGACGCCCTGATCCACACGGATGCAGGGTTTCGCTACAACTACTCGCTTCTTTGGTGGGAGGTTGAAAGAGCGGCCAGGGGCATGATCCGGATGGGGATTGAGAAAGGGGACAAGGTCGCATTGTGGGCAGCCAACATCCCTGAATGGATCATCGCGCAAATGGCGCTTATTCGGATCGGAGCCGTGTATGTGCCTGTGGATCCGTCGGCGGACCAGGAGGACGTGCGCTTCATCCTGGCCCAATCCGACGCGAAGGCCGTCATCATGACGAGAGGCCTTTATGAAGAGGAGCATCTGGAGGCGGTTTTGAACATGAAGGGGGGACTCCCATTGCTCCAAAATGTGGTTCTCATCTCTGTCGAGGGGCATCCGGATGTTCTCTTGTGGTCCGAGATGTTGGAATCGGGAGACGATCTGAACAGCCGGATCCTGCAGGAAAGAGAGAGGGAGATCGATCCTGAGGACCCTGTTGCCATAATGTACACCTCGGGAACAACCGGGAAACCGAAAGGCGTTGTGCTCGACCACCTGGGGATTCTGAATAAATCCCTGTTTTCAGGGGAGCGGCAGGGGATTGTGCCAAAGGACAGGCTGTGTCTTTTCTTCCCCCTGTTTCACATGTTCGGAAATACCTGCATCGCCCTGTGCGGCCTTCTCTCCGGAGCGGCTCTCGTAATGCCTTGCACAACCTATGACCCTGAGAAGATCCTGAAGGCGATCACGAGGGAGAAATGCACGGCCATTTATGGATCCCCCGGCATGATCGCAGGTCTTCTGGAACATCCCCTCTTCACCAGGAAGCGGTGGCAGAGCGTGACCAAGGGAATTGTGGGCGGTGCTGCGCCCCCACACGCGTTCATGAGGAAGCTTATCCGGGAAGTAGGCGTGTCCGATATAACGATCGGCTACGGCATCACGGAGACCTCTTCCTGGATCACCATGACAGACCCGGGGGATCCCTTGGATAAAAGGGTCTCTACCATGGGCAGGCCCTTGAAGTGCAACCGGGTGAAAATCGTCGACCATGCCACTGGCGATGAAATGCCGAACAACACACAAGGTGAACTCTGCGTCAAAGGTCTTCTGATGAAATCGTATCACAAGATGCCGGAGGAAACGGCCAAAGTCATTGACGGGGAAGGGTGGTTCCATTCCGGCGACATGGGTGAAATGGACGAAAAGGGCTATGTGAAGATCACAGGTCGGATTAAAGATCTGATTCTGAGGCATGGCGTCGAAATCCGCCCTTCAGAAGTGGAGGAGGTCATCTTCTCCATGCCGGGTGTCGCGGAGGTGCAGGTTTTCGGGTTTTCCCATCACAAGACGGGCAGGGAGATGGCCGCATGGATCAAATTGAAGCCCGGCTCCGCCCTTGGGGAGGATGACGTCGTCCGGTTCTTGAGGAAGAAGGTGGAGCCTGACAAGGTGCCGAAATATGTGAAATTTGTCTCGGAATACCCGATGACCCGGACAGGGAAAGTGCAGAAAAGAAAGCTCAAGGAGATGGCAGAGCAGGAATACAGTTAGCAAGAGATCAGCCACAAAGGCACGAAGACACCAAGAAATGAAACGTTCTTCTTCTTAGTGCCTTTGTGTCTTCATGGCGGGTTTAATTTAGTATGTCGAGGGGAAGAGAAGAAATCGCGTCAGGATCGCGTGACTATCTTGTCGACCTTGTCGACCTTTTCTTTCAAATCCATGATCTGTTTTGCGCCGGGGAACCGCTGCACGACCTGTTTCTTGACATGTTCATTGAGGGAAGGAATCGGTTCAGACTCTTTTCCGGTCACATCCTTCTTTATGTTTCGGAATTCCCGGATCGCGCCACCCAGCCCCTTGCCTATCTCGGGAAGCCTCTTGGCCCCGAAGATCAGGAACACGATGACCCCGATTACGATCAACTCTGAACTGCCTAGCCCAAACATGTGATCTCCTCTGTTCCCTGGAAAAGTGATTCTCGCCGGCGCCACTTGCCCGGCGAGGGCCATTTGTTACACGTCGGCAAATTGAATGGCTTCCTCCCTGTCGGCCCTCGCCTCGACACAGCCGATGTGGTAGGCGCGTTCGTCCATGGCCTTCAACCTTGAAAGGGCTTCTCCCGCATGTTCCTCTCGCACCACCATGACGAGACCTATCCCATTATTGAAGGTTCTCATCATTTCCCTTTGTGAGAGCTTTGCCTGTTCCTGAAGAAAACGGAAGACAACAGGCGGGGACCAGCTGGAAGTCTTAATCACGGCTTTGCACCGTTTCGGGAGGATCCGCGGCAGGTTGTCTATGAGTCCCCCGCCGGTGATATGGGCGATGCCGGTCACATGCAGATCTCTTCTCAGGTTCTTGATTGTCTTGACGTAAATCCGAGTGGGTTCCAGGAGCTCTTCGCCCAGGGTTCGGCCGAATTCATCAACCCGATCGTGAACGGACATTTTCAGCTGATCGAAAAATATCTTTCGCGCAAGGGAGTACCCGTTGCTGTGAAGCCCGCTGGATGCTATCCCGATGATCTGATTCCCGACAGCGATCTCAGACCCTTCCAGGAGATTTTCGCGGTCCACCACCCCGACCACGAAGCCGGCGAGATCGTATTCTCCTTCGGCATAAAACCCGGGCATCTCCGCAGTTTCCCCACCGATGAGGGAGCATTCGGCCTCTGTGCATCCCTGGGCAATCCCCTTTACGATCTGGACGGCCTTTTCCACATCCAGCTTCCCCATGGCCAGGTAGTCGAGCATGAAGAGGGGGGTGGCGCCTTGCACAACGACATCGTTCACGGACATGGCGACCAGATCGATCCCTACGGTGTCATGCTTATCCATCATGAAAGCGATCCTGAGCTTGGTGCCCACACCGTCCGTCGAGGCGACAAGCAGGGGGCTCTTGAGACCCTGCGTGGGGAGGGAGCAGATCCCTGCAAAACCGCCGATGTCGGTTCTGACTCCCGATTTGAACGTCTTGGCAACAATGGGTTTGATGAGCTTGACAAATTTATTCCCTGCGTCAATGTCGACGCCGGCTTCGGCATATCGGTCTTTTTTCTTCATAGATTTCGGGATACCTCGCTTAAGGGATGGTATATCCCCCTTGCGATTCGGCTGTCAAGATAAGTCGGCCTTCATCCCGTCCCTCGCTACCGTAATCTTGAAAGGCAGCCGATAGTCGCGCACAACCTGATCTACCGATTCCTGCCATTGATCGTGATGAAGCGGGACAGGATAAGGAGCCCCTCCGGAGGGGGGCGCCAAAGGGTGTTTCGGCACGGTTTTCTTCATCATGGAGTTAGCCGGATCCCCCGGAACCATGTCCGCATCCCCAAGGTGTACAAGAAAGGTTTCTTCCAGGGGTTTCCAGCGCCGAATAAAATCGAGGCTTCTTTGAAAACTCATGTGACTGGGGCGATTCTGCGCCGGCTCATGAAACCAGTAGGACTGGATGATCAGGAAATGGGGTGAGAGCAGTTCCTCCGGCGCGTCAACTACATCCACGAAATCCGATGTGTAGACCAGACGCGCTTCATCCCCATTTTTCCTGCGGAACCGGATGATGTACCCCACCGAACCTTCTGCGAAACCGCCGTGGCTGGTCTTGAATGGAATGAATTCCAATTGTCCCAATACGTATTTTTTCCCCGGTTCCACGACACGAACTTCGATGACCCCGGTTTCTGCAAGATACCCGAACCGCGAACCGATGGTTTCCCAGGCTCGGGAGGTCAAGAAAACCGGTATGGGCGTAAATTTTCCCCTGGGCATGGTGCGCTTGTACGCAGAGAGGTCGTCCATTCCCAGATAATGATCTCCGTGTTCGTGGGAAATAAGGAGGCCGTCGATTTTCTCAACAGGGTTTGCGGAGAGCTGAGAGGAAATATCCGGTCCGCAGTCGATGAGGAGATTTGTTACTCCGGACAAGAGAAGAGCACACCTCTTCCTGCTTTCTCTTCTCGCTCTCATTTCAGTGCAGATCCGGCAGTCGCAATTCAGCTCGGGGATGCCCCAGGCGCCGCCTGTGCCGAGAAACACAAGATTCATGGAATCGTTCACCATGGTGTGTCGGAAGTTCATAAGAAAATCGTTTCGATTGTTCCGGTCCCGGGGTAGTCTTCTCCGAAGATGGGGACCCACCGGAGGTGGGGTGTCCGTCTTTGGACGGACAAAATGTCACGATCTTTTGGTCTTCTAAGGCTCACCCCTTGGCAATTCCAGGTTGGTCAGGACTCCACGAGAACTCTCAGGTAAAGATCCCCTCTTTCTCCATCGTCGCGGAGTTTTCCAAGCCGCATCAGACGCAGAAGCGCGCCTTGGGTAATTCCGGGTGGCACGCTTACGTTGATGAGCTTGCTTTGCCGGCCCCAGGGAACGCTGACAAGCTTCCTGGTTCCGGTTCTTGCCTCCAGAGGCGAAATGGTGATCTGGCCGTAGAGATTGGCGGTGTTATCGGTTTCGGTGGACTTGATCAGATGGAGACGCGGGCTCCTCGCTCTTGCGGTTGTCTGACGCATCTGTCGAGTCATGCCTATTTCCGGTACCTTGGAAAACACGTGCAGCAGCACGATTCCGAATACGAAGCCGCCGATGTGAGCCCACCATGCAATTCCGGCCGCGTCCCCGGAGGTCCCCATTGCACTAAGAAACTGCAGGAAAAACCATATGCCGAGGAAGAAAAAGGCCGGGATCTCGACGAAGTAGGGGATGATGAAGATGGGAATCAATGTGAGAATCTTGGAGCGGGGATAAAGGATAAGATATGCCCCCATGATACCCGCAATGGCTCCGCTCGCCCCGATGGTCGGCACCTGGGATTGCGAGTTGACAAAAAGATGAGCCAGTCCGGAAACCCATCCGCAGCAAAGATAGAACAGCAGGTAGCGGATCGGGCCCAACTTGTCTTCCACGTTGTCGCCGAAGATATAGAGAGACCACATATTTCCCGCCAGGTGCAAGAATCCGCCATGGAGGAACATGAACGAGAAAAGGGCGATGAACTGCTGGGCAGGGGTGAAGTAGGCCGAGATCTCCGGTACCGTATATCTGGCTGGAACGAGTCCGAAAGTGAAGATGAATCGCTCAAGCATTTCCCCTTGCGCCGTCTCGACAACAAAGAGGAAGACATTGGTCGCGATGATCAGCATGTTCACGATCGGATAATTGTGCGACCGGTAGGTGTCTCTGATGGGTATCATCCATGCCTCATGATGCAGACGTCAAGCCGAAACAAAGACATTCTTGTGTCATGTTCATCTGCCGGTCCGGATGCGGCCCCGGCAGGGCTCTTTACCTGAATTCATAGACATTCCGGAACCCTTTGCAAAGAAAAATGATTGCAACGTCAAGAATAAACCGTTATATACCTCTAAAATCTCTTCTCATGGAATCCGAATGCATGTTCTGAACGCAGAGACTACGGCGGTAGTGCCGGTTCGGGCGTGGGTACAGCCCCTCTCTGCCGTTTCGCAGAAGAGCATGATCCCCTACAGGGGGGACGAAAGATCTCAGGGACAAATGCGCTTTCTGGGGTACTACAGACAGCCTGGGGAGAGGGTTTCCTACGGACCATCCGGCAAAGTTCTTCAAGATGGCCGACAGGGAGTCATGGTTGACCTGTACGTCTGATCGGAGCGCTGCTATGCCTTGCGCTTTCTGAGCACCTCTCTCTGGCACATGAAGATAAACTCCTGCAGCGATCGTCGATCGCGCGGATCCATCTCCAGAAATTTCAGCGCATAGGACGCCTGTTCCTTCCCATGTTCCGTCTGAACCCTCACGACGGCAGCCTTCCCTATCCGTATATCCGCGTTCAGGTTTTCAGCCTTGCAACGAAGTCGAAGGTTCCTGAGATTCTCGTCCTGGATCAATCTGGATATCCCGCGGGCCGGTTCATTCAACGTGACCAGTGCTCCACCCTCGCTCAGGTTGATCAAGGAGGCATCCTGGGGTCTCCCGATTCTCGAAAAAGAAATTTTGGTGCCGGCAGGAGGGGCAATTCTGAAAAAATTCCTTCTCTGGACCCTCTCCAGATATTGGGGCATATCCATCCACAAATTCTTTTCCGTTACCTTGATGACGCTGGACGTGAAGAAATATTGGACATGGTCTTTCCCTACAAATTCGATTTTGACACCCGCACCTTGGTGGTTAGGGACGTCTTCAGCAAACCTCTCCGGGCAATCAACGATCACATGGGACTTGCCGTCCTCTTCCCTCAGATCTGAGACCACGGTGAGCCTTTCATAATTGGTTCCGATCATGATCAATTGGAGCATGACCATGTCTTTCTTCAGCTGATTGAGAATTGCCACCCTGCTGCTTCCCGAAACCTTTTCAGTGCTCTCCGTGCTCATACTGGAATTCTGCCTGTCCGGTTTTGTGGATAATAATATTCCGCCATTTTATGCGAAAACTAAGCAAATTCTATGCCATCCGGGCTCGCAGGATTCCCCTGACCGATCCCCCTCAGCCGGTGGGCTTATCGGCAATTGGCCTTGCCTGCGCTATGCTATGTGCGCTTTGCGTCCCCATCGGGCTGGTGTTCGCTTCGAAAAAGATCGAGTACCGTTTTTACAGGGCTGAAGGTGGAAGAAGGGACCTCTACAAAAACCGTGTTCCAAAACGCCATGGAGCCGTTCCAGAGACCGGGCAGCTCGAGTGCCTTCAATTCCCTTCCATCCTGGGATTTGATGGATATGAAACCCGTGTCCGGATCCCGGAACCGCATGAGGTCAAACGGTTTCCCCTCATAGTCCCGCAGCCCGCAAACCAGGTCCACGGGATTGAAATGGGTAGCCGACTGCCAGACATTCTTTTGCGGTTCTGAACTCATATCCACCTGGGAAGACTCTACGATCTGAATGGAAAGGCTGCCGTCCGGACTCTTGACCCAGTAAGGCCCGCCCCCCGGCTCTCCCTCATTGCTGACCATTCCGCAAACCCTGATGGGCCGATTCAGCAGATCGAAGAGAAAAACTCTCTTTTCGGAAAGGGGGCGGTGTCTCAGGTTGTCCGGAGGCACCACCGAGAGCCGTGTCTTCAGAAACTGGAGAATCTCTTCGACAAGATGCTGGTCCACCTTTTCCTGTGCCAGTATTTTGACATAGGAAAAGAGTCTCTCCTGGAGCTCTATCAAACAGCCGCCAAGCGCCTTTTTGTACTCGACGGTCTCCCCCTTGATTCTGTCGGGGGCCACGTTGTCGATGTTCTTGATGAAGACGATGTCTCCTTTGAGCCCATCGAGATTCCCGAGCAGGGCGCCATGGCCGCCGGGCCGAAACACCAGCCTTCCCGACCGGTCCCGAAAAGGAACGTTTGCAGTGTCCACAGCCACGGTGTCGGTGGAGGGTTCCTGCATGGAAAAGGTGATTTCCAGCCGGACTTCGCCCGTCTCGTAAAGAGAACGGATCTTCTCGATATGCTTTTCAACCAGCAGTCTGTGTTCAGGAGAGACGGTGAAGTGAATCCTTGCTTTCCCGTTCTTGTCACGGACATAGAGCACGGCCTCCACAATCTGCTCTTCGAATGCGGTTCTCGCATGCTGCGGATAGGCATGAAAAGGGATGAGTCCCTTCGGAAGATCGGCCAGGTCAAGCCCCTTTGGTCCAAGGACGTATTCAAGGATCACGCCATACCGCCCTTGTGCCATCTGGGTCATGAGGTCAAGGCCGTCTCTTGCCATGACACCCTTCAAATCCTCATAAAATGCGAAACTCGAAAGCTCGCGCATGAACTTGTGCGCAGCCCTTGCATCCGGATCCTGCTCCGGAAGCGCATGTTCCGCTGACTGTTGGCCTTTTTTCGGGACCCGGTTTTTCACAGAGAGGAGAGACTTGAACATCCGGCTCGCAGCACCGGAGGAGGGAACGAATTTCATCGCCCTTCCCGAGAGCGCCGCTTCGGAATAGATCCGGGTCATCCTCTCTTTTTCTGCTTCCCCCAGGACGGTGATTCCGTCCCCCCGGGTGCAGGGACGATCCAGATGCGCAAAGGGAAAGCCCCTTGCCAGTTGCTCGATCTGGGAAAGAACACCATCCTGTGTCATTCCCCTTTTCCTGATCTCGTGAAGGTCTTCTTTGCTGAAAACGGAGTTCATCCGTTCAAAATAGGAGAAACCAATAATGGAGTCAATGTTTGCGAATCCTCACAAAAGGGTTGCCAGAAAGGTATTTGTTTATTATGAGGAAATGGTTGATAATACAAAATGTTCATCGCTGTTGTTGGGTTACCTGTTCGGAACGCATGGTTTCGCATGATGTGAGTTTTCGATGGAAGAAGCGGATTATTGCAGCAGAGAGACACCCGGTCCAAGGGTTCGTATCCATACCGTCTCCACCCTGACGGAGGAAATCAGGTCCCTTCTTGAAACCCATTTCGAATTTGTCTGGGTGGAAGGGGAGATCTCCAATTTTCGCGCCCCGACTTCCGGGCACTTTTACATGTCCCTGAAGGATGAGAAGAGCCAGATCAGGGCGGTCATGTTTCGGATGCAGGCTCGCTGTCTCAGGTTTGTCCCCGAAGACGGCATGAAGATCATTGCCCAGGGAAGAGTCGCCGTGTACGAACCTCGAGGGGAGTACCAGCTCGTGCTCGATTACATAGAGCCCCTGGGAGTAGGCGCTCTTGCCCTTGCCTTTGAGCAGCTCAAAAAGAAGCTTGCCGCACAAGGGTTTTTCGACCAGGCCTGCAAGAAACCGCTTCCCTATTTGCCTCAGAGGGTGGCTGTGATTACCTCGCCTACCGGCGCAGCTATTCGGGATTTTCTTCGGGTGATCCGGCGTCGTTTCTCCAACCTGGAGATCGTGATCGTTCCCGTGAAGGTCCAGGGAGAAGGGGCGGCAGCGGAGATCGCGTCCGCCCTGCGTTTGGTGAACGGTCTTCTCGACGTCGACGTCATTGTGTTGACACGGGGAGGAGGCTCTCTGGAGGATCTCTGGGCCTTCAACGAGGAAGAAGTGGCGTTGGCGATTCATTCTTCCGGAATTCCGGTGGTATCTGCCGTTGGACACGAAATCGACCTCACCATTTCCGATCTTGTGGCCGACCTGAGGGCACCCACCCCCTCCGCGGCTGCAGAGCTCCTTGTGGTGGAGAAGGAACTGCTCCAGGAGCGGATCCGTGAGATGCAGGGAAGACTTCTCTCTGGCGCAAACTCCACCCTCGTCCGTCTCCAGAAGAGGATGGAGATGGTGATTGGCAGGATGCGTGACCCGAGAAGGAGAGTGGCTGACCTGTGGATGAGGCTCGATGAAATCGGAGGCAGGCTTACGAGGTGTGCAACGTCAGGGATCAGGGAGAAGAGAAACCGGCTCCACTCCGAGATGCGAGCCTTGGCGCACAATGCGCCGGTTCACCGGATAGGGCTTATCAGGCAAAGAATCGGATATCAGGAACGCTCCATGATCCTTCAGATATCCGGAAGGTTGAAGGAACTGGGCATGAATCTGTCCCGGGTGGAGGGCAAGCTCAAGGATGTGAGCCCTTTCACCATCCTGGCCAAGGGGTTCAGCATCACCCGAAAATTGCCGGAGGAGTCGGTGCTCAAGTCCGCTTCAGGGGTGGAGGAAGGAAGCAGGGTGCGTGTGACGCTTGCCAGAGGGGAACTGGAGTGTGTCGTTAAAAAGGTGGATCGGATGAAGGTTTGTGTCGAGGTGGCGTCGAATTGTCTCCCGCAACCGGAATAAAGGCACCACGTTGTTCATTGGGGTGGATTTTTGCTCTGTGCCTGGCCGTTCTTTTTCTTTTCGCTGAGGTTATGGGCGCAACGGTTTCCCTGCCCGAGATTCTCCTCTCGTCCCCTTATGCATGCCAGGGCGACATCGTCTTACTGAAGGTCAGGGTGGAGAAGGGGGAGATTCCCAAGCTTACCTGGCTGGAGAAGGATGTCCCGATGGTCGCCCTCGAAGAAGGGAATTGGTGCGGATTCCTGGGGACAGATTTGAAGTTTGCGCCAGGGACCTATCCCTTGAAGATATCGACAACCCCCTCGGGCAGGGAAAAAAGCGTCGAGATCAAGATCGAAAGCAAGGATTACGGAGAACGGCGTCTCACTCTTCCGAGGGAGATGGTTGAATTGGATGCGGTGACCCTCAGAAGAGTCAGGAAAGAGGCGGCCGCCATAAACTCGGTCCTGGAGCGGACTTCCGCCGAACCGTCCTGGAAAGGTCCTTTCCTGAAACCGGTGGAAGGGGAGCTCAGCGGAATTTTCGGCCGCAGGAATATCATCAACGGCCTGGCGCGCTCGCCGCACTCCGGAGTGGATCTGAAGGCGGGCCGGGGCGTGCCCGTCAAAGCAATGAACCACGGGAAGGTCGTCTTCACTTCCGACCAGTTCTTCAGCGGGCTCTCGGTAGTCGTCGATCATGGCGGCGGCATTCACAGTATGTACTTTCACCTGGAGAAGATCCTGGTTCAGGAGGGGCAGCAGGTCACCAAAGGAGAAATCATAGGCCAAGTGGGGTCCACCGGACGATCTACGGGGCCTCATCTTCATCTGGGGGTAAGGGTCAATGGCGCCAGGGTCGATCCCTTGCGTTTGATCGACCTCAGCAAGGAATTGGAGTGACGCATGGAGGAAAAGAAGTTTGAGACGGCGATGGAGCGTCTGGAGTCCATCGTGCAGAGTCTCGAAAGCGGGGATCTCTCCCTTGACGAGTCTCTGAAGGTATTCGAGGAGGGCATGCAACTGGTCCGGTTCTGCACGAAGAAATTGGATGAGGCGGAGCGGAAGGTGAGCATCCTCATGAAAGAGAGCAGCGGGAAACTGGTTCAACAGCCCTTTGAAACAGAGCAGGGGAACGGGGACGAGTGATGGATCTCAAAGCGTATCTGCTTGAACGTAAAAGGATAGTGGACGGGGCGCTTGAGAAATTCGCGCCCAGAACCGACGGTCCGGCCGGAGAGGTTGCCCGGGCCATGAACTACAGCCTCTTTGCCGGGGGCAAGAGATTGAGGCCGATCCTTTGCATGGCAGGATCGGCAGCGGTAGGTGGCGAAGAGCTCGCAGTTCTTCCCGTGGCGTGCGCCCTTGAGATGATCCACACGTATTCCCTTATCCACGACGATCTCCCCGCAATGGACAATGATGATCTGAGGAGGGGGAAACCGACCAATCACAAGGTATACGGCGAGGCGGTGGCCCTCCTTGCAGGAGACGGACTCCTCACCGAGGCGTTCGTTCTCATGAGCAGTGCTGAGCTTTCAGGGATAGATCCCCGCTCGCTCATGAAGGTGATCGGCCTTATCGGACGCGCAGCCGGATATGAGGGGATGGTGGGGGGGCAGCTCGTAGACATTCGTTCTGAGGGAACCCTGGTGAATTCATCAGTCGTGGAGTTTGTGCACACCCGCAAAACAGGCGCCCTGATCAGCGCCTCAGTGACAGCCGGTGCCATTCTCGGGAACGGGAGTGAAAAGCAGGTGGAGGCGATTACAGCCTATGGCGAGGCGGTGGGGCTTGCTTTCCAGATTGCCGACGATATCCTGGATATTGAAGGAGATCCGGAAAAGACCGGAAAGAAGACCGGGGGGGATGCACAAAAGAAGAAAATTACGTATCCTTCCGTTTTTGGCTTGAGTGAAAGCAAGGCGATTCAGAGCAAATTGGTGGAAAAGGCTCTCGGCGCCATGGAGCAATTTGACGAAAAGGCCGATCCCCTGAGGCATCTGGCTTCCTATATCATCGAAAGGCAGCAATGAAGAAGAACGACGACAACAGAAAACCTTTCCGGCTCCTGAATGCGATCGACACCCCTGCGGATCTCAAGAGGTTGAGCATACGGGAATTGAACGAGCTGGCTCAGGAGGTGAGGCAGAAGATAATCGAGACCGTGTCAAAAACCGGTGGCCATCTCGCGCCGAACCTCGGAGTGGTGGAACTGACCCTCGCGTTGCACTATGTGTTCAACGCACCGGAAGATAAGATCATATGGGATGTAGGCCATCAATCCTATACGCACAAGCTCATCACCGGGAGACGGGATCGCTTCGACACCCTTCGGACATATGGCGGCATCAGCGGCTTCCCGAAACGGGAAGAGAGCGAATACGATTCCTTCAATACCGGGCACAGCAGCACCTCTGTTTCAGCCGGGTTGGGAATAGCTACCGCAAAGGCCCTCAAGGGCGAGCATGGCAGGGTCATCGCCGTGATCGGGGACGGGTCGATGACAGGAGGCATGGCCTACGAAGGCCTTAACCAGGCAGGGTGCATGGCCAAGAACCTGATCGTCGTTCTGAACGACAATGAGATGTCCATTGCCCCCAACGTGGGCGCCCTTTCCTCCTATCTCAGCAGGAAGATGGCCGGCCGCCGATTCCTTCTGTTGAAAAAGGAGCTCATGAATTTTCTGAAATCCGTGCCGGGGGTTGGGGAGAACATCCTGAATATTGTCAGAAAAAGCGAGGATTCTCTGATCACCTTCTTTACCCCGGGCATGCTCTTCGAGGCATTCCAGTTCACATACGTCGGCCCTATTCAAGGACATCGCCTCGATCGATTGATCGACACCTTCAACAATGTGCTCCACCTTGAAGGGCCGGTGCTCATCCATGTGGCAACCGTAAAGGGAAAAGGGTACGGACCGGCTGAAAAGGATCCTACCTACTTTCACGGCGTGGGTTGTTTCGAGATTTCCACGGGCGCTTGCGCTCCCCAGTCCACTCGGATTCCTACCTACACGGAAGTCTTTGGGGACACCATGGTCGAGCTGGGAAAAACCAACGAGAAGATCTTTGCCATTACGGCCGCCATGCCCGAGGGAACGGGGCTGAACAAGTTTGCCGAAGTCTATCCCGATCGCTTCCTCGATGTGGGCATTGCCGAGCAGCATGCTGTCACCTTCGCTGCCGGCCTCGCTACGGAAGGATTCAGGCCGGTTGTGGCCATTTACTCCACCTTTCTTCAAAGGGCCTTTGACCAGATTATCCATGATGTCTGCCTGACGGCCCTCCCCGTGGTATTCTGCCTGGATAGAGGAGGGCTCGTGGGGGAAGACGGGCAGACGCACCACGGCCACTTCGACATCACTTATCTGCGCAGTCTTCCGAATCTGACATTCATGGCCCCAAAGGATGAAAACGAACTGAGAAATATGCTCTTCACCGCTCTTCGGTTACCCGGCCCTTCGGCAATAAGGTACCCGAGAGGACGCGGATATGGTGTTCCCCTCGACAGGGATTTCAAGGTCATCCCTGTTGGGGAGGCGGAACGGCTGAAAACCGGTAAGGATCTGCTGATCATCGGGCTCGGCAGCATGGTGATGCCTTGCATGAAGGCAGCCACTCTTTTGGAAGAGGAAGGGTTTTCGGCGGGGGTGGTCAACTGCCGTTTTGCCAAACCTCTGGATAAAACCCTTATCGATGATGCGAAGGCTGCGGGAAGGGTGCTGGTTGTCGAAGAGAACATCCGGCAGGGCGGGCTCAGCAGCGCTATTCTGGAGATGTTCAGCGATGCAGGCCTCCTGATTCCCGTCCGCAGACTGGGGCTGCCGGACTGCTTTGTGGAACACGGACCCCAGGACCAACTGCGATGCGACGTAGGTCTGGATGTGGAGGGAATCATGAAGGAGGCCCGAGATCTCTGCCGGTAAGCCCAGGAGCGAAAAGAGTCGTCTTGACCAGCTCCTGGTGGAAAAGGGGCTGGTGGAAAGCCGGGAAAAGGCAAGGGCACTCATCATGGAGGGTCTCGTTACGGTAGACGGGATCCGAATCGACAAGCCGGGCCATTCCACCTCAAAAACCGCAGCTCTCGCTGTAAAGCAACCTCTCCTCAGCTATGTGAGCCGGGGCGGCCTGAAGTTGGAGGCGGCGCTCCAACAGTTTTCCCCGGATCTCAAGGACAAGATCGTGCTGGATGTCGGCGCTTCAACCGGCGGTTTCACGGACTGCCTTCTCCGGCATGGGGCAAGAAAGGTCATTGCCGTTGATGTCGGGTATGGCCAGCTTCACTGGAAGCTTCGCCAGGATCCCAGGGTTGTCCTTCTTGAAAAGACCAACATTCGATATCTCAGGCCGGAGAATCTGGGAGAAAGGCCTGATGGCGCAACCATCGACGTCTCTTTTATCTCCCTCCGGATAGTACTCCCTGCTGTCACGGAGTTGCTCGGAAAAAGGGGTTGGATCATTGCCCTGATCAAGCCGCAATTCGAGGTCGGTCGAGAGCAAGTGGGAAAGGGAGGAGTTGTCCGGGACCCGGACCTTCACGGGGAGGTGGTGGAGCGGATCAAGGAATTCTGCGCCAGAATGGGGTGGGGAGTCAGAGGGGAAATGCAATCCCCTCTGCTCGGTCCAAAGGGCAACAAAGAATTCCTTCTATATCTCCAGGGCTGAAGGCAAGACCTCACCGTTCTCGCTCCATTGCAATGGGCAAGTCGGACAAGTCAGCCTTGAGCAGCCTACTTCTTATTTTGCCGCGCGCTTCGAGGCTTTCAGGGGGTTGACCTTCGCCGTCTCTTTGGCCACAACTTTTTCCACATGTGTAGCCATATTGCATTTTCCTGCTCGCCACTTGGTGGCAGGCTCCGGAAAGATCAGGCAGAATTTGCCGGCGGGGAATTCCTTGGCCTTCTGGCAGCCATTGCAGGCATCCACAATGGGATGGCAGGAGCCGCCATTGAACTGGCAGCCGCTCTTGTTCATGAAAAAACACTCAACGCCTTTTTTGGAAGATGTACAAACCATGGGAATCACGTCCTTTCTTCGTGAAATGCTAAATCAAATATGATAGAGAATCAGGTTCCTAAAGTCAAGCGCAAAAATATATTCATTCCGGGGAGAGAGTCAATTGCCGGGAAGCCGGCTATTCAAATGAGCCAACAATATCTCCCCGGCTTTCTAATCTTCTATCAGCCGAATTCCCAATTCCTCAAGCTGAGCGCTGTCGACCTTGGAAGGTGCGTCCGAAAGGAGGCATGAGGCTGTTGCAGTTTTTGGAAAGGCGATGACCTCGCGAATGGAGTCGACTCCGCACATGATCGCAACGAGGCGATCCAAACCCAGAGCGATTCCTGCGTGAGGCGGAGCACCGTATCTGAGCGCCTCCAGGAAAAATCCGAATTTCATATCCGCCTGTTCCTTGGAGATTCCCAGAAGACGGAATATCCTCTCCTGCAAAGAGGTATTGTGGATCCTCACGCTTCCGCCGCCGATCTCGCTCCCGTTAAGGACGATATCGTAAGCTCTTGCCCTGGCATTTTCCGGCTGCCGCTCCAAAAGGGGAAGATCTTCGTCGAGCGGAGATGTAAAGGGGTGGTGCACCGCATCGAGTCTTCCTTCGGCCTCGTTGTATTCCAGAAGAGGAAATTTTGTGATCCAGACCAGTCTGTATTCGCCCGGTTTGATCAGATTCAGCCTCTTTGACAATTCAAGCCTGATCTGCCCGAGCACCTGGTTGGCCGTCTTTCTCCGGTCCGCCACGAGGAGGATCATATCGCCTGGCTTGACTCCCATTCGCAGGTCGATGGCGCCCTTGGTTTCCTCTTTCAGGAATTTGCTCATCGACGACTGCCATCCTTCCCCTCCGATTTTGATGGAGAGCAGCCCCCTGGCGCCAAGACTCACAGCCTGACGCGACAGTTCGTCGAGTTGTTTTCTCGAGATCGCCGCAGCACCTCCCTCCACCCGGATAGCCTTGATCGCGCCGTCCTTCTCAATAGCCTCCTTAAAGACCTGGAATTCGGATTCCCTGGCCAGATCCGTTACTTCGACGATCTCCAGCCCGAATCGCATATCCGGCCGATCCGTACCGAACCTCTCCATGGCGTCATGGTACTCCAGCCTTGGAATCGGCAGGGAAATCTCCATCCCGATAATGGTGTGGAAGAGCTCGTGGAGCATTCCTTCCACGACGGCGATCACCCCATCCTCATTCACAAAGGACATCTCGAGGTCGATCTGCGTGAACTCTGGTTGACGATCGGCCCGCAAATCCTCGTCCCGAAAACACCGGACGATCTGGTAGTACTTGTCAAAGCCGGAGACCATGAGGAGCTGTTTGAAAAGCTGGGGGGACTGAGGAAGGGCGTAAAAATGGCCCTTGCTGACCCGGCTTGGCACGAGATAGTCCCTGGCCCCTTCAGGGGTGCTCTTGGTGAGATAGGGTGTTTCTACATCGATGAAACCGGTCCTGTTCAGATAATCCCTGACGCAGGCGGTCATCAGGTGCCTCCGCCGAAAGTTCTCGAACACGCGCTTCCTTCTCAGTTCCAGGTACCGGTACTTGAGCCGGAGCGTCTCGGATGCATCTACAGAACCGTCCACCTGGAACGGCGGGGTTTCCGTCCTGTTCAGAATCCTGATCTCGGAAGCCTTCACCTCGATCTCCCCTGTGGGGAGCTTTGGATTCTCCTGCCCTTTCAGCCTCGGCGAGACGGTTCCACGCACTGCACATACCCATTCGTTTCTCAGAACATGAGCCCTCTGGTGCGCAGCGGGGCCGATGTTGGGATCAAAGACAATCTGGGTGATGCCTTCCCTGTCCCGAAGATCGATGAATATGAGGCTGCCAAGGTCCCTGCGGCTGTTCACCCATCCCATGAGCAGGACTTCACAGCCGACATCCGCTCCGGTCAAGCTGCCGCAATCATGGGTTCTCTTCCAGTCGCCGAGAGAATCAATCTGCAGTTCGTCTGTTTCTTTCATGTGGTTTGTCCGTCCGATGGTTCAGATTTGACCAACCCAACTATCTTCGGCCCATGAGATACCCTCTTTGCGCTCTGTCTGATTTTCCCGACTTCTCAGCTTCTCAACTTCTCAGCTTCCGCATCCCTTTTGAGTCTTTCCACCAACCCCTGGAGCGCAATTTCCTCCTGGGCCTTGGTGGCCATGTCCCTGAGAACACCCCTTCCAGAGGCGAGTTCATTTTCTCCGACGATGAGAACCTTCCGTGCCTGGAGCCTGTCTGCGGTCTTCATCTGCGCCTTCAATCCTCGGGAGCCGTAATCCATCTCGGCCCATAAACCGGATCTTCTGATCTCGTCCACCCATCCAAAGACCTTTTTCCCCGCCGCCTCGCCAAGGCCGACCAGGAACACATCAGGACCCTGTGCAGGTTTTTTTTCAGAGCCCTCTTCCATAAGGGCGACCAGTCTCTCCATTCCGATCGCGAACCCTATACCGGGGTGATCGGGGCCGCCGAGCTGCCTGATCAAGCCGTCGTATCGGCCTCCACCTGCCACCGCATTCTGGGATCCCAGCTTCTCGGTCTGGACTTCGAAGGCTGTCCTGGCGTAATAATCGAGACCCCTTACAAGGGTAGCGTCTATCACAAAGGCGATCTTCGATTCCTCGAGGTAATTCTGAAGAGCCGTGAAATGCGCGGCGCATGCTTCGCAGATGTACGAGAGAATGGATGGGGCGTCCCGCACGATGTCACGGCAGCCTTCCACCTTGCAGTCAAAGACCCTGAGGGGGTTCGTTTCGGCCCTTCTCTGACAATCCGCGCAGAGTGACCCGGAGTTTCGGGCAAGATAGTTCTTGAGCTGCTCCCTGAATGCGGGCCTGCAGGCGGGGCACCCCAGCGAGTTGATGTGAAGAGAGAGATCGGCCAGATCGAGCACCCGGAAAAGGGTCATTACCAGAAGGATGACCTCGGCATCGGACCTGGGACCCGGGTCGCCCATCACCTCCACGTCGATTTGATGGAACTGCCGGAATCTGCCTTTTTGCGGTCGTTCGTGCCTGAACATCGGGCCGATGGTGAAAAGCTTCACAACCGGATTGTTCTGGTAAAGACGGTGTTGGATGTAGGCCCTCACCACGGATGCGGTCGCCTCGGGCCGAAGGGTAAGCCCTTTTCCTTTGCTGTCCGCAAGGGTGTACATCTCCTTGGAGACGATGTCGGTTTCTTCTCCGATGGACCGGCTGAAGAGCTCAGTCATTTCCATCAGGGGGGGTCTGATTTCCTGATAACCGAACGAGAAGAAGATCCTTCTTGCCTCAGCCTCCAGCCTCTGCCACGTTTGCACTTCGTCGGGGAGGATGTCCTTGAAACCTTTTATGGTGGTAAATTCCACTTTGCTGACTTCCGTTTATGGATGTTTGCTATTTAACAGCGATTGTCATCTCGACCAACGGGAGAGATCCTGCAGAATTCAAGAAAAGATTTCTCACTTCGTTCGAAATGACAGCTATCAAAACTTTGGACACTAACAAAGGGGCCCCGGCTTTTCAATCCTCTTCTGGTCTATCCACAGATTACACATATTTCACAGATGGGTTTTGAAAAATCCAGCTATTTTCCCGGGTCGTTGCCGGCCTCTGACCGCTGACCTCCGACCTCCGGCGTCACTCTATCTTGATCTTGGTGGCCTTTTTCTCTTCAGGCGGTTGAGCGCACTTTTCCAGCTTTTCAATTCTCTCATCCACCAGGGATCGGATCGCCTTCAGAAACTCGATGCGGGAGAGATTCATATGTTCGAAGAATCCTGAGCCGCCCTTCCATTTGTCGAAATCCTTGAAGAATTTTCCCACCGGACAGGTAAAAGATTCCCTTTCAACATTCCTTTCTTTTGCCATGTTCCTCTCCTTCAAAGAAAATGTTCAGATGTTCCCCTTCCATTTTCGCTCGCACCGATCTCGAAGCGGCTACATGCCGCGGCAACAGCACGTGTCTCTTGATTCCGCCCACCCGGATGACAAGCTCGTCTCCGATCTTGTGAAGCTCCACATTGTCGGTGGAAACGAAAGGGAGATTCAGGACCAGCCGGTAACGTCCGTCCTCCTTGGACAGCTTGTAAGGTTCGCCTTCAAAGAATCGCTCCAGGGGGTTCCTGCCCGCATAAATCCGCTCGGCAAGCAGGTGCAGCCGTTCATACCCCAGGACTTCGTCCTTGAAAAGAGGCACGTGAAAGATCGGCACGGGGCTGAACACCTCCTTGGCCATTTCCATGTTCAACCGCTGGCTCTCGTGCCAGCTCTTGAAGTACCCTTCCTTCACATCGTCCGGCAGGATCCGGTTGATAATGATCGCATCAATGTTCATCTTGTGCAGACAGAAGTACATGAAGGCCCTCTGGGTCTCTTTCAGAACAACCTTCTCAGGATTGGCAACCAATCGCACTGAAGTGGTTTTGGGATCGGCAAGGAGCTCGTCCACACCCTTCAGACGGTCGAATAAACCGGCTATGGCGTCGAAGTAGTCGTCCCCGGGAATGGGAACGTTATAGACCTTTCTTGCCAAAGGCCCCACGTATTTTGCCAGCGTCCTTTCCATCTTGAAGATCTTCTTCATGTACCATTCGAGAGCTGTGGGGATGCTGATGAATCGGAGAGACTCGCCGGTTGGAGCGCAGTCCAGGAGCAGAACGTCATAAGTCTTGGTCTTGGCGTACCGGTTGATATAGAGAAGAAGGCTGACTTCCTCCATGCCGGGGAGGATCGCGAGCTCCTCTGCGAGGATTTCATCGAGCCCGGTGGTGTTCAGCAGGGTGGAGAGGTACCGGTGAATATCCCCCCAGTTCTGCTCGATCTCCTCCTGAATATCCAATTCCTGGATCCACAGGTTGTCTCCAACCTGCAGGGGCCGCCCCTTGTTCTGGTCGAGGAGGCCTTTGTCCAGATCAAAAATATCCGAAAGGCTGTGCGCAACGTCCAGAGACATAACAAGGGTGCGCAGCCCCATCTCCGCCGCTTTGATTCCCGTCGCGGCAGCCGCGCTGGTCTTTCCCACCCCGCCTTTTCCTGCAAAAAAAATGATTCTCATCCCTCAACAGTCCTTTGCCTGTGCCCGGCTTTGCGAAATCAGGTTATTGTACCATCCATCCGGTGGTTTTAAAATAGCAACTGTGAGAGCACAGGCGGCTGCGATTGCAGCAAAAATGATTGATAAGAACCATAGGACTCTGGTAGCCTTCCCAGAGGAATCGCAATCAGGAGGTTGCAGCTTCAAGAGGTTCCGGGGGCGGCTACTGGAAATTAGCGGACAAACACTGGGAATATGACGGATGAAGCCGGACAAGGGCGCATATTATAGGGAGCGGTTCGAAGCGCAGAGAAGGATTCTGAAGAGGCTCGCCTCCACCATGGAGGTAAACGAAATCCTTGAGAAGCTCAGAGAGGAGACAAGAACCCTCGTCCCTTCTGCTATGGAGGCATGTATCCTTCTTCTGGATCCGGATGCGCAGAAATATACACGGCCTCTGCAGTGTGCGCTCTATGGTCGCCCTGTGAATTGTCTCTCCTGCAAGAGAAACCGTGGGGCAGTCCGAAAGGCGATGGACAGGAGAAAGGGCGTGGTCGTTTCCGGGAGCGAGCCGATAACGCGCCACGACGGTTCAAAGGTGGAGACAGGGCCTGAGGCGGCGATACCCGTCATCGTAAACGGCGACATCCTGGCGGTGGTGAATGTGGTCGCAAGGCCCGGCATCCGTTTCACAAACAGGGATTTTCACTTCATCAAGGATATTTCAGAGATCGTGGGCAATGCCCTTCTGAATGCAAAAAGGCACTGGGAAACCACGCAGGAGAAGATCAAGATCTCACAGATGCTTGCGCATCTCTCGCCTTTCGTGCCCCAGTCGGTGCGGCGCATCGTGGAAGACTATCCCGACCAGCTGATGCAGGACAAAGAGAAGAAAGAGGTATCGGTCCTGTTTCTGGATCTGGAGAACTACACCCGGCTCACGGCCAATCGGCCGGAGGCGGAGGTCAATGACATCGTTGAGAAGGTGTTCTCGAGTTTTGTGGATCCCATTCACCGATCGGGCGGGGATATCAACGAGACGGCCGGGGACGGCCTCATGATCATCTTCAAGAACGACGATGCGAGAACCAATGCCGTCAACGCGGTTCGATCCGCCCTGGACATCGACCAGAGGAGCCGTGAGCTCATACTGGGAAGCGCCCCAGGCCAGCATCCCATCCACGTCAACATGGGAATAAACTCGGGCATGGCCCTGGTGGGACTGACCCGGTTCAAGGGGCAGCTGAGTACGCGAATGACCTATACCGCCACCGGCCAGGTCACCAACATCGCAGCGCGTCTTGCCGACCTGGCAACAGGCGGTGACATTCTCATTGGCGAGGAGACGGGCAAACTTATCCAGGGGCTCTGGCCGGTCTACGACCGCGGGCTCATCGCTCTCAAGGGGATTGACGAGCCCAGGAGGGTGTTTTCCCTAAAACCGCATAGCGCTAAGAGCATAGCGCATAGCGAACTGAAAACAGCATAGGGCATGGCGAAAAGTTATAGTGCATTCCAGGTTGAACCCATGCTTCTTGCTCTATGCGCTTTGCGCCATGCGCTATGCCTTTTCCGCATTGTGCTCTCGCGTCTTCTTGAAGGAGATATCGGGCCAGTCCTCCATGACGAACCCAAGCCGCCACGTGTTGGGGGCGAAGAAGGTCAGGTGTCCCTCCGAATCACGGGCCATGCTTGACCGGTGCTTCTCTTCAAACTGATCGAGTTTTTTCCTGTCATCAGACTCAATCCATCGGGCCACGGCAATTTCGACCGGCTCATATACCGCATCCACGCCGTACTCGTCCCTGAGTCTTGCCACTGTCACATCGAATTGCAGGGCTCCGACAGCTCCCAGGATGTAATTCGAGCTGGTCAGCGGGCGGAAGAACTGTACGGCCCCCTCCTCGGCCAACTGCGCCAATCCCTTCTGGAGGTGCTTGGTTTTCAGAGGGTTCTTGAGAACCACGCGCCGGAAATGTTCAGGGGCAAAGTTGGGAATTCCGGTAAACCGCAGCGGTTCCTTTTCGGTGAAGGTGTCACCAATTTTGATGGTTCCATGATTATGGATGCCGATGATGTCTCCGGGATAGGCCTCTTCGACGTTTGTCCGGTCCTGGGCCATGAAAATGGTGGCGTTGGCGAGCGCGATCTCCTTTCCGAGACGATGATGAACCACTTTCATTCCCCGGGTGAATTTTCCCGAACAGATTCGCATAAACGCGATTCGGTCTCTATGCGCGGGGTCCATGTTTGCCTGGATTTTGAAAACAAAACCTGAAAAAGATTCCTCGTATGGAGAGACTTCTCTCGGAACAGCCGGTCTCGATCCCGGCGCCGGGGCCATTTCGACGAAAGCGTCCAGCAATTCCCTGACACCAAAATTATTAAGGGCGCTGCCGAAGAAGACCGGCGTCTGGTTGCCTTTCAGGTAATGGTCAATCTCGAAGGGATTGGCCGCTCCTTCCAGCAAAGCCACATCTTCGCGGAGATGCGAGGCCTGAGTGCCCAAGAGGGCATCCAGCCGCCGATCGGAGAGATCTTTGATCAGGATTCCGTCCTCGGTCCTGGTTTCCTGCCCGGGTGTGAAGAGATAGAGTTCCTTGCGAAAGAGATTATAGACCCCCTTGAAGCTCTTCCCCATGCCGATGGGCCATGAGAGCGGCGTGCACTCGATCTGCAGCTTCTCTTCGATCTCGCTTAGCAGATCCAGTGGCTCTATCCCTTCGCGGTCAAGCTTGTTGATAAAGGTGATGATAGGGGTATTTCGCATGCGGCAGACATCCATCAACTTCTCTGTCTGGGATTCAACTCCCTTGGTCCTGTCAATGACCATGAGAGCGCTGTCCACAGCCGTGAGGACTCTGTAGGTGTCTTCCGAGAAATCCTGGTGGCCAGGGGTGTCAAGGAGGTTCATCTCGAAGTCCCTGTAGTCGAACTTCATCACCGAAGTGGTGACCGAGATGCCGCGTTCCTTCTCGATGGCCATCCAGTCGCTGGTGGCATGACGGGCGGCCTTGCGGGCTTTTACGGCCCCTGCTATCTGAATCGCCCCGCCGAAGAGCAGCAGTTTTTCAGTCAGCGTGGTCTTGCCGGCATCGGGATGGCTGATGATCCCGAAGGTCCGTCGTCGCTTGACCTCCTTTCGATGGAGTGAACTTGCCTGTGCAGGCTTCGGAAATAAGGGGATGGTCTGTCCAACAGGATGTTCTTCGGCAATCTCGTCATGCGTGTCGTTGAACTTCTCTAATTCATGCTGCTGCATACGCTTCCTCTTGCTGTTGTGTGATCATCGCCGGTCCAGGAAAGCTTGTCAGCCGTTCCTCGATCCCTTTGCTGATCGCTGTTTCCTAATTCTGGTGTCGATGGGTACTGAAGGAGGTGATTCTGCTCGATCAGGGCGGGCTTTCACACATTGACCCGAGCTTGCGGAGAGAAAGCGAGCTTCGAACTTCACTCATGTATGGGAGAATAGAATGCATTTGGTTAATATAATGAAAACAAGGGACGGGGTCAATGGTGTAAATCCAAACGACCCATGAAGGAACTGCACAATACTGGAAAGAGGCAGGGTTGCTCTCGAAAAATCGATTCGTCAATGTTCATTCCGGTTCCGTCGTTTCCGCGGCCTGTCTTCTTGCCTCCGACACGATCTCCAGGATCTCATCCCTGTAGGACGCGGGGGCATTGACCTGTCCCCATCCTCTCTGCGTCTGGAACAGTCCGTCGTACGCAGTGTCGCGGTAACTCTGCAGGACATGAGGGATAGAGCGATCCTCGAGTACCGATGCCACGAACTGAGCCTCGATATCGTTGTCCAGTACGGCTATTTTTTCAAAATCCATGAAATCACCCAATCATGTCTCACAAATAAGTTGTCATCCCCACCGCCGGGAGATCCTGTAACCCGCCTCAGAATATTTCAGCAACCTCATAGAACGCGGAAAACCGTTACAGGCCTGCTGTATCCTTTGACCATGATCGGCGGCTCCCTGTGTAGTTCGAAGCGCGTTCTCAGAAGATTCGCCGTTTCTTCGCTGATCAAAATATCGCATTGAAAGTGCTTGGTCAAATCCTGGATCCGCGCAGCCACATTCACGGTCTCGCCGATCAATGCGTAGGAGAGATGATCCCTGCTTCCCGTGTTCCCCGCCAGCACGGGCCCCGTGTGAATGCCGATTCCGTGCCTGAAGGGCTGCTGTCCATTCTGCTGCCTGGTTCGATTCAGCCCTTCCAGTGCCTTTTTCATCTCCACGGCCGCCGCCACCGCCTCTTCGGCATGGGTGTCGGACGGCACGGGAACGCCGAACGATGCTTCGATGCCGTCACCCACATATTGGAGCACCAGACCCTTATGACGGCTGATGGCCTGCTGCATGGCAGTAAAATACGAGCGCATGCTGTTTATGACCTCTTCCGGTGAGTTCTCCTCCACATACGGAGTGAAGTCCCGAAGATCGGAAAAAAGTACTGTCGCGGTGGTTCTCTCGCCCTCTGAAGGAATGAGGCCCGCCAGGATCCTGTCCCGGATCTCCGGGGTGACGTATCGGCCGAAGCTCTCCCTGATTCTCTCCCTTTCCGCTAATCCTGCGATCATCTCATTTCCCGCATCGCCGAGAATTCCGATCTCATCGTTGGACACAACCTCGATCCGTTGAGAGAAATTCCCTGACCCCACAACCTTCACGACATCGAGCATCTCTTCGACAGGGCCCCTGATTGATTTTTCCACCAGAAAGTTGAGGCTGAGAGCGATGATCACAAAAAGGGTGCAGAGGACCACAGTGAAATGAAAAATACCGGTGCTCAGCTCTTTGATGGAAACCGGTGTGTCCCTGACCTCAATCCAGGTGAAGAAAAGGGTTCCCACAAGGATGATCATGGGATTCAACGTTCCGGCTCCCCAGAGCGCCCGGATTCTCCTCATGATGGGTATCTTCACGGCCCCGGAAACGGCTGCAAGTCTGCCGAAGGGGAAGAAAAGAGGAATCCATTTCGTTCTCAGATGATTCTCGAGAAGGAAAAAGGAAAGGCCTGCGCTGACCATGCCGATCATGAAAGAGCGAAAGAAAAGGAAGAGGCCATGGAAAAGGGTGATGTCACGGTATATGTGGAAATACGCCACAACACCCGAAGCAACCAGTGCCCACACGAACAGATTTACCAGGGCGGCGGTAATCGGCAGGTTGAGAATCCCTCTCAGCGTTTTCCGGGAGATTTCCGGCGGGATCCCCGGTCCTGTTAGTGGGTTTCGAAGTCTGCGAAGAGGGGCGAGGAGCAGTCGAAGAAGCAGCCATGTCAGCACGAGCACAAGGGGCCAGAGAGAACCCAGGACTACCCATCCTCGTTCTCCGAAGATGAAAGCCTTCTGTTCCCTGATGAAGTCGAGGGGGGTGAAGAAGTTAAGGGCCGCCATCGTGAAAATACCCATAACGTTGGCCAGCAGATTCAGAAGATAGAACCCGCCGAACCGGGGGTCTATGTATCCGGATTGGTCCATGTCGCACCTTTGTCGGGAGATATTGAAAATGAGCGTTATTGTGCTAAAATAACACGTCCAGATCGACCTTATACTTTTTTCTTGTGGAAGTGAGGGTTTCTCAATGCCATACGGGATCGACAGGGAAGGGGCGCTCTTGTTGCTTCGAGAGCATGTTCGAAATGAGAACCTGATCAAACATTGCATCGCTACTGAGGCGGTGATGAAGGCCCTTGCTGAAAGGCTGAATGAAGACCCTGAAAAGTGGGGACTTGCCGGATTGCTCCATGATCTGGATGTAGAAGAGGTAGGATCGGACCTGACGCGGCACACCATCCCAACCGAGAAGATTCTCCGGGAAAAGGGAGTCGATGAAGATATTATCCTGGCTGTCAAAATGCACAATGAAACGGCGCATGGAATAAGACGGTCGGAGAAGTTTCATCATGCCCTGGCAGCAGGCGAAACCATAACCGGTCTGATCACCGCAACTGCGCTGGTATATCCGGACAAAAAACTCGGCAGTGTAAAGGCCAAATCCATCAAGAAGAGGATGAAGGAAAAGGGTTTCGCAGCGGGTGTCAACAGGGAGACCATTATGGAATGTGAAAAGCTCGGATTGTCCCTTGATGAATTCGCGCAAACCTGCCTTGAGGCCATGCAGAAGGTCGCGCCGGATCTCGGGCTTTAGCACGTAACGAAATCAATTCCTGGAAAGTTTTCTGCCACCATGGCACAAAGACACCAAGAAGAGCATCTTTTCCTTTGTGTCTTCGTGCCGTGGTGGCTGGTTTTCTTTTATGCATCAAAAAGATGAAAATCTGACAAGAGTGACGGACCTGGTCCGCGCAGGAGAGCCGAACATCCGCGTCGTTCAATCATCCGGCGCGGCCCGGGCGTATTTCCTGGCAGCTCTCTTCACGGAGATCAGGAGGCCCTGCCTGGTCGTCTTCCCCACGGCAAAGGAGGCGGCGAGGTTTGTCAGGGAGCTCGAGTTTTTCCTGCCGGAATCCTCCACGCAGGGCGCGCCGGGAGAGAGGCGGCTGTACGACTTCCCCGCCTATGACGTCACTCCCCTGGCAGGGGTGAGCCCCCATCGGGAGATTGTCAGCCGACGGATCGAAGGTCTCTATGCTCTGATGTCGGAGCAGAACGCCATTGTGGTCACTTCCGTGGAGGCCTTCCGCCTGAGGATCCTTCCCAAGGAATCGCTCAAGCGGGCCGTGGAGTATCTGGAACCGGAAGAGGAGGTGTCAAGGGAAGGGCTGATCCGCAGATTGGAGGCAAGCGGGTACCTCAGGACTTCGCTCGTGGAAGAAAAGGGCGATTATTCCATCAGGGGAGGGGTCATCGATGTTTTCCCGCCTCTTTATACGGACCCCATCAGGATCGAGTTCTGGGGGGATCGCATGGAATCCATCCGGCACTTCGACCCCTTGAGCCAGCGATCGACCAGGAACCTGAAGGAAGCGGTGATCCTGCCGGCGGGAGAGATCATTTTCGAACCGGAAAATGTGCAGCGCGCGAGGTCCATGGGCAGGCTGCCCGGACTGATCTCCGAAATCACCTCCTTTCCGGGCCAGGAAGCCTGGTTGAACCATTTCTATGCGCGGCCCGACAAACTCTTCGACTACCTGCCGAAAGAGGGGCTGCTGATTCTCATGGAAAACCGGCAGATCCTTGCAGAAATGGACAACTTCGGGTCCAGGTTCATGAGAGACGTGGAAAGATACCGCCTTGAAGCCGAAGAGAACAAAACCCCTTTTCCCGAAATTGAGTCCGTTCTCATTGACACTGAAGAGATCAAGGAAGCGTTGAGCAGCTTCCAGAGACTGCAATTCACAGAGGTCGATCTGGAGTCCCGGGAGGAATCATCGCCTGTTTTCCGGATCGCCGGGGATCTCTCCATTCAGGATGATCTTGCCGTGACCATGGAGGGAAGAGGCAGGGTCTCCATGGCGCCGTTTGCCAACCGGCTCTCCGGGTGGATTCAACAGGGTGCAAGGGTAGTGCTCGTCTGCAGGACCGAGCAGCAGGCCAATCGCTTGAGGGAGATCCTCAAGAACTATGAAGTCACCGCAGAGGAGATGGTGCAGCGCTGGAGCGACGTGTCTCCGGGCAGGGGAATCACCATCTGCATGGGGCGGCTGACAAAAGGGTTTGCCTGGCCCGAGCTCGGGCTGTACGTCATCAGCGAGGATGAGATCTTCGGAACAAAGAGACCGCGCTCCAAGGCAAAGGCCGGAGATCGGAAGCCGAGCTGGACGAGCCTCAGCCAGATCGGCAAGGGGGATCTTGTCGTACATGAGGAGCACGGTATCGGCCGCTACGGCGGCATGTGCAAAATGGAGGTGGAGCAGAAGGCGAACGACTTCATCATTGTGGAATACGCTCAGAACGACAGGCTCTACGTCCCCGCAGACAGGATCAGCATTCTTCAGAAATATGTAGGGCCCGATGACGGCAACCCCATGCTGGATCAACTGGGAGGCCGCTCGTGGGACGTGGCCAAACAGAAGGCCAAGAAATCCATCCGGGAGATTGCGAAGCAACTCGTGGACACCTATGCGATTCGCAAGTACAGAAAGGGGTTTGCCTATTCAGGCCCCGATCACGTCTACCGAGAGTTTGAGGCTGCCTTTGAACACGAGGAGACTCCGGACCAGGTCAAGGCAATCGACGACGTCCTCGGCGACATGGAGTCGGAGCGGCCGATGGACCGGCTCGTTTGCGGAGACGTCGGTTTCGGGAAAACAGAGGTGGCGATCCGGGCAGCTTTCAAGGCGGTCATGGACGGCAAGCAGGTGGCGGTGCTCGTTCCAACCACCGTCCTGGCCGAGCAGCATTACGAGACCTTCTCCAGGCGAATGTCTCTCCATCCCATCAGGATCGGTGTGTTGAGCCGCTTCAAGACCAGGGCGGAGCAAAAGGAGATCCTGGCCAAGGTGCGGGCGGGCCGGATCGATATCCTCATCGGTACGCACAGGCTCCTCCAGGCAGACGTCGCCTTCAAGGAGCTCGGGCTCCTGGTCGTTGATGAGGAGCAGCGCTTCGGGGTAAAACAGAAAGAGGCACTCAAGAAGTACAGAGCCCTCATCGACGTGCTGGCCCTTACCGCGACCCCCATACCCCGGACCCTCCAGATCTCGCTTTTCGGCATCCGCGACCTGAGCGTGATCGAGACCCCTCCGGAAGAAAGACTGGCCATTCAAACACACCTCTGCCCGTTTGAAGAGAACACCATCGCACACGCCATCGAGTCGGAGCTGGAAAGAGGCGGGCAGGTGTTTTTTGTGCAGAACCGGGTGCAGACGATTGAAGCCATGGCCCGCAAACTGAAGGAAGTTGTCCCAAAAGCCACCTTTGCCGTCGCGCACGGCCAGATGAAGGAGAAAGATCTCGAGAACACCATGGTTCGGTTCTTGAGAAGGGAAGTGGATGTGCTGGTGTGCACGACCATTATCGAATCCGGCCTTGACATCCCTTCGGTCAACACCATCATCATCAACGAGGTGGACCGTTTCGGTCTCTCCCAGATCTACCAGTTGCGAGGGAGGGTCGGAAGATCGAGCGAAATGGCCTATGCCTACCTTCTGGTCTCCCCTGAGGGCCATCTCACCAGGGATGCCGAGAAGCGGCTTCGCGCACTGATGGAGTTCTCCCATCTGGGCGCAGGGATCCAGTTGGCGATGCACGACCTCAAGATCAGGGGGGGAGGCAATATCCTCGGTTTCTCCCAGACGGGCCATATCAGCGCCATCGGGTATGAGCTTTATCTCAAGCTGGTGGAGCAGGCTGTCGCAGAGATCAAGGGCGAGGAATGGCACGATGAGATAAATCCGGAGATCAATGTCAACATCCCCGCCTACCTCCCGAGCGACTATATCGTGGATGCGGACCTGCGACTGAATCTCTACAGGCGGCTCTCGTCTCTGAGGGAAGAACCTGATTTGGATGCGATACAGGAAGAAATGAACGACAGGTTCGGACCGTTTCCCAAGGAGGCTGCCAACCTGATGCAGGTCATGGCGGTCAGACTTCTCCTGAAGAAACGAGGCATCCTCAGGCTGGATGTCAACCATGAGGGGCTGATCCTCACCTTTTCCCCGGACACGGATGTTCGGCCCGATGTCCTGATCCGGCAGATCGCCGCTCAACCGCGGAAGTTTCAGTTCCTTTCGGATCGGAAGGTGAAGATCAAAACCCGCATCCCCAATCCTCTCGAGGGGCTGGCTGAGGCAAAGAGGGCGATCGCCGGTCTGATAGGTTCAACAGCCTGATAAAACACCGGAGATCTTCGCCGAAGACGGGAGAACCAAGAATATCCTTGCAAATTCGGGCGTTCCTGATAATCTACCAAGGTTCAGGATATCCCTGCCAGAGCCAGATATGAGAGGCAATGCCATAGTGCCCTGCAAGGCCGTTCATGGTCCGGTTTCACGGGAGGTGAGAAACCGCAGGCTCGCAACATCTACGAAATCCAAGTCTTTTTGCTCAGAGGATCGAAAAGTCTGGGAACCGGCAAGGCATCTTTGCCTTTTGCTTCTGCTGCTCGTTTCGGTTATGGCTTCAGCCTGCGGGCTATACGACAGAGATGAGTACAAAGCGATCGTGACGGTAGGAAAGCGGAGTTTGACCGCGGAACAACTCAAGCGAGAGATGAGGCGGCTCGTCGCCGACCAGGAAATCGTATCCGAAGACAAGGCGCAATTGCGGCGGATTCTGGTGGAAAGGATTGTGGATCATCTTCTTGTTCTTGAGTACGGCCGTGAAAAAGGAATCACCGTCTCCCAGGAAGAGATTGACTCCGTGGTCAGGGAGATCCGGCAGGATTATGAGCAGGCGGATTTCCAGGAGATCCTTCTCAAGCGGTGCATCAGTCTGGAGGAATGGAAAGAAGGGCTAAGAGACCAGATCCTGACCCGGAAGATCATCGAAAGCGTTTTGCAAAGCGTACCTCCCCCTACGACTCAGGAAATCAGAGCTTACTTTGACATCCATTCCCATGAATTCAAGAATCCGCCTATGGTCAAAGTCAGACAGGTGGTCACACGTACGAAAAGGGAGGCGCAGGGTCTTCTCAGGAGATTGAGTGAAGGAGAAAGAATGGAAGAGCTCGCGTTGCACCATTCCATTGCTCCGGATGGGAAAATGAAAGGAGAGATTGGTTGGATCAGGCAGGGTGAAATGGAAGAGGAAGTTGAAAAGGTTATTTTTTCCCTCCCTGTCGGACGGCTCAGCCCCATCGTGGAGACCTCTTACGGGTTCCACATATTTCAAGTTGTTTCAAAGCGGCCTGAGGGGGCCCATTTCTTGCCGGAAGTTGCATCCGAAATCGAGAGGAAGCTCTTTTCTCAAAGATGGGAAGAATTCTTCAGTGAATGGCTGAAGAAGATCAGGGATGTGTTTCCCGTGAGCATCAATCAGGATCTTTTGGAAAAGTTGGAGTGGGCTTAAATGAGAGTACCGAGAATGATGAAGATCTGCGTGATGGCGTTTTCCCTCCTGGCGGTCCCTTCTCTTCTTCTTGCCGCGGAACCGCTGAACAGGATCGTTGCCGTCGTGAATAATGAGGTTATCACCCTTCACGAGCTGAACACGAGGATCAAGGAGATGACCGGAATGACCCCGGTCCAACTCAGAGACAGGAACGAACAGGCTTTCCTCAGTGCGCGGCAGCAGATCATTGAACTCATGATAGATGAGAAGATTGCCGAAGCGAAGATCAAGGAACTGGGTATCAGGGTGACTCAAAAGCAGATAGATGAAGCCATTGAAAGCATGAAGAGCGAGAATGGGTGGACCCAGGAGGATCTTGTGGCCGGTCTCCAGAAGGAAGGGATACCCTATGAAAAGTTCCTGGGGAAGGTGAAAAAGGATCTTGAGCGCATGTACCTGATCAATTCCGAGGTGAAGTCGAAAATCATCATCACCGAGGACAGGATCAAGAAGTATTACGAAGAAAATAAGGCTCGATACGCCGGAGATGTAAAGGTCCGGCTTGCAGGAATATTCCTCATTCGCAAGGGCTCGGGGCAGGAGGAGAACGAAAGGCTTCTCAGTAAGGGAGAGGAGATCCTGACACTCCTGAAAAAGGGGGAGGACTTTGGAGGGCTGGCGAAAACACACTCCGACGGGCCGGGCGCCGCAGAGGGCGGGGAACTTGGTTCTTTCAGAATTTCACAGTTGGAACCGGATTTGCAGAAAGTACTGATCGACGTGCCTGTCGGCGGAACCAGCGGCCTCATACAAAGGAACAACGGCATCCAGATCATCAAGCTCCTCGAAAAAGAGGGGGGTGACGCAAAGGGTTTGGATGAGGTGAAAGACGCGATATATTCGGCGATATACAAAGAGGAAGTCAACAGCAGGTACATGTCGTGGATCAAGGAATTGAGAGAGAGATCGTATACTCAGATCACATTCTAGGCGGCAAGGAGTGCTTCAGCTCTCCATGAAAGAAGAGGACGAAAAGAAAAAGAACGAAGGGCAGGGTCCCGGCCGGATCCTGAGAGAAGAACGGGAGAAAAGAGGTCTCACGTATCAGGACATGGCGGAGACCACCAGGCTCAGACCCTCCGTAATCGAGGCAATAGAAAACGAGGCCTGGGACAGCCTTCCCTCTCCGGCATTTGCCAGGGGTTTTATGAAAACCTATGCCAAGGCTCTTTCCATGGATGCCACCAGCATCCTTGAGCTCTATGGCAGGAAGCCGGTCCTGAGAGGAGAGTTGCTTCGCACTCCTCCTGAACCCCTCCGGCACAGGCGAAAAGGACCGTTTTTTATCCTTTGCATAGTCGCCGCAGCCGCGGTTTTCGCATTGTGGAAGACCTACGTTCCCCTGGAACAGGCATTGACCCCCTCACAGGCGAAACCCCCGATGGTTGCCGAACCGGAAAAGGATCCTGCCTCCGCCACTTCAAGCGCGGCCGCGGTTCGGCAGGCAGCCGAAGAGCGGACCGCACTGCCTGTTGTGGCGGCGCCGCCTTCCGTCTCTTCCCCCGAAATCGTGGAAAGCATGCCGGAGGAGAGACCTGCCCCTGAACCGGTCCCGGCTTCCGCGGGCGAGACGGACCCGATACCTGGGCCGCACATGCTCAAGGGAAAAGTGAGCGCCAGGACTTGGGTGAAGATCTACGTCGATGATTTAACCCCCAGGGAGTACATGTTCCAGCCCGGGCACCAACCCGAGTGGACAGCCTCCAAAGGGTTCTATCTCATTATCGGGAACGCGGGGGGGATCGACCTTGAATGGAACGGCCGCAGGGTCAAGACCCTGGGCAGCGCCGGACAGGTGGTGAGAATAAGTATTCCTGAGGACTTCCGACACCGGGTGGAGGGTAACTGATTGGAGACTGTTTTTGACACTTTCTTGGAACGGGGTTTTGTCGAACAGGTTTCCGATGAGGAGATGCTTCGAGAGCTGCTCCGGAAGCAAGCGACATGCTACATCGGGTTCGACCCCACAGGCCGCAGCCTCCATGTGGGAAGTCTGGTCCCCATCATGGCATTGGCGCACATGCAGCGGGCAGGCCACAGGCCTATCGCAGTGGTCGGCGGGGGCACTACTCTCGTAGGAGATCCGAGCGGAAAGACCGAGACACGCCCCATCATGACACGAGAGGAGATCGATCAAAACGCGAAGAATATCCAGGCGCAGTTGTCCCGATTTATCGATTTCAGCCGGGAAAAGGCCCTGATGGTCAATAACGCGGACTGGCTTACCGGGCTCAATTACATAGATTTTCTCAGGGACATAGGCCGTCACTTCAGCGTGAACAGGATGCTTGCCGCCGAGAGTTATAAGATCAGGCTGGAGGCGGGGCTCAGCTTTATCGAATTCAACTACATGCTTCTCCAGGCATACGACTTCTGGCATCTCTTCAAACAGTACGGCTGCAGGCTTCAGATGGGCGGCAATGACCAATGGGGGAATATCCTGGCGGGTGTCGATCTTATCCGCAGGTTGGAGGGGGAAACGGCATTTGCCCTGACATTCCCGCTCATCACAACCTCCTCCGGCATCAAAATGGGAAAGACTCACAAAGGCGCAGTGTGGCTGGACCGCGAACAGACATCCCCTTATGAGTATTATCAGTATTGGATCAATCAGGACGACAGGGATGTCATGCGATTCCTTGCGCTTTTCACTTTTCTCCCCATGGATGAGGTCAAACGGCTTGGCTCCCTGCCGGGCGAGGAAATCAAGCATGCGAAGGAAATCCTCGCCTATGAGGCCACCAGCCTGTGCCATGGCCGGGAAGAGGCCGACGCGGCACGGGACGCTGCGCGTCAGCTGTTCGGGATAGAGGCTTCCGACTACAGCGAAGGCGTGCCGACCTATGCGATAGCCGCAGGAGAACTGGAGGAGGGGATTCCTGCCTTTCAACTGTTCGAAAAGGTCCATCTCTGTAAAACACGCGCAGAGGCGAGGCGCTTGATCGCTCAGGGCGGAGGATATGTGAATGGCGAGAGATTGGAGGTCTTCGACCGGATCATCGGGAAGAACGATTTGAAAAACAACGCCATTCTCTTGAGGGCAGGGAAGAAAAGGTATCTGCGGGTTACCCCGGCCTGATTCCTCTGTCATGCCCCATGTGTCGGCCATGCGCCAAAGCCGAGAGATGAAGACAAGTTCAGGGAGCAGGAAGAGTGGAGATCATAAGAATACAAGAAGGATGAGAACATCCCCTGAGGGCTTGTAAAGACAATGGCCAAGAAAGAAAAGAGAAAGACTCCTGTGAAGACAAAGAAGGCCAAGAGCACGACCGAGAAGGAAAGCCGCGCCCCTGCTCAGGAAGCGGATCTGGTTTCGGCTGTTCCGGTCAAGGAGAGGGGTCTCGTTCCTTATGATCCGCTCCAGATCTATCTGATGGAGATCAAGAATTACAAGCTTCTCACGCGGGAAGAGGAGACGGAACTTGCGATCCGGGTGAGGGAGAAAAAGGACAAGCATGCCGCGTACAGGCTGGTGACATCCAATTTGAGGCTGGTCGTCAAAATCGCGATGGATTTTCACCGATACTGGACAAGGAGTCTCCTGGATCTCATCCAGGAAGGAAACGTCGGGCTGCTCCAGGCAGTGGGGAAATTCGATCCATACCGCGGGATCAAGTTCTCCTACTATGCATCCTTCTGGATCAAGGCGTATATGCTCAAGTTCATTATGGAGAATTGGAAGCTGGTGAAGATCGGGACCACGCAGACCCAGCGGAAGCTCTTCTTCAATCTCGCAAAGGAACGCGACAGGCTTATCGCCCAGGGATTCAACCCGGAGACGAAGCTGCTTGCCGAGAGGCTGGATGTGCGGGAAAAGGAGGTGGAGGAAATGAGTCAGCGCCTCGGAGGCGGCGAGGTTTCCCTCAATGCTCCGGTGGGCGAGGAAGGCAAGGAAGTGTATGGCTCCTTCATTCCTGACACGACAGCGGCGGTTGACGAACAGCTCTCTATCCAGGAAAACAGGCGCATCCTGCTGGAGAAGCTTAAAGAGTACCGGGAGCGGCTCACAGGAAAGGAACTGGATATCTTCGATAACCGGATTATGGCCGAGCAACCGATGACCCTTCAGGATTTCGGGGATAAGTACGGTATTTCCAGGGAAAGGGCTCGCCAGATCCAGGAGAGGATCATCCGCAATATCAAGAATTGGTTAAAAGAAGAAATACCTAATTTCGAGGAGAATTTTGGAAACTTCATCAGGTAATTCCCGTCTGTTTTTCGGAGACATCGCTGCGAAGGCATGCGGCGCCGTGACCTCCCTGACTTCAAATATTTTTCAACCGAGACCGGCGGCAGCATTCATCCTCTTCCTGCTGATTCCTCTGTTCGGTTCCTGCGCAGGGGGACCGGGAAAACAGCAGGGGGTGATTCATGACAAGGCCGCGGTCAGACCTGTTGATAGAGACAAGCTTCAAACCGCATATGCCGAATTCACCCGGGCCTCTCTTGATGCAGCAGAGGGGAATTTTGAAGAGGCAAGGAGCCATCTGGAGAGAGCGCTGGAGCACAATCCGGAATCGGTGTATCTGCACAGGGAAATGGCCGTTCTCCAGAGAGAGATGAAAGAGTATGGGAATGCGGCGGAACATGCCCGCAAATGTATCGAACTGGTACCCGGTGATATCGATTGCCGCGTTCTGCTGGCCGAGATATTCACTCTTTCCCGTGACGATGAGTCGGCCAAGAAGGCGTATGAGGAGATCCTCGCGCTCGATCCCGCAAACCATCGATCCAGGCTCTTTCTGGTGGCCATCCTTATCAGGGAGAAGGAGTATCGGAATGCGCATGAACACTTGGAAAAGCTGATTGAGCATGATCCCAAGCTTGTGATCGCGCATTATTACCTCGGGAGGATTCATCTCGAATCGAAAAATTTCCGGGATGCCGAGAAGAGCTACAATGAGGCTTTGAAACTGAACAAGGTCATGGAGCCCGCTCTTTTCGACCTCGGAAGCATGTACCAGATGGAGAAAAAGTACGACCAGGCTGTAGAGGTGTACGAAAGACTCCTGAGTTATTATCCGACCAACACCATCATCCGCGAGAGACTCATCAATGTCCTCTTCTCCCTGGGCCAGGAGGAGAAGGCACGAAAGCACATGAAGGAGATCGAAAAGGGTTCAAAGCCGGGCGACCCCGGTCGGCAAGCCCTTGGTCTCATCTATCTTCGCCAGGGCAAGGTGGATGAATCCATCGCGGAACTCGAATTGATCGTCTCCGCTTTCCCGCAGGATCAAAAGTCCCGTTACTATCTGGCTACGGCGTATGAAGAAAAGGGAGATCTGGAAAAGGCTTTGCATCATTTCGAACAGATGCAAACGCAATCCGAACTTTACATCAATGCCAGGATCCACGTCGCCTACATCATGGAGAGCCAGGAAAAGCATGAGGAGGCCCTCCGCGTCCTCAAGGACGCAATCTCTATCCAAAAGGAAAAGCCGGAACTCTATCTGATGTCGGCGTCCATTCTTGAAGGGCAGAAACAGTATGATAAAGCCCTCGAGGTCTTGAATGCCGGGTTAAATGAAGCGCCGGATAATACGGAAATCCTGTTCAAGATCGCCGTTGTTCTCGACAAGGCCGGAAAAAAAGAAGAGTGCGTTGCCCAGATGGGAAAGGTTCTCGAACTCGACCCGGATCACGCTGATGCCCTGAACTACATCGGGTACACCTATGCGGAACAGGGAATCAAGCTTGATGAGGCGAAGCATCTCGTGGAAAAGGCACTCGCCATCAAGCCCGACAGCGGATACATCGTCGATAGTCTCGGGTGGGTTTATTACCAGCAAGGCAAGTTCGAGGATGCAATCCGACATTTGCAGCGAGCCGTTAACCTGCTTCCGAACGATCCCACCATTGCAGAGCATCTGGGAGATGCTTATTTCATGAAGAAACAGTACTCGAAATGCCGCGAGATGTATGAAAAGGCGAACTCCCTCAACCACCCTGAGCCGGAGAAGATCAAGAAAAAAATCGAGAAGGTTCAGCATCTCCTCAAGTAGGAACACCTGGCTCTATGAAATGGAGCAGTGGCCGGCCATGGGGTGCTCACTCTTTCACAAGAACAAAAGCCGTTGCCCCAGGGCCACCTTCATCCCCTCATCAACCTTTTCGTAGAGCTAAAGTGCCCAATAAAAGGGCATCTTGGAAGACCGAACAATGGAATACCGGAGAAGGATCCCGCTGCCCCTGTGGAGTAGTCCGTTAAAGGCCGTTTCCGGCCTGTTGCCGATCGCTTTCCTGATCATGTTCCTGGCCGGTTGTGCGGCGCTCAAGGGACCGCCTGCCGGGCCCCCCATGGGTGAGCGTCAGGTGGAGGAGGCTCTCTCCCGGCTGCAGGGACAGGAGGGGAAGGTTTCCTCTTTCTATACGCGCGGAAATCTGTTCATGAGGAACTGGTATGGCGAGGAGCAATCGGGAATCGTCATTGCCGGTTCGAAGGACCCTTTCAGGATCAAGATCGAAGTCACTCACGGATGGGGCCAGCCCATTCTCCACATCCTGATCGATCAAGGAAAACTGGAGGTGCTTTCCTTTCAGGATTCCACCCTCTATGTCGGAGACTTTACACCCGAGGCCCTGTCCAGATTTCTTCCAGGACCCTTGAGCCCGGACCTGATCTGGTCCGCTCTAAGGGGCTATCCGACCGTTTCCCCGCACAGCAAAGTCCTCTCGCCCGGTCCGCAACGAATCGATCTTTACGGGGCCGGCAATGAAAAGGTTGAGACCATTCAACTCGGCCCTGAGACTTTGCACCCTGAACGGGTACTGCTGCCGCCGCAGCAGGTTGCTTTGATGTTCTCGGATTTCGTGGAAAGCGACGGGATTTTCTATGCCCGCGAGGTGGAAGTGGATCACAGAAAATCCCGAGGAAAGCTTTTGCTGAAAAATGAGAAGATGGTCTTTAACAGGCCTGTTCCCGATGAGGTGTTCACCATCGACAAACCCCCAGGCTTCACGGTAAGCAGTCTGGAAGAGAAGTGATCGTTTGACATTGGTCATTGATCATTTTACACATTTGAACCCAATAAGAACAAAACCGGTATTCCGCCCCAGGGTCGAAGTGACCGGTTTTTGTTTTCCGATGTTCAATGAAAAATGATCAATGCCAAATGATCAATGCCTACCCTCCGATGGCGGACATGGGCCGTACGCACTTCTTGGGCTTTGCCTCGAGTGAACCGTGATCGAGGGGCTTGCTTCGAATGGCCTGCCGGATGAGTTCGAGAAGGAAGGAATCCGGACGACCTTCTCTCATCGGGGTTTTGACGTCGATTTCGGAGTCCGAGAAGAGGCATCCTCTCAATTGTCCATCGGCGGTCAGGCGAAGACGATTGCATCGGTCACAGAAATGATGGCTCAGCGGGCCGATAAAGCCGATCTCGCCGGTTGCCCCCTCGATCTTGTATCGGGAAGCCGGGCCGTCCAGTCTGTGGTTCGGCAATGGGTTCAGCGGGCCCAGAACCTTGATCCTTTGATGAATCTCCTCGGTGGGTATGAATCTTTTCTGCTCCCATCCATTTGAGTCGCCCATGGGCATAAATTCGATAAAACGGATGTGGTAGGGTTTTTCCATTGTCAGCCTGGCAAAATCAACGAGCTCGTCATCATTGATTCCCCTCATGGCGACCACGTTGATCTTGATCGGGTCGAACCCGGCACGCTCGGCAGCGTGGATTCCTGCAAGGGTCCTGTCGAAGCAGTCGCGCCTCGTGATCCCGTGAAAGCGCTCCGCCTTCAGTGAATCGAGGCTGATGTTCAGCCTGCAGATGCCGCAGTTCCGTATGGCCTCCGCGTATTCCTCCAGCAGAACTCCGTTTGTGGTGAGAGTGATTTCGTCCAGTTCATGAATCCCGGAAAGCTTCTCAAGAAAAGGAATGAATCCTTTTCTGACGAGCGGCTCCCCCCCGGTCAGCCTGACCTTCCGTATGCCGCCCTGGACGGAGACTCTTACGAGGTGAAGAATCTCCTCATAGGAGAGGACTTCGTCGTGGGCCAGGAAATTGATTCCCTCCTCATTCATGCAATATATGCAGCGAAGATTGCAGCGATCAGTGATCGAGATCCTGAGGTAGTTGATTTCTCGTTTACCTGGAGCCATTTCTTTCATTCTTGAGTACCGCCCTGTTCTGTTCTGTCACATATGATATATCATGGCCGCCAAAAAAAGAAAGTCGCAAATTACTCCATCTTCTTCCTGCCCCTTCTGTGCCTCCACACCGCGAAAAGGATGAAAACAGCGAGAACAACCACGACAGCGGTATTGAACTTCAGCAGGATGGCCGACAGCCTGGATTCCACCACGGGCCAGTTGCTGCCCAGGAGATACCCGGAAAGGATCCAGATGAGATTCCACATGGCGGAACTGATGAAGGCCAGAATGGCTACCCAGTATCCATTCAGCCGGCAGATTCCTCCAGCAAGGGCTACTGCCGAGCGCACACCTGGAAGGAAGCGGTTCATGCCTATGACGAAGTACCCGTATTTCTCAAACCACTGCTCAGCCTTCAGGATGGCGCTTGCCTTGAAGAACCTGTAATCGTTTGTCAGGAAGAAATGTCTTCCAAGCCAGCCGCCGATTTTGAAAAGAGAGAGAAAACCACCGATGCTTCCAAGGGTGGTAGACGCATAGACCCCGACGAAGCTGAGTTTCCCGATTCCAACCAGAAAAGCACCGAATGCCGTGATGGTGTCCCCCGGAATAGGAGGAAAGACATTCTCCACAAAAGAGCTCAGGCCCAGGAAAAGGTAGGCGAGAGGGTCAGGTACTGAATGAAGGAAATTAAGGAACGTCTCAGTGTATGTCATCGTATGCCGGAGCCAAGGGGGCTTTAATAACTGTGCAGCAAAGTAATCACATTAAGGGTTCTCGAGAAGAAAGACAACCGGTCTTTTTGCCTTGACTTCACTGGCCTTTTTTGTCACCAATATCAAGTTGCTGAAAAACGCCCATCTCCCCGCGCAAAAGGCGGCGGGATCTTCGAGCGGCGTTGCCCTCATCCTTAGTCATTGCGACGTACTACCATGTACGTCGCACTTCTCAGGACATCGGGCGCCTTTCATCTGGACGTTTTTGAGCAACTTGATAGTCAGGGACTTTTGGCCCTACTAAAATGGAAAGTGGAGAATCGAATGGCGTCAGCAAAGAAGATATCGCGCAAAGAGCTCCTCAAGAGCGAGGACGAATTCCTGACTTTCTCAGGACGCACCATGCTGTACGTGCGGGATCATGCGAAACCGTTCAAATATGCCGGTGGCGCATTTGTCGGTCTCCTTGTCGTTTACCTCGTTGTGTGGGGCTACCTCGGACATGTGGAGAAAAAAGGGCAGTCCGCATATAGCGAGGCGTACTATGCCCTGGAGAAGAGCCTTTATCCGAAAGAGGATCCTGAGAAGCTGCAGGGCGTCCAGGAATCCTTCAGGACGGTCATCGATCAATACAGCCTCTCCCAGGCGGGGCGGTTGGCACGACCCGAACTGGCCCATCTCAAGTTCATGGAAAAGAAGTATAGCGAGGCCGTTCCCCTGTACCTGCAGTTTCTGGAGAAGACGGACGGGGACAGCCCTTACCGGTCCTTCGCCATGCTCGCCCTGGCAGGCTGCTATGAAGAGATGGGAGAGAACGATAAGGCGCTGGAGATGCTGAAGAGAATTATGTCCAATCCGGAGAACCCTTCAGCAGAGCTCGCGGCCCTCAGCCTGTCCCGGGTTTACAGGCTCACAGGGCAAACCGAAAAATCGAAAGAGACCCTGAAGGAATTTGCAGCAAAGTACAAGGACTCGCCTTTCCTTCCCCTTGTTCAGGCTCACATCGCCAAAGCCATATCCTGAAAGTAGCTGATAAGGCAATAGGTTACGAACAGGATCCCGCTCCGGCAGCCGCGCTATTTTGCTTGACAATCCTTTGTTCATCTTCTATGGTCACTTTGTAGCTAAAATCTAGCTTTTGGGGGCTGGCTATGATCATCGGAGAGATCCTTGCGCGTAATGGCAGAATGTACGGAAACGAGACGGCCCTGGTGGAGAGAGACGGGGCTACGGGGAAGAGAAGAGAGATCACCTGGAAACAGTTCGATGAGATTGCGAACAAGGTGGCCAATGCGCTGATTGCGAAAGGGGTTGGGAAGGGAGACAAGGTCGTCCATCTGATGATGAACTGCCTGGAATGGCTGCCCGCGTATTTCGGGATTCTCCGGACAGGCGCCTGGGCGGTGCCCCTCAACTTCCGCTTCACGGCAGAGGATATCCGGTATTGCGTGGAAATCGCCGAGGCGAGAACGATCCTCTTCGGGGAAGATTTCATCGAACGGGTGGATGCCATCCAACCCGATCTGAGAGGCCTCAAAGACTTTGTCTTTCTGGGCCCCACGAACATGATGCCGAAATATGCCGAGCACTTCGACGTTTTCATTCGTGAGGCGTCAACCGCTCCGCCTGACGTTTCGGTCGGCCTATTGGACGACGCGGCCCTGTATTTCACATCGGGCACTACAGGCAGGCCCAAGCCGATCCTTCTGACCCAGAGGAATCTCGAATTTTCCTGTGTCCTGGAAAACCGCCATCACAATCAGACTCACAAAGACAACTTTCTATGCATCCCCCCCCTCTACCACACCGGGGCAAAGATGCACTGGTTCGGCAACTTCATCGTCGGCGCAAGGGCGGTCATCTTAAAAGGCATAAAACCCCAGTGGATACTCGAGGCCGTTTCCGAGGAGCAGTGCACTATTGTCTGGCTCCTGGTGCCCTGGGCGCAAGACATCCTGGTGGCCATCGAAAGAGGGGAAATCGCGCTGAAAGACTACAGGCTGGATCAGTGGAGGCTTATGCATATCGGAGCCCAGCCTGTTCCGGCGAGCCTGATCAACAACTGGAAGCGGGTTTTCCCTCGCCATGACTATGACACCACCTATGGGCTGAGCGAATCCACGGGCCCGGGTTGCGTCCACCTTGGTATGGAAAATCTTCACAAGGTGGGGGCCATCGGTCTTCCCGGGTTCGATTGGGAATGCCGCATTGTGGACGATCAGGTCAAGGATGTCCCGAGAGGCAGCTCCGGGGAATTGGCGATCAAAGGCCCCGGCGTTATGAAAGAATACTACAAGAATCCTGAAGCGACTCGAAATACTCTGAAGGACGGCTGGCTTCTCACAGGGGACATGGCCCGGTTCGACGAGGATGGATTCATCTGGATCGTGGACAGGAAAAAGGACATCATCATTACCGGCGGGGAGAATATCTTCCCTGTGGAGATCGAGAGTTTCCTCATGGCCAATGCGAAGATCCAGGATGCCGCAGTGATCGGCATCCCTGATGAACGTCTCGGAGAGATCGTGGCGGCCATCATCAAACCCAAACCCGGGAAAGAAATGACCGAAGCTGAAGTGAACAAATACTGTGAGGCCTTGCCGAGGTACAAGAGACCCAGGAAGCTCTTCTTTGATGATGTGCCGAGAAACCCCACAGGCAAGATCGAGAAACCGAAACTGCGCAAGAAATACGCGGGATTTTCCGAAAGCTTCAAACTATAACGTGGTGATCAGCCACAAAGGCACTAAGCCACAAAGATTGAATTCCACTCTCGTGAAACCGTTTCGGTTGAGGCGCACCCAAAGGCTCCCATGTGCCATTTTGGGTTTCATGTTCTTTCTTTGTGCCTTTGTGACTTCGTGGCTGAGCTGGTACTAATCGAGACCATAAATAAGAGGAGGGCAAGATGCACAAGTTACTCGAAGATGCTCCTGGAAAGGAGATGCTCCTACTAGGCAACGAGGCGATAGCCCGTGGGGCCCTCGAGGCAGGGGTGGCATTTGCGACCTGCTATCCGGGAACACCCTCGTCGGAAATCCCTGAGCAATTCTTTGCCATCAGCAAGGAAACCGATCTCTATTTCGAATATTCGACAAATGAAAAGGTTGCTCTGGAGGTGGGCGCGGGTGCGGCAGTCAGCGGTGTAAGGACCATGGTCACCATGAAACACGTGGGGTTGAACGTGGCCTCCGACCCCCTGATGACTCTCGCCTACACCGGCGTCAAGGGGGGAATGGTGGTGATCAATGCGGACGATCCGTCCCTTTTCTCCAGCCAGAATGAGCAGGACAATCGCTACTACGCAAGGCTCTCGGGCCTTCCCATGCTGGAGCCGACCACCCCCCAGGAGATGAAGGACATGGTCGTGTATGCCTTCGATCTGTCCGAGCAACTGGAGGTCCCGGTCATTGTGAGGACAACCACACGGCTGGCGCATATCAGAGGGGCGGTGAAGCTTGGGCCCATGAAGGAAAGAAAGCCCAAGGGATTTTTCAAGAAGAACCCTTTCCACTTTGTCTGTGTCCCGGCGGTTTCAAGACAGCTTCACAAGGAGCTCCTGGAGAAGAACGATCGCGCCCTTGCGATCTCGGAGAAGTCGCCCTACAACGAGATTGTGGGGAAAGGCAAGTGGGGAGTAGTGGCCAACAGTGTGGCCGTGGATTACGCATGGGATGCGGTGACCGATCTCGGGATCAAGGACAAAGTCTCCTTCCTGAAGCTGCGTTTCTCCTGGCCCATGCCCAAAGAGACAATCCTCGGATTTCTGAAGCAGGTCGACAAGGTCCTCGTGGTTGAGGAGCTCGAGCCCATCTTCGAGAACGAGATCCGATCCATTGCGCAGGAGAACGGTATCACCATTCCCATCAAGGGGAAGGGTGTCGGCAAGCTCTCGAAGCTTTTCGAGTACGACCCGCGCATGGTGAGAGAGGCCATGTCCACATTCTTCGGGGTGGATTATGCGTGGAAGAGCCCGGTGGACACCTCGGATCTTCCGGCTCTCCCCGGCAGACCGCCCACACTCTGCCCGGGCTGCCCGCACCGGGCGACCTACTATGCCATAAAACAGGTCTACGGCAAAGACGCGGTGTACCCGACCGACATCGGCTGTTATACCCTTGGGCTCCTGCCCCCGATCTCCATGGCGGATTTCGTCATCTGCATGGGTTCATCGGTCAGCTCGTCCTGCGGGTTCTCCCGATCCACGGATCAGAAGGTGACAGCCTTTATCGGAGACTCCACCTTTTTCCATTCCGGGATCACGGGTCTGGTCAATGCCGTCCACAACAATCACAAGTTCACGCTGGTCATCCTGGACAACGAGACGACCGCGATGACCGGCCATCAGCCCCATCCGGGTATGGATGCCACCCCGCTCGGGGTGAATCTGCCCCAGATCTCCATCGAGGCCGTTGTCAGGGGGTGCGGAGTTCAGGACGTTCATGTCGTGAAACCTTTCAACGTAAAAAAGACGATTGAAGCCGTCAAGGCAACTCAGGAATACGACGGTCTCTCCGTCATCATCTCCAAGGAGATCTGCCCTCTCTTCGCAAGAGCGACCGGCAAAGGCAGGAAGGCAAAACCCTTCACGGTCAACCTGGAAAAGTGCAAGAACCATCGCGACTGCATCAACACGCTTGCCTGCCCGGCCATGTTCCTGGAAGGGGACCGGGTTGCCATCAACAAGAACCTATGCATCGGCTGCGCGGTGTGTGCGCAGGTCTGTCCTGAGAATGCCATCACGCCGGTGAAAGGATAAGAGGGAGGAGCACATGGAGACAAAGAGATGTATTTTCGTAGGAGTAGGCGGCCAGGGCAACCTTCTGGCATCCAACCTTCTCGGACAGGCTGCGCTTTCCATGGGGATCCCTGTCGTGGTGAGTGAAATCCATGGTATGGCGCAGAGGGGAGGGGTTGTCGAATCGGCCGTGCTGATAGGGGAGGTGACGAGTCCGATCGTCTCGGCCGGGGAAGCGGACGTCCTGGTGAGCTTCGAGCCGCTGGAGACAATGCGCATCGTCGGAAAGTGCCACAAGAACAGCCTTGTCATCAGCAACTCCCAGCCCCAACCTCCTTTTACGGTCGCTGTGGGACAGGGGAAATATCCTGAGGTGGATGAGTTTCTGAAAAAGCTCCCCGCCAAAGTGGGAAAGGTGATTGCCGTTCGCGGAAACGATCTTGCGGAAGAGGCGGGCAATGCTCTTTCCCTCAACATGGTCATGCTCGGGGCCTTGTTCGCGACAAACTCACTCCCCGTGACAGAAGAGAAGATGAAGGAGACGATCGCCGCATCCACCAAGAAGGCCTTTCTGGAGAGCAATCTGAAGGCCTTTGATCTGGGCAAGAAGGCTGCGGCCGCGCAGATGTAACTCGTGTCAGTCCGAAAATCGGGAATTTCCGGATAGCTCTATCGCATCAGCGCTTGTCGATACTGACTTTCCTTCGTGGCAGGTTGGAATGGAGATAACATGAGGGGCCTGGTCCTTTGCTGGACCGGGCCCCTTTGCTTGAGACAGGCTGTGAACGGCTTGGCAGGGGAGCGGAAGGTCGGTGCGTACCGATTCCGGCAAACTGTAAAATCGCAAGGCTTCGTTTCGCTCACCCCGCCCTACGGCTCTGGCCTCAGGTGGGCCCCTCGAACGGGGTTCAACGCTGAATATCGATTAATCTTGCCGCGTTGTCTGCAGGCGGCTGAACACTGAACGCTGAACACTGAACTCTGAACACTGAACACTGAACACTGAACACTGAACACTGAACACTGAACACTGATATGCTCCTCCTTACCCCGGATCGGGAGAACCTCTTCGGGTCAGAGGTGGAGGGTTTTGTGAGAACTAAACCGAACAATTCTCCCAGTATTCGTCAGGCATATCCACGGCGAGGGCAAGGGCGCCGTCGGAACCCCCAAAAAGAGGATCTTCAACAGAGTGAACAGAGCAGGGGCCGTACTCTCTAAGCGCCCCTTCGAGGTACTCGCGCAGTCCTCTTATCTGACTTCCCCCTCCTGCCAGGATAATATTGTTTCGAATCCCTTTCTGATACTCCGGATCAAAACCCGCGATGAGTTCAAGGGTCGTTTCGAGCATTCCTGGCAGTACGCTTTCACAGGCGGCTTTCATCTCCCTGGTGACATCGTGCATGGTGGGTTTGCCGTCTACCGGTATTTCCACCATCACGGGCTCACCGGGTTCGCCCACGAAACTGTGTTGCTCTTTGAAACAACGAACCATATTGAGTGTGAAATCGGCATCAGGGTGGCGCTCGTGCAAGAGGCTTTCCAGCTGTTGGTCGATGTAGTCGCCTGCGGTAAATATCGTCCTCTGGTCCTCTTCAGACGGAATTGTCCCGTGCATGATGCAAAAATCCATTGTGCCCGCCCCTATGTCGATGACCATGGCGTTGTTCAAGGCGTTGAGTCCGTAAGCTACCGAAAAGGGTTCCGACACCACCATGATCGAATCTGCGAAATCCGCTACGGCGCGCTTGATTGCCAGCTTGTTGACCTTGAGGGATTCTGCCGGTACTCCCACCACCGCCCGAATATTTTTAGAACCGTCCTCGGATCGGGCTAACTGGATCAGGTGGCCGATCAGTTCCTTGACCGCTGCTTCGCTTCGCGCGGAGCCTTCCTTGATGACACCACGTTCCAGCGGCCGGCAAATTTCAAGGGACAATCTGTTCTTCAAGGCGTCTTTTCCGAACAGTACCGGTTTGCCCACCACTTTCAGGGCGATAAAATCTTTCGGCCATCCGACAAAACTCTCCAACCATTTCCGGTTGCCATTGCTCGCCGAAATGGCGCTCTTGGAAGTGCCCAAGTCGATACCGACGCTGAGAAACTCTTTTTCCGCATTCTTCAGTTTTGCATTCATCTTTCCCACCTACTGATGTTAAATTGTTGTTTTCCCAAATACCCGAGAATACCTTCTTCCAAGAAAGACGCAATTTCCTCACGATATTTCTCTGAAGCCAACTTCGCTTCTTCCTTCTCCTTCGTGAGGCAGGAAATCTCCACGAGCACGCTTGGGGCCTCTACTTGAGAGAGGACGACAAACGGCGCCATCTTGATGCCGACATCAAGCACTCCGGCATCATGGTTCTTTACATTCCTGCAGAGGCTTTCCTGGATGGAGGCGGCGAGCATGGCTGATTCCTGACGTTTAACGGTGTTTCCAAAATCCTGGATGATCGCGCTCAGTTCCTGTACGGCATAGTGGGATTCTTTGTTTTCCTGTTCAGCAAGCCGAAGTGTCTCGGCACTCAGTGGAGGCCCGAAGTAGTAGGTCTCAACGACATTGACTGACTGATTGGGCAGCGCATTGACGTGCAAGGAAATAAACAGGTCCGCCCTATTGTCTCTTGCAAATTGCACCCTCTTGGCCAAAGGCATGGTCCGGTCGCTTTCGCGGGTGAGCAGGACATTGTAAGCTCCGATACGGCTCAATCTGTTCTTGAGCTGGAGCGCCACATCGAGTGTAATTTCTTTCTCCTTTGTTCCCATGGCCCCCACCGCGCCCGGGTCGATTCCGCCATGCCCCGGATCGATCACGATGTTTCTTATGCCAAGACCGAATAGCGATATGAGCCGGACCGGATCGTCCCGGGAAACCAATAAGGTGTACCCGATGAGATTGGGATCGCCGAGTTCTGTTAACTCCTGGTCCGGAATACCCGGGAGCGCACTTGCCGTACTTGCCCGGACCAGGTCGAAGAGCGGAAGAGGCCATGGCGTTTCCGGCCCTGAATAGGAAAAGGAATCATCGGGTTCGATTGGCGGCAGGACCACGGCCGTCATGGACGATTTTTCATTTTCAGGAAGGGAAGATCCCGGGCCGGGGAAAAAACAGAAGACCGCCGCCAGCAGGACCGTAAACAACAAACGTCTTCTGTGCAGGTGGGGCTGTTTCAGCGAGCGGTCATCCTCAACTCTTTTCCCGGAGACCCTCAAGTTGGCGATATAGACACCCCTCAGAATCGCTTCTTTCGGGTTCGAATTAGACTTGCGTTTTGAGAATATCATCGACGCTCATCCAAAGAGTCGCACCTCGTGCCCTCTCATCTTACAAAAAAATCTGCATCGATCATTGGAAAGCAGAAGTCATGCCATGATTCCGTGGCATCCATGTGTTTCAAAGAGTTTGAAATCATAGGGTGATTTGGTTTGTGCGGGCAAGAATGGGGTGACAAAAAGTTGACGGAAACCATTGTTATGCAGCCAAAAGATCTGCTATAGAGCCTTTTTTGCGTGGCGAATTGCCACACCCACCCCGGGTATGGCATGCGACCGGTGAAAGGAACCCGCTTTTCGGTTGGAGGAATACAGAAGATTTGGCCGTTGTGTCAAGCACAAATCGAAATCGACGTCTGTGGCGTCGCTGATCGCGCATTCGGCCTTCCCAGTTATTCCATGTCAGGAAAGGGGTTAACCTCATTTTTCAAAAATCAGGGTTTCCCTGATTGTCTTTTTTTAGGATTCATCTTATAAAACTAAAATCTGCTTCATTTGGGCAGATTTTCAGGCATTTTGCCTCTTTCTCAAAGGAGGTTTTCTATGCCGATACAGAAGAAGACGTCTTACAAGCCCTTTCCGAAAGACCTCATTCCCGGCATTGTTCATCCACCACACAATGAAGATTCTTGAGAAAGGTATAGAGAAGGACCGGATCCACGAACACGGCTCCCATGCAGGAGTGACGGTAAAAAGCCGCCGCGCCTCCTGATCTCCCAGGAAATACGTTGTCAAAGACAGTGAGGATTGCTGAGCACGCTGCGGAAACGCTACCCGAAATAGCGGCTGACTGACGAAAAGATCAATAGAACTCTTCCGGACGACTGTCTCGGCTGCGAGCGACAAAGGAGGCTGTGATGAGTGAGCTTTATAGGGCAATGTGCGGCGTGATATGTGGGCTGATGCTGCTTTGGAACCTGGGGGCGCACGCCTCCGGTGCGCATCGTTGCGTGACGGAGGTGCTCGATGATGCCACCACAGTATATCCTTTGGCCGATCTGACCTTCGAGCTTACGTTTCAGAAGGGAACAGATCTGACTTCCATCATTCCCAAACCCGAAGAAGTTCTCAATGAGCACGGTGTGCTGAAGGAGAATTTTCCATACACTTTGCCGCACGGCAAGTATGAAGATAGATATGTTCTCAAGAAGGAGTTGAGGGTCCGGGCGGAAAATGGCCAAAGGTATCTGATTTCCCCAGACACCCCGTTCAAGCTGGTGGAACTGTCTGGTAATTACACGGCAATACTAGAGAAGGGTAAGCGGCTGACCGAGAAGAGTCCAAGTTCATTGGCAAAGACTTCAGCGGTCTTGGAGGGCGCTGCGCAGAAAAAGTATGAATTGGCCAAGGACCTGACAGTCGACGTCATCTCGCCCAAAAATTTCCAGACGGCTATAGTGCTTTTCCCCCAGACCAAGGTGGACAGGATACCCGATTCCGGGACCGGCAGTATGGGTACCACTATCGCGGTCGAGCCCAGGAGGGCGCCGTTAGGCGGATATATCAAACTCATGATGAGAAAGAGGGATTTTGATTTTGGCAAGGCTCAGTTTGCTGTTTGTCTGCGATTGCACGGCAAGGATGAGCAGGAGAAAAAGGTATTCTTTCCCAGCAGAGATGTCGAGTTGATAAAGGTGGAGCGTGAAGAAGCGATATTGCGTGCCCGCATTCCAGAAAAAATGGACGGACTAGGTGGAAACTGGGTCCGCCTTAAACCGGTTGACTTACTGGTGGTGGCCGATATACCGGGAGACGAGGTCAAGAGAGCCGAAGTAATGACTCAAGAGTTTTCAATCTCATCCCGGTTTGCTGCTGTGGCGGTTTGGATTGCTGCTTTTGGTGTCCCTTATCTTTTTGCGGCTGTGGTCGTAAACATAAGGAGGAAGAAGGCTACAACAGCTGCCAATGAGAGCAAAACTAAAACCGGCCAGGATTTGATCGAAGCAAAACCGGCTCGAAACATCGAAATTATCCATGCCCTCACTAAGAAGCTTGAAGAGTCAGAGCAAGCTGCCAGGAGGGCGGAGTCCAGGAAAGCGTGGGATCCAATTTGGATTGTCTCAGGAAAGCTTGGGGAGGCAAGCTTGTCGCTGGCCCAAATCCTCCTCTGGTCGATGCTGGTTTTTTCCGCCTCATTCTATGTTTGGGCGGTTTCAGGGAAGCTTTTGGACCTCACTGATGATGTTTTGGTACTGCTGGGGATTGCCGGAGGTGCGTCGGTGATCGCCAAGATTACGGCATCTGCAAAACAAGGTGAAGGACAGGTGGTCGCAGGTGCGACGGACAGAGTGCCAAGGTGGTTGGATTTGATCAAAACCGAAGGGCGCCCCGATCTCTACAAGTTTCAGATGGCACTCTTCACAGTGCTGGCAGCGATGTTTGTTGCCGGGAAGATCTATTCGACTCTGGAGTTCCCCTTACTGCCAGCTGGGCTGCTGACGCTCATCGGGATCAGCAACGGCGTCTATCTTACCGCGAAGGCTTCATCTAAGACAGCGTTTGAGGAACTCGCAGAAGTCGATCGCAGACTTCAGGCGGCCAAAACGGAACTGTCAAAGCTCGAAAACGATACAGAATTGGACGGCCGCAAAAAGACGGAGGATGCGATCGCAGCCGCCAAGAACGCCTTGACACAAATAGCGGCTGATCTGCAGGATTCGTTAACAAAAAACGACCAGGGAAAAATCGCTGATCTTGAAAAAAGGCGTAGAGAGCAGGAAGAGGCCCTGAAAAGGGCCGAGGATCATTTGCAGGGTTTAACCAAGGCAAAAAAGAGAATCGATGATCTTCAGATTGCCTTTGATCAGAAGAAGGAGCAGGCACTCCAGCGGGAATAGAGGGTTCGGCATTTACTTCCCCTCCACTCGCGGGAGGGGCACATCTCCCTCGCAAGAAGAACGCAACCCGCCTGTTCTCTGACCAGGATGTGCTCGGCCTGAGACGGGGTGAGAATGACGCCTGCCGTTTCTGTGGGGATCTGAACCGCTTTGCGGACTGCTGCCGGGAAGACCGTCTGGTACCCGACTCCCAGTGATTCGGTGCGCCGACCTCTGACCTCCGACCTCTGAATCTCCGGATTTAAACTCGCGCTATGCGGTATGGGCGCACTCCGGCCTCTGATTCGGTGTGCCGACCTCCGACCTCTGACCTCCGGATTTATACTCGCGCTATGCGCCTTCAGGTTTGTTGACGATAAGCCTCGAAATTGCTTGACAGAATTGGCGGGAGCTGTAATTTTCAACCTTGGCTGAGGCAAGTCGTTCTTTCCAGGTTTTCTCGGTTCACAAGCAAATACACGAGGATGTTCCTCCAGGATCAAGGGAGAGACCCGCAGTCTCGAAAGACCAACCAAGTAAGTCAGCAAGGAGGGAAGCTGCTGGATGAAAAAGCTCAGGAATTACATCAATGGCGAGTGGACGGATGCTGAAGCAAAAGAGTTTGGTGATGTCTGGTGTCCGGCCACCGGTGAGAAGATCGGCGAAGTCCCTTATTCAAGTGCGGCGGAGATCGACAAAGCGGTCGATGCTGCGAAAGAGGCTTACTGGGATTGGCGGTGCACTCCTCCACTGACCCGGGCGAGGTATCTCTTCCGATTAAAGGAGCACCTGGAAGGGGCGTTCGAGGAGATCGCCCGGATCCTGGTGACCGAGGAAGGCAAGACACTGGATGAGTCGAGAGGGGAAGTCCGCCGGATGATCGAGAATGTGGAGCACGCCACAGGGGTCACCACCATGATGACGGGCTACAATCTGGAGGATATCGCTCACGGGATTGACTGCACGGCCGAACGCCAGCCCATAGGGGTCTTCGGGGTGATTGCGCCTTTCAATTTTCCGGCCATGGTGCCCTGGTGGTTCCTGCCGTACGCCGTGGTATGCGGCAACACTTACATCGTCAAGCCTTCCGAGCAGGTCCCCATGACCCAGACCCGGATCTTCGAGGCCATCGACGAATGCGGATTCCCTGAGGGCGTAATCAATATGGTTCACGGCTCCAGGGATGCGGTGAACCGGATGCTTTACCACCCCGACATCAAAGGTATTTCGTTTGTCGGCCAGAGCAGCACCGCCCGCCATGTGTACAAGGCGTGCGGGGAGACGGGGAAGCGGGTGCAATCTCTGGGCGGGGCCAAGAACTTCGTCCTTGTCATGCCGGATGCGGAACTGGACCGATCGATGCCGTCGCTCATCACCTCCTTTTATGGATGCGCAGGAGAGAGGTGCCTTTCGGGTTCGGTGCTGGTGGCGGTGGGAGATGTTTACGATGAATTGAAGGGGAAGTTCGTGAATGCCGCCAGGGCGCTGAAGGTGGGGAACGGCCTTGAAGAGGGGATCCAGATGGGGCCGGTAGTTTCTCGAAAACACATGGAGAAGGTGCTCGGGTACATTGAGAAGGGGATTCAGGAGGGCGCAAAGCTGATCCTGGACGGCCGCAACATCAAGGTGGATGGGTATCCAAAGGGATTCTATATCGGCCCGACAGTTTTTGACGGGGTCACTCCGGAGATGACCATTGCCAGGGAAGAGATCTTCGGGCCGGTCGTCGCGCTGATGAGGGTCAAGAATCTGGATGAAGGCCTCAAACTCATTGAGAACAGTGAGTACGGCAATGCCGCCTGCCTGTACACGACCAACGGCAAGACGGCGAGAGAGTTCAAGTACCGTGCCGTTGCCAGCATGATGGGAATCAACCTGGGGATTGCCGCGCCCATGTCTTTCTTCCCGTTCGGCGGAGCCAAGGGCTCATTCTTCGGCGACACCAAAGGGCATGGAAGAGAGATCTTCCACTTCTTTACAGACACCAAAGTGGTCATCCAGCGGTGGACGTAACCGAGCGCGGGTTGCAGGTTGCTGTCTGCACCTGAATTTTTTCTCTCACAGAGAGAAGCAGAGCAGACACTCGACCCGCGTAACGGCACCACATTGAGCACCCGTATGCATGCACGAAAAAGCTGACGATTGGCCTGTTTTTGCACAAAAACAGGCCAAGTTCGCTCATTCTGCGACTCTGCGTTCTCCAGCGAATCGGGCGAGAGATGCTTTTTCAAAAGAGCATTTAAACGGAAAATACCAAACATCTGCAGGGCGAAAATGAACAGAAAGGAAAAACACCAATGGCTCTTACCACCTTTGGAGCGGTAATGGGATTTGCCGGTGAAATGGTCCGGCAAGGAGAAGAGACTTACCGCGTGGCAGTTGAAAAGGCCAAAGATCCCGGACTCAGGGATGGGTTGAAGGACCTGCTCGCGGAAGAGACAAAGAACCGCTCCCTCATGGAAAGGACCCGCAGGGAGCACGTGACCGAAATGATCCTTGAACCGATTACGGGGCTTCATCAGGAAGACTATGAAATGAAGGTTCAGGTCTCTGCGGGAGACGTGGACGGCGACTTGCTGAAGATTGCACTGGCCGTTGAAGAGAAGGAGTTGAAGTTCTTCCAAGAGTGTTCGGCCAGGATACCTCTTCCCGAAGTAGCCAATATCTTCCGGAAGGTCGCACGGAAAAAGGAATCCAACCTGGCGAGACTCAGGAATCTTGCGTTGGGCTGAGAGAGAATGGTTACATTGAAGAAAACGTATGGAGGAGCGACCATGGGAAATAGAATGAAGATGCCGCACACGGGACATGAGGAGCATTTATGCTTTCTTGAAAATATCGGCTATTTGAGGTCTCAGGAGCTTCTGGAGTTGGGAATCGATGCCAAGGAGTACTACAAAGGGCTCGTGAAAGGCGCGAAATTCATCTGCAGGAAATGCGGCCGGGCAGCGGCCAGTGACCAGAATCTTTGCGAGCCGGAAAAGCTCTAAGAAGACAGCACGTCAATTGCCGTGCTTCACTCAAGATCGTCTAAGGATCGGAAAATGGTTTTTCAGGTGATCCCGGTTCAATGAAACCTGTGCCGGGACGGGTTCATTCAACCGGAGTGGCGATTTTTGTGCGTTGTCAAAGGAGAAGGGGTGAATACCAAAAAGAAGATATTGCTTGAGATCGTGGGGGAAGGGCGGGTACATGACGATCCCGAGACACTCAAGCGTTACAGCCGCGATGAAAGCTTCTCGCTCCCGATGCGCCCCTCGTTCGTGGTCAAGCCCGGTGATGCCGCGAAGGTCGAGGAGATCGTTCATTGGGCCAACCGGACCCGGACGCCCTTGATTCCCGTAAGCTCCGGCCCGCCGCGATTCCGCGGCGACACGGTTCCGGGTGCGCCGGAGTCCGTGGTCGTGGATCTCAGCGAGATGAAGAGGATCGTCCGGATCGATCGCAGAAACAGGATGGCCCTCATCGAGCCCGGAGTCACCTTTGCCCAGATCCAGCCGGCCCTCTCAAAGGAAGGCTTGAGGCTTTCCACGCCCTTGCTCCCCCGGCCCAACAAGTCCGTGGTAGCGAGCCTTCTCGAAAGAGAGCCTTCGATCATACCGAAGTATCAGTGGTCGTTTCTTGACCCCTTGCGGTGTGTCGAGGTCGTCTGGGGGGACGGAAACCGGTTAATGACCGGGGAAGCGGGAGGCGCCGGAACTCTTGCGGATGAGTGGAAAAAGGGACTTGTCCAGGTTTCGGGGTTAGGTCCGGCCCAGGCCAATTTCTACAAGTTTCTTTCAGCAGCGCAGGGGACCATGGGCATCGCGACATGGGCTTCGGTCAAGTGCCAGGTGCTGCCGAGTGTGCACAGGCTTTTCTTCGTGCCGTCCGAGAGAATAGATCGTCTGATCGATTTTACATACAAGCTGCTCAGGTTCCGATTCGGCGACGAGCTTTTGTTCCTGAACGGGCAAAATATCGGATCCATCCTTGGGAACGGATCTCCTCAAATCGGGCCGTTGTCTGAAAAGCTTTCCCAGTGGATCCTCATGGTGGGGGTGGCCGGCCGTGACATCCTGCCGAAGGAAAGGGTGGAGTTTCAGGAGAAGGACATCGGGGAGATAGCGCAGCAGTTCGGGCTCCGGCTCCTTTCATCCGTTCCCGGGGCAGATGCGGGCGAGATGCTCAATGTACTCCTCAACCCGTCCAGGGAGCCTTATTGGAAGCTTTCCTGCAAGGGTGGATGCCAGGATATCTTCTTCCTGACTACTCTGGACCGCGCCCCCGGGTTCATCAGGATGATGGCATCCGTTGCCGAGGGCTGCGGATACCCCTCTTCGGACATCGGGGTCTACATCCAGCCGGTCCACCAGGGTGTCTGCTGCCATTGCGAGTTCACTCTCCCCTTTGACCCTGATAATCGACAGGAGGCGACGCGGGTTCGGGAAGTCTTCCTCAAGGCTAGCGAGGAACTCCTGAGACAGGGGGCGTTCTTTTCAAGGCCTTACGGCATGTGGGCGGATATGGCTTTCAACCGGGATGCCGGGACAACATCCGTGTTGAAGAAGCTCAAGCGGATTTTCGACCCCAAGGGCGTGATGAACCCGGGAAAGCTTTGCTTCTAAGAGAAGCAGAATGTCCAATGTAGAATGTCCAATGTCCAAGGGAAGAGAATATCGAATGCCGGCGGGGCAAAAGATCAGCCACAAAGGCACAAAGACACGAAGATAGAACAAGTTCTTTTCTTTGTGTCTTAGTGTCTTTGTGGCGGCATTTAGATGGAGGTAAGGCAAGTGGCTCTTGAGGATTACAAAGCCGAGATGGAAAGATGCAGTGTGTGCTCCTATTGCACGTGGGTTCCCCTTGACCAGATCAAAAGCTGGAGGTTCTCAAAAGGATGCCCCAGCATCGCCTATGCCAGGTTCATGAGTTATTCCGCACGGGGGAGATATTCCGTTGCTCAGGCCCTTCTGGAGGGGAGGAGCGGGTACACGGACCGGGTCCTGGACATCGTTTATAAGTGCAACACCTGCGGCTCTTGCGATGTGACCTGCAAGGTCTGCCGCTACAACCTGGAGCCCCTGGACATGATCCTGGAGCTTCGTGCAAAGCTGGTTCAAGACGGCCAGCGCCTTCAACAGCATCAGGCTATCATCGATCACCTCATCAAGGAACATAACACCCTCCAGCGGCCGAAATCGGAGAGAGGTCTCTGGGCCGATGGAGTGGACGTGAAGCGGCTCGGCTCGGAAAAGGCGGAGGTCCTCTTCCATGCGGGATGCCGGTTCAGTTTTGATGGAACACTCCAGGGAACCGCAAGGGCAGCGGTCGCATTGCTTCGAAATGCCGGCGTGGATGTAGGGATCCTGGATGCTGAGGAGACCTGCTGCGGCAGCCGGGCCTATTCCATGGGGTATCGGAAGGAGTTTGCCGAGCTGGCCGGGAGAAATATTGCGGCCTGGAAAAAGGCCGGGGTGAAAAGTATCGTCACGACCTGTGCAGACTGCTACCACGGCTTCAAGCGTCTCTACCCGAAAATGGGCTCCGGTTTCGAGGTTCTTCACACGGCGGAGTTTCTCGACCGGTTCATCAAGGAGGGGAAGCTCAAATTCTCCCGAGACATCCCGATGACGGTCACTTACCATGATCCGTGTCACCTTGGAAGACAGGGGGAACCGTATGTTCCCTGGAGCGGGGTGGAGAAGAAGATCCGAAAGCAGGTCATTGTTTACGAGCCCCGGAGGCCCCGCAACAATGGGGCATGGGGTATTTACGATCCGCCAAGGGATGTGCTGAAGAGCATTCCCGGTTTGAAACTGGTGGAGATGGAAAGAATAAGGGAGTATGCCTGGTGTTGCGGCGCAGGAGGCGGCGTGAAGGAAGCCTATCCCGACTTTGCCATATCGACTGCCAAAGAGAGAATCGAAGAGGCAAAGTCGACCGGCGCTGAAGCCATCGTGACGGCCTGCCCGTGGTGCGAGAGGAACCTCATGGATGGAGTGGAGCAGACGGGCGGCGGAATGAAGGTGATGGACATTGTCGAGCTGGTGCAAAAGGCCATTAGAAAATAGAGTTCAACGTTCAGAGTTCAACCGGGTTCCGAGTTCAACGTTCAAAGTTCAACGTTCAAAGTTCAACGTTCAGGAGTCTGATGTTGATGGTAGCTTTCTTTTCAATATTCTCGATGTGTGTCGCAATCCAGGGGAGCGCGTTTTCTGTCACTTCGACCGAAGGGAGAAATCTTAATTTCGCCTACTTGCAAAACCAAGATTTCTCGGCTTCTCCTCGGAATGACATTGCGACACAGTCTCGCAGGCGGGAATCCAGAATAGGGGGCATCCTGAGGCCGCGCGCCTGTCCCGTAAAGCTGGCCTCTGCGTGTGGAGCCAGACTCTTTGAACTCTGAACTTTGAACTCTGAACTTTGAACTTTGAACTTTGAACTCTGAACTCTGAACTTTGAACTCTGAACTTTGAACACTGAACTCCGAACCTTTCCTGAGAGGAAGAATCGAATGTCCCTTAAGAGAAAAGTCTATCAGGCCCTGGAGGATATCGTCGGCGCCGAGTACATCTGCGAGGATCCCGCTGTCCTCGAGTCTTACCGGTATTCCCTGAGCCAGACCGCCATTCACATCGGGCCTTTTTTCAAGACTCTCACGCCGAAGGGGGAGGCGGTTCTGTTGCCTGGAAGCGCCGAGGAGGTGCAGGCGATTGTCAGAATCTGCAACCGGTACAGGATAAGGCTGAAGGCCTCCAGCACCTTCTGGTCCGCAATGGGTTATCCCTCCTATGAGAACACCATCCAACTGGATCTGACGAGGATGGACCGGATCCTGGAGATAGATGAAAAGAACATGTTTGCGGTGATCGAACCCCATGTCATCGGGGCAAACCTCCAGGCCGAGCTCATGAAGAGGGGGCTGAACACCCACATCATCGGCGCCGGCTCCAATTGTTCCCCTCTTGCAAGCGCTACGTCCTACGTCGGGCCGGGGCCGGATACGATCTCCATGGGTTTCAGCGAGGAGAACCTGCTCGGCGTGGAGTGGGTCATGCCGGATGGAAAGTTTCTGAGAACAGGGTCTCTTGGTTCGGGGCTGGGATGGTTCTGCGGTGAAGGGCCCGGGCCGGGTGCAAGGGGCATCGTCAGGGGTGTCTCGGGCGCGAGAGGGGCGATGGGTGTCTTCACGAAATGCGCCATTAAGCTCTATCCATGGCCCGGACCGGCCGGTCTCCCGGTAGAGGGAACGGTTCCGGCGTACAGGACGGTATTGCCGGACAACTTCAGGGCTTATACGCTTGCATTCCCGAACTGGAAGAGCTGGGCCGATGCCTGCCACCGGATCTGGGATGCGGGTATAGGATACATTGCCCACAGGCAGTTCAATCTTCTCGGAAGGGATCTTAAGGCGGCCATGATCCGGATCCTCACGGATCCCACGAAAACGCTGAGCGATCTTGAAGAGCTCGTGAGGGATCCGGCCGTGCAGAAATTGAATGAAGAGATGAAGCACGATTTCCAGATCGTGCTGGCCGGCATGACCCCCAGGGACATTGAATGGCAGGAAAAGGCCCTCAACCTGATTCTGGCGGAGACCGGCGGATGGAAGGTGGAGGCCATGAATGTTCCCGAAATGGAGCAATGGTCTCTCCTTTACCTCATCAGGGTGGGTCACAAGAACCTGAACCTCGTCTACGGCGGTGGATATGACGGCTGCTTCGGCATGCTCGGTCCTCCGGATTTCGGCGCAGCTCATGCCGAAGATGCCGGGGAATTCAAAAGGAAATGGGAGGAGAAGGGCGCCATGGTGGATGCCGGCGGCGATTGCATGATCGGAGGATTGGGGGGACTTGGCGGCGGAGGCATCTGCATGTGGGAGAACTTCGCCCATTTTGACCCTGCCGACAAGGATTCGGTGGAGGGTACGTGCGAGTTCTTCGACGCCTGCTTCCAATACGGTCTGCAAAAGGGGATGGGACCCGGCATGGAAAGGTCAAACGCCCTTTCAAGAGGAGCGGACGGCCGGGCCACTCCCAAAGAAGTGCGCGAGCGAGCCCTCGCGAGATCTCCCAAGCCTGCCGTATTCCGATACCAGCGGAAAATCAAGGAGGCCTTCAACCCCAACAATCTCGGGGATGAATACTACCTGACCCTGGACGAGCCGGATTCCCAAAAAAGGTAAGGAATGGATAAGGTTCACGAAGTGGAAAGGGTATCTTTCAGAGGTACAACAATGCTGTTGCGGGTGGATGGCAAGGATTACGAGGTGGACGTATCCCGCCAATCGCAACGACTCGCTTCAGCCACTTTAGAGGAACGAAAGAATTTTCTGGTATCTCCCAGCGGCTATGGGATCCACTGGCCTGATCTCGATGAAGATCTTTCGGTGGATGGCCTGATCGGTATAAAGCATGACTCTCCGGTGGGTGAGAACGCCGCAGACAAGTCTCTGAAAAATTCAATCAACGCTCCGGCTTAGTAGCTCTTCTCCAGATCCCAGCCCCAAGCACTTTTCTTTTTCATTGGGCGTGAGAGGCCCCGCATAGGGACGCGGGATGTGCCACCGGCAATGAAAAACAGCTCGCCTTCCGGCAACAACTATGGGACAGTCGGCAGTCCATTCTGTCAAAAGAGGCCGCGGTAGCGGCTGTTGGCTGATCCTAGCGCAGCGAAGATCCCGCTGACGTTTAGCGGGAGGGTTTTGTCTGGATCGCCGTCTCCAGATCCAGACAAATAACTTGTCCTCTCTGCGTGCCCTGCGTCTCCGCGGTGAACAAGAATTTTTTACGGCTTTCACAACAGTACAGTGGAGTTTCATGTTCGATAAAACCGGCCACTCGGCCAGCGGCTATGCTGATCTCTGGCTTGCCATCTGACCTCCAACCTCTGATCTCTGATCTCCGACCTCCGACTCTGATCTCTGCCCTCTGACCTCCGATCTCTGTCCTCTGACTTACACGTTAACCCTCGAAATCCCTTGACAGAATTGGCGAGAGTTGTAATCTTGCACGGAAATCTTGGGCTCTATCTGTTCACCCAACGGAGATGAAGCCATGAATCAAGGCCCCCCAGACCCCATTTCTCATCCATGAGAGTGGGGTTTTTGTTTTGGCTTCAAGCTGAAAGGTCATACCCAAGGTTCATAGCTTGGTTCTGGGTGGCGGGCGCAACTTGCTCATCCACAGCGAGATGTGTGAGGAAGGATTCGATCCGGGATTCCGGAGGAAAGAAGTCCGAACCTGACGATCCATTCGATATAGGATCTTTCCGTGTGGATGGAGTAGTGGTGCAGTCGGAGATAACGCGGCACCTCCACGAGGAGCTTTGGCTGGGTCTGTGGGTGATCTCTCTTCATATCCGGCATAGCATCCCTGTGAATGGTGGCCTTGATGTGCTGATAATAGGTACCAGGCAGAATTGCCAGAAAACTCTTTAATTATCATATTATCAATGCAAAATTACCTGTGAATTAATGGTTGGGGTAAAGGAGAAGAGTGAGCACTGGACGCAATAACAAGCTCGTTGGACAAGCTGGTGAATATCTTGTTGCAGCCGAACTATCCAGAAGAGGGCTGATCGCAACCACCTTCACCGGAAACGTGCCTTATTATGACATCATTGCATCAGATGAAGAAGGCAGGCATGTTTCAGTTCAAGTCAAAGCTAGTCGACACCCGTCCTGGCAGTTTGGCGAACTCACCAAATTCTGCGACATCACTTTCAATGGGAAGTACCAAATTGTCGGAAGACCCATACGGTGCCCCGTTCAACGTTTAGTGGTGGTTTTCGTTTTGATCGATATACATGGCGCTGACCGGTTCTACATCCTGACTTGGCGCAGGTTGCGCGACCTAATCGTAAAGGAGCATAAAGCTTATCTTGGTAGGCATGGCGGCAAGCGTGCTCAGAAATGGGATTCCTTGCATTGTGCCATCCCGGAGAAGACCTTGAGACCATACAAGGATAAGTGGTCCATCATTGAAGAAAATTTGCTCTAAGAAGAAACCCCAACAAGAGCCTACAGCCGACGCGCATACTGCCGCGCGCTGCTGAGGCTCAGCGTTATGCCCAGAATGAAGAGTGCAGCAACCATCATTTTTGTAAATGGAGCAGTTGGACTATGTTTTCCATTCTAAAGAAGTTTGAAAAGCTAATGATTCAGACTCTCATGGTCATGATGGCAATCGTTCTGTTGCTTGCCACGCTCGATCTTGCCTGGCTCATCATCAAAGATATCACAACCTCGCCCTATGTCATACTCAGTGTTGACGAACTGCTGGACATTTTTGGACTCTTTATGTTGGTTTTAATAGGCATTGAACTTCTCGAGACAATAATGAAGACCTATATTACCCAAGACCAACCACATTATGAGGTGGTTCTCTCCGTGGCCCTCATCGCGATTGCCCGTAAGGTGATCATCTTAGACTTGAAGGAGGTGGACAGTCTGATCCTTATTGGAATTGCCTCCATTGTTTTTGCACTGACCGCAGGGTATTTCCTGATGAAAAGAAGCCGTTCCTACGATAGAAAAGAGTGAACAAATCTGAATGGCACCAGTAGTCTATTTGACAGAAAGAAAACGGCATAACCCGTCGTTCCAGTTGACGCCGATACTGCCCGGCGCAACTGAACTCTTCGTTATTTTTCTTTATGCCGATTAATCTAAAAATTCTTAGCTGTCCTTATTGCCACAGGCAAGCTGCGACACTATGGGGAATTCACACCATATTTGGCCGATTTACGTGGGCCAAGAAATGCCGAGTTTGCGATCAGCCAGTAAAATTGAAGTTTTGGAAGTATTTCTTTGTCATGTGGATTTCAATCCTTGCAACTATCTATATTTTTAACGGGATGTTTGCTATTTCAGACAAGCTTATAAGAATGCCGCCTCTTCTGAAATGGCTCGCAGTTGGATTCAGCATTAAATATATTTCTCTCGATTATGTGTGCGCGCATTTACTAAAAATAAATGTCATTGAAAAATAACCCATCACTACACTTGACCGCGATTCCGCCACGGTTTTGGCTCAAGGCATAGTGGCGCGGCAAGTGAGTTCAATCGTTATACCGCAGAATTGAAACGACCTTGTAGGCGATCAATGCAGAAGGAATCGCAGAACTACCTATCCGAAGCACGACAGATCATAAGGAAGACCCCTAACCTGATTGGCGTCCTGGTCCTATACACTTGGCCCCGTTGGCCCCGGGTCGGACCGGCATAAGGTTTTGTAATAAGCAAAGAAGATTCCTGGAAAGCAGCGATTTCAAGGCTTAGAACGATGTTTTTGATCCCGGAAATTGCCTTTTAAGAATTTAGGACGTGTATGCCCAGGGCAAACAGACATTACATACCCGGTTGTGTCTGGCATATCACCCATCGATGTCATAAGAAGGAATTCCTGCTGAAATTTGCCCGAGACCGGCGCCGTTACCTCCAGTGTCTGTTTCGGTCCAACCGCATAAACCATATTGAAGGAGAATAGAGATGCCGTTTTTTCTCAGTCCGAGAGTCATATACGGGAAAGGCGCCATCAAGAGGCTTTCCGCTGAGCTGGAAGGCAAGGGCACGCGTGCGGCGATCATTACGGAACGCAACTTGAAAGAGAAATGCAGCGAACTGATTGAGAGCGTCAAGGCAGCCGGATATGAGGTCACGATGTGGGATGGCGTGGAAGCCGATCCCACCCTGGACATCGCTCTTGCGGCAAGCCGTTTTCTCCTTGATTCCAGTCCCCAGTGGGTGATCGGGTTCGGCGGAGGATCGGCCATTGATACGGCGAAGGCCGCTTGGGTGCTGTACGAGAGGCCGGACCTGGCCGCCGGAGATCTTAGAAAGTCCGTTTTACCCAAGGCTAAGCTGAATCTCCGCCGAAAGGCGCGGTTTGCGGCCGTCCCGACGACCAGCGGCACGGGAGCGGATGTGACCTGGGTGGCCGTGCTAACCGACCGTTCCGTGAACCGGAAAATCGTCTTTGCCCACAACGACATTGTGCCGGATCTCTCCGTCCTGGAGACCCAGCTGACCCTCTCCCTGCCGAGGGGCATCACGGCCAGTACGGGTCTCGACGTGATTGCTCATGCCGTGGACGGATACACGTCCAAGCAACAGAACGATTTCAGTGACGGCCTCTGCCTCCAAGCCGTGAAGATGGCCATGGAGTGGCTGCCGGTGGTCTGCCGTGACGGCTCGAACATCAAGGCGAGGGAGAAAATGCTGAATGCCGCCACGATCGCCGGTCTGGGTTTCGGGAATAGCAATACCGGCCTCTCCCATGCACTGGGCCATTCTGCCGGCGCGGTCTTCCACATTCCGCACGGGCGCGCCATCGGTATTGCCCTGCCTTATTCACTCTCCTACATCGCCTCCAATCCGCCGAGCGAAGGCGTCCTGGATCCGGTCGAACGCCTTGCCGTGCTGGCCAGGCTCGTGGGCATCGACGATCCATCACCCGGTGATGCGGCGGAAGCCTTCATCGGCCTCATCAAATCCATCCAGAGAGAGATCGGGGAGCCTTCAAGTTTGCGGGATGCAGGCATTACGGAAGACCGCATGATGAGCGAGATGGAGGCATTGGTCCGGATTGCCGAAAAGGACCCCAACATGTACACCACGCCCTGTGAGTGCAAAGGGAAGGCGTTACGAGGGCTTTTCGAGATCATGTGGCGAGGCTCTGCTCAATAGGAGCGATAAGGGAAAGATAACGTACATGGGAGCAGGGGGACGCTCTTCAACAATTTAATTCAGTGTTGTCAGCAGGAATGGAGAATCGCTACATAGGTAGAGAATTATTCACTTGAAGAATAGATACTGAATTCTGAAAGAGCGTCCCGCTTCTAGCTCGGTGAGCTTGTCGTTGAAGCTGTCGAAAAACCCCTGGCGCAGTTTGTGCGTGGGCAGTCGGAAAAAAGATGGCCTCTGACAAGGACTAGAATCGACGATCTCCATGTGCCGAAGGGTTAGGTGACCCCAGACAGTTCACACTCTGGAACGGTTAACACTTTTTCGACAGTCTCGTTAGACGCCAAGGAGACATCATGACGGTCAAGCGTATGGACAACGTCGGCATCGTGGTGGAAGACATTGATGCCGCCATTGAGTTCTTCACCGAACTTGGTCTCGAGCTAGAGGGACGCGCCCCAGTTGAAGGAGACTGGGCAGATGGCGTCACTGGATTGAGCGACATGCGCGTCGAGATTGCCATGATGCGTACGCCGGACGGTCACAGCCGGCTCGAGATATCCCGTTTCCTCGCGCCTCCCGTGGTCGCCGATCACCGCAGCGCCCCAGTGAACGCTCTAGGCTACCTACGCGTCATGTTCACCGTGGAGGACATCGATGATACGCTCGCCCGACTCGGCAAACGCGGCGCGAAGCTCGTCGGCGAAGTGGTCCAGTATGAAGACATGTATCGGCTCTGCTACATCCGGGGTCCCGAAGGAATTCTCATCGGGCTCGCCCAACAGCTCGGGCAGCAGATTTCCCGAGCGAATCCCATGAGACGTAAGCGTTGAGAACTGAAGCATTGGCGTCTAACCAATAAGGATTGAGAGGAGATGGAGAGACGAGGAGAGGGGTGAATGAGAAGACCGAGGGTGCAGTCGTCTCTCCA
>PHBH01000030.1:40275-119855 GCA_002840535.1 Deltaproteobacteria bacterium HGW-Deltaproteobacteria-15 | reverse complement strand
TCTTCAAGAGCACCAATGACCGGGACGAGAAGACGAACCTGCTCGTCTTTCTCTCGCCGCACATTGTGGAGAACAGGGAGGAGGGCAGGAAACTCTACGAAGAGAAGCGGGGGAAGATCGATCTGAGCGTCGAGGAGGCCGTGAAAAAACAGGACTCCGAAAAGCTGAGGAGGATGTTACTTGAATAGGCAGAAGTCCAAAGAAGAGCCCCAGGTGGAGGGCAACGGCGGCAACGGGGGTTCTCCGGAAAGCGCGATGGCGGAGGAAGAACGTCTCGCACGTTGGGCGGAGCAGCTCGGAATCCCGTTCAAGAAACGGATCCTGGAGGATTTCAAGCTGGAGGAGCCCATGGACATCCCCATCCAGTATTTCAAAAGGCTCGGCATCATACCCCTTTCAAAGAGCGGGGGGATCCTGACCGTGGCCCTCAACGATCCCGGCCTCTACCAGGCAGCGGACGATCTGGCGCAGCACGCAGGCTGCGAATCCGCGGCCCTGGTTCTGAGCCCGCTCAAGGAGATCCATGCAGCCATCAACCTCCTTTTCGATCAGTCCAGCGAGGATGCGGAGAAGATGGTGCAGGATCTGGAGGCCTCCGACCTGGAAGGCACGGTTCGCGAGCTGGACGAGCTCGAGGATCTGCTCGATGTGAGCCATGACGCCCCCATCATCCGCCTGGTCAACACGATCCTCACCCAGGCCCTCAGGAGGGATGCGAGCGACATCCATATCGGGCCCTTTGAGAAGGAAGTCAAGGTGCGGTTTCGAATCGACGGCATTCTCTACGAGGTTTTCGTTCTCCCCAAGAAGTTCCATGCCCATATCGTTTCCAGGCTCAAGATCATGGCCGGCCTTGACATTGCCGAGAAAAGGGTCCCCCAGGACGGAAGGATGAAGATCAAGGTGGCCAATAAGACGGTCGATGTGCGCGTCTCGGTGATTCCCATGGCCTTTGGGGAGCGCATTGTGCTTCGCCTCCTCGACAAGGGGGTCTCCCTCCTGGGCCTCGACGACATGGGGCTCACGGGAGAAAGGCTGGCGCTGTTCGGCAAAATGATCGTCTCCAACAGCGGCATTCTTCTGGTCACGGGGCCCACCGGGAGCGGGAAGTCGACCACCCTCTATGCCGCCCTCGGCCAGGTCAATTCCATGGAGAAGAACATCCTCACCATCGAAGATCCCATCGAGTACGAACTGAAGGATGTGGGCCAGATCCAGGTCAACCCGAAGACCGGTCTCACGTTCGCTCGGGGACTTCGTTCCATCCTGCGGCATGATCCGGACATCATCATGGTGGGAGAGATCCGCGACCTCGAAACCGTTGAAATAGCAATCCAGGCTTCTCTCACCGGCCATCTCGTCTTCAGCACGCTCCACACCAACGACGCCGCAGGGGCGCTCACCCGTCTCGTAGACATGGGGGTGGAGCCTTTCCTCATCGCCTCCTCTCTTCTGGGGGTGGTCGCCCAGCGTCTTGTCCGCAGGATTTGCCCCGACTGCAAGGAACCCTACAGGCCGGACTCCGCCGTCCTGAAAGAAGTGGGATTGGAAGAGGATCACATGCTCTGGAAGGGCAAAGGGTGCCCTTCCTGCATGGAGAGCGGGTACCGGGGCCGAACCGGCATCTTCGAGCTGCTCGTTATGGATAACGAGGTCAGGAGACTTCTCACCTCCGGTTCCGATTCCGTGGCCATCAAGGAGGCGGCTGTTGGGAAGGGCATGACCACCCTGTTCGAAGACGGCCTCCGCAAGGTCAGGGAAGGCATCACCACGCTCAGCGAAGTGATGCGGGTAACGCAGAAGTGACGGAGGTCAGAGGTCAGAAGACAGAGGTCAGAAGACAGAAGTCAGAAGTCAGAAGACAGAAGACAGAAGACAGAAACAGATGAACGTCGAACATCGAACGTCCAACATCCAACGTCGAATGAAGAATAAAAAGCACAGATACCGAACGATTATGTTTTCGTTTCCTTTGCTGACTTCTGATCTCCGACCTCTGACCTCAGGATTTACCCATGCCTGTTTTTGAATACAAAGCGCTGACCAGCAAGGGGAGAAAGGTCGGGGGAATCATCACGGCCGAGAGTCCCTCCGTAGCCAGGTTCAAGCTGAGCCAGGACAAAGTCTTTCCTGTGACGCTAAAGGAAGTGAAGGAGGAGAAACAGCGGTCCACCGAAGGGGTCCTCTCCCGCCTTCCCCTGCTTCAGAGGATCAACCCTGCAGAGGTGAGCACCTCATTTCGTCAACTGGCCACACTGGTCTCCTCCGGCCTTCCCCTTTTGGACGGACTGAACGGTCTGATCGACCAAACCGAACAGACCGGCTTGAAGCGGGTGTTCACCCAGATACGGGAGAGAGTTGTGGAGGGAAGCTCCCTTTCCGAGGCCATGGCCTCCCACAAGTCGATCTTCAGCCCCATCCACGTAAACATGGTGCGGGCGGGGGAGGCGAGCGGCGCCCTCGACATCATCCTGAAACGTCTGGCGGACTTCTCAGAGAAACGCATGAAGCTCAAGAAGAAGATCGAGGCCGCCATGGCTTACCCCATCTTCCTCGTGCTCATCAGCAGCATCATCCTCATCTTTCTCATGTCCTTTGTCATGCCCAAGATCATCGGGATCTTCGAGGGGATGCACGTCTTGCTGCCGTGGTCCACCCGGTTCCTCATCGGGGCTGCCCATTTCATGCGAAGTTTCTGGTGGACACTGTTACTGGGCGCGGGCGTCTGTGCCTTCCTGTTTTCCGGAATCGTCCGTACCGAGAGAGGCAGACTTCTTTGGGATTCCATCCGGCTCCGGATTCCTCTTCTCGGCAGCCTGCACCGTAAAGCGGTTATAGCCCGTTTTACCCGAACGCTGTCCATCCTGCTCAAGAGCGGCATCGTTCTTGTGGACTCGATCGAGATCGCCAGGCTTTCCATGGACAACCGGATCCTGGAAGAAGCGGTGAAGGAGGCCGCCAGGAATGTGGGGGAGGGTGGCGATTTCGCATCCCCTCTCAAAAAGGGAGGCTTCCCGCCCCTGGTGGTGCAGCTCATCCGGGCAGGGGAAAAAAGCGGAGAGCTGGAATCGACCCTGGCCAGTGCGGCCGAGGTTTACGAGGACGACGTCGAGGCGGGTGCGGCCACCATGACCGCCATCCTGGAGCCTCTCATCATCCTGGTCATGGGCGTGATGGTGGGATTCATGGTCATGGCGGTGCTGCTGCCCATTTTCGACATGACGAGAGGCATACGATAGGGATGAAAGGTTAGAAGGAGGACAACATGAGTGAAAGGAAGACGGTAGCTGGAGGACGTATGGCGGCGGGTTTCACCCTGCTGGAGATCCTGATCGTGATCACCATCCTGGGTATCCTGGCGAGCCTGGTTGCAGTCAAAATAATGGATCGGCCGGCCGAGGCCCGGGCCATGAAGGCGCAACTGGACATCAAGACCCTGGAGAATGCCCTGAAGCTCTTCAAGCTGGACAACGCGTTTTACCCGACCTCGGATCAGGGGCTGCGCGCCCTTGTGGAAAACCCCACCGTTGGCAGGCAGGCCAACAACTGGCGCGAGGGAGGCTACCTGGAGAAGGGGGCGCTCCCAAAGGATCCGTGGGGGCAGGACTACATGTACTTGAGCCCGGGCCTGCACAACAAAGATTTTGACCTCTGGTCTTACGGAGGCGACCGGGAGGAGGGCGGTGAAGGTGAAGACGCGGACATCATCAACTGGGTCGAAGTCAACAAGTAGCCGGCGGGGCTTCACGCTCATGGAGCTGCTCCTGGTCATGTTCATGATCACGCTCTTTTTCTCCGTGCTCTTCCTCAGGCTGGAGAGTCCCTTGTCCGGCGGAGACCTGCGGTCGGCAGGCCGGATGGTCGTGAACGAGATCAGCAGGGCAAGGGCCGAGGCCGCCACCAACCACGCGGATCGGTTCCTGAGGTTCAATCTGGAGAAGAATTGGATCTGCCTGATGGAAGGTAAGAGCGTTTCGCAAGCCGGGGTGCAGGAATGGGACGACCCCCTCCTCCGTGTAAGGGAGCTTCCCAGAGGGGTGTTCCTGGAGGATTTGGTCCTCAAGGCCAGGCTGAAAGTCCAGGAGGGCGAGGCGGACATCCGGTTTTCCGCAAACGGCGCCAGCGACAGGGCCCTGATCCACATCCGAAATGAGGAAAACGAGGTGCTTACACTCACGCTCCATCCCCTCACCGGGGAGGTGGAGGTCCAGGAGGGGTATGTGGACGAGAGAGAATTATGAAGAAAGGCGGAAGGGGGAATGCGGAATGCGGAAAGTCAGGCCATTGCTATTTCGATTTCCTACTTCCGCCTTCCGACTTCCGCCTTCCGACTTCCCACTTTCTTGCGCCCGTGGGTTTACCCTTATGGAGGTGCTCGTCTCCATGGCCATCATGGCCGTAGCGCTCTTCGCGATCTTCCGGCTTCAAGGGCAGAATCTGGATCTGCAGACCGAGGCTTCTTTCATCACATTGGCCAATCAACTGGGAGATCAGAGGATGGCCGAGCTCCAGGTTAAGCCGGATCTGAACGAGGGCCGCTTTTCCGGCGACTTCGGAGAGGACCACCCGGACTTCCAATATGAGGAAGAAATCACGAAGGTTGCGAACCGGAAGCATCTTTTCCAGGTCAAAGTCACCGTCATCCGTCGGGGAGAGGATCTGACAAGAGGCTTCTCGGTGGAGGGTCTCCTGTACAGGCAAGAGTCATGAAGGGGTTCACGCTTCTGGAGGTCTTGATTGCGACAGTTCTTACCGCCCTTATCCTGAGCGCGGTGTATGGTGCGTACACGACCGGCCTGGAGAGCGTCCAGACCGCTCGCGAGACGGCCAGGATGAATCAAACCGCAAGGGCGCTCCTGGAGATGATGAAGAGGGAGATCCAGTGCGCCGCAGGAGAGGACCTGATGCTCCTGCGGGTAGAGGACAGGGAACTGGACGGCAGGCCGGCCGATCGAATCGAGCTGATCACGACCGCTTCCCCGTCTGCGGCCGTCGACGTTCGCACAGGGCTTTACAGGGTCGCCTACGAAATGATGAAGGATCCGAAAGGAGAGGGATACGTCCTCTACCGAACCCAGGAACCCCTTGCCGGGGAAGCCGCGTTCGCGGGGCGGCAGTTCTATCAGCTGAGCCGGTGGGTATGGGGTTTCGACCTGGCTTACCAGGACAGGGAGGGCAATCTCCAGGAGAGTTGGACCGAGGATGCCGCGGGGTCGATGGAAAAGCTCCCTATGCTCCTTAAACTGAAGCTCATGCTGAAGACGGATTCGGGGCAGGAGCGGGTTTTCACCATGGCCGTGCACCCGGAGCTGGCGGGGCCGCCGCTGTGAAGCTCATGAACGCACACCGCGAATCCGGCTCCGTGCTGGTGGTGACCGTGCTGGTCACGCTCCTCCTGGCCGCACTGATCCTCTCCTTTTCTGACGAAACGGACGTGGAGCTAAGCCTGTCCGGGTTTTTCCGGGACAATGATCACGCCTATCGTTCGGCCCGCTCCGGCGTTCAAGCGGCCCTGGCGGCCCTGCACGAGGAGAGGGAGAAGGATGCGAAGGAAAACCGGGCCGAGCTCAGCACGGCCGCTATGGACATCCAGCTAGGGGAGGAAAGGTCGGTTTCCGTAAAGACAGCCGACGAGAGCGGAAAGGTGAACCTTAATTTTCTCGTGAATGCAGGGGGAGAGGTGGATGAAGATCGTGTCAGCCAGATCAAGAGGCTTTTCCGGATCATTGGGCTTGGGGAAGAGAGAGTGGATGCCCTGCTCGACTGGCTGGATCAGGACGACATCGAGCGCATGCACGGGGCGGAAGCCAACTATTACAGGACCCTGGAACAGCCATATGGTTGCGCAAACGGATCCTTCCAAACCCCGGCTCAATTCCATCTCGTGAAGGGATTCAGTGAGAAAGACCTGAGCGAGGTCGGCGTACCAAAAGATCCGGCTCATTATCTTACGATCTATTCGGACGGAAAGATCAACATCAACACGGCCTCCGCAGAGGTGCTTCAAAGCCTTTCCGAACGGCTGGATGTCTCTGCGGCCGAGGCAATCCTCGATTATCGCAAGGCCAAGGAATTCCAAAACATAACCGACCTGGGCAATGTCCCTGGCTTGAGTTCGGAAGTCCTGAGCGGGGTGACCGGCTGGCTCACGGTCAAGAGCTCGGCCGTCTCCATTGAAGCCCGGGGGACGTATCGTGAGGCCTCTAGCACTGTTCAGGCGGTCGCCTTGCTGAAGGAAGATGCTGCTCAACCCCGTTTGATTCACTGGGAGGTGAAGTAATGTTCGAGAGCTTGAAAACCGTTTTTTCGCCCAGATCGGTGGTGGGCCTGCAGCTGGAAGAGACCTTCATAGGGGCCGTGCAGGTTTCCAATCCCCTGCGCTCACCCACGGTGGAAAGGGTGGCCTGGCAGGAGGTGAAGGACCCCCAGGAGATCCCCGCAGAGTTGGAGCCCTTTTTTCAGCGAGAGGGGTTTGCACCCGAAGTGCTCGTCACCTCTCTTCCCACATCCGTGGCCACCTTTCGTGAGATCCAGGTGGATTTCAAGAACCCCAAAAAGCTCGAAAAGATCATCAAATATCAGATGGAACCTCACTTGCCCTACCCGGTGGAGGACATGCTGGTGAATTTTTTTCCTCCTGAACCGAATCGACCCGTACTGACCATGGGGATTCGGAAGGAGACCCTTTCCCGGCACCTTGCCGCCCTGGCCGGTGTGCGGATGAATCCCCAGGCGGTGAGCCTGGAAGATTCCGCCCTCTTTTCTCTCTTTCTCAAGACCTGCGGGGACAAGAGTGACAGTCCAGTCGGAATCCTGCACGTCGGCGGCCGCAGGCAGGTCATACAGGTGATACGGGGGAAAAGGCTTGAATTCATCCGAATCATTCCGAGCGGCAGGGAACCGGTCGCACACCTGAAGGAATCCTTGCGCCTTTACGGGCTGAAGAACACGCAGCCCCTGTCGGAGATCCTGGTCACGGGACGCGCTGCTCCGGAGGAGGGGCTCGCGGGGAAGGTTGAGGAAAGCACGGGGATCCGATCCTCTGTGTGGCGGCCCTTCGACCAGGTGCGACACGGGCTGGGAGACTTGCCGGTCGACCTCCAGGCACGGTTGAGCGTCCCCCTGGGGCTTGCCCTGGGGATGGTCAATGGCCAATCCGGGAGGTTCAACCTGCGGAGGGAGGAGTTTGCCATCAAAGAGTCCCTCAATCAGAGCCGCCTCTTCATCTCCATGCTCTGCGGGGTGGCCCTGTTCCTGGGGCTCTTTACCTTTGACCTCCACCAGAAGGTATCCATTCGGGAGAAGGCCCATGAGGCCTTGAACACCCGCATCCGGCAGATATTTTCGGAAACCTTCCCGGGGACCCCCAGCATCGTGAAGGGGAAGGAGGCTGCCCAGATGAGCCAGAGGATTTCGGCTGAGACCGCGCATTACCGGTGGCTGGAGGAAGTCGCCTCAGAGGGGCCCGTCCTGGACGCCTTGCTCGCACTGACAAAGAGGGTCGCCGGCTTAACGGACGTGAGAGTGGATAACATCACTGTTGAACCCGGAAAGATCAACCTGGACGGCAGGGCTTCTTCTTTCAAAACGGTGGACAATCTGAAAGGGCGCCTGGGGGAAAACGGGGCGTTCAGAAACGTCAAACTGGTAAGTGCCAAGATGGACAGCCGGGAGCAGGCCGTCCTCTTCAATTTTGTGCTGGAGAAAGCAAAATGAGAGTACAAAGCCGTGATATGATCTCTTTCTCTCTGGTTGGGCTTGCAGTCATCGGCATCCTTTACTACCTCCTGGTCGTCGCCCCGGCCCTCTCCAAAAAGGCGAAGCTCGAGGAGCACATCGGCAGGAAAAAGGCGGATGTGACAAGCATGCTTCAGCTGAAGAACCAGTGGGAAACCTTCCAGGCAGCGCGAAAAGAAGCCGAGGGGATACTCCGGCGGAGGGGCGAGGACTTCACCCTTCTCACCTATCTCGAGCGGGTTTCCCGAGAATCCGGAATCGAAAAGAAAATTCGCTACATGAAGCCCATATCTCTTTCCGACAAAGAGGAGCCATACAAACCGGAGTGCATAGAGATGCAGCTCGAGGATATCGACATACAACGGCTGGTCGAGTTTCTCTACAAGATAGAACAATCGAAAAATCTGCTGATCGTGGATCGCGCCAAGATCAGGCTGGTGACCAAAGGGAGCGAGCGGTCAATCGAGCTGACGCTGCAGGTGAAGACTTACCGTCTCGGGGAACAGGCGGGAGAAAAGCAGGAGTCGACCGGTTCATGAGCAAGGCGGAATGGGAAGGGGGGGAAGACATGCGGGAACCGGCTGCGTAATTCGATGTTGGACAGGGGATTTGGTTTGCAGCCATAGGCCTGAAGAAGCTCAGCGGGAATCTAACCCGCTACGGGATTCGTGCCATCATCAAGGGACCATGATATCTGCATGGTTGTCCCGTCCCCTTTCCGCGATGCGAGAGTGAGGGCGCCTCCGGAGAGCATGGCTCGCTCGCCTATAGTGGCCGGAGCCGACCACCCCTGGATCTCGCACCCCGGGAGAATCTCTTCCGAAACGAGCCCTTCTCCATTGTTCCGGATGGCGAGGGTGATCAGAGGACCCTCTCGGAGGAGAGAGATTGCGACCAGCCCGTAGGGATTTTTCTTCAGGATACTGCACACGGCGCTTTCCAGAATGCGGTAGATCACCATCTTGAGGGCTTCGGGGATGTCCCTTTCTTCGACCTCGAGACTTGCCTCGATGGAGAGGCCCGGGTGGTTGCTCATCACATCCTTCAAAAGCCGGGAAACGGCCGGGAGGATGCCAAGATCATCCAGAACTGAAGGTCTCAGCCTCCCGGTTATCCTGCGAATGCTGCCGATGCCTTCCTGCAGAATGGCGACGACGGGTTCCAAAAGCTCCAGGGCCTTCGTATTCCCGTCGCCCGTCATTTCATTCAGGGCGGTCTCCACCCTGAACTGAATGGCAATCATGGCTTGGGCAAGATTCTCATGCACCTCATGCGCTATTCTTCTCCTCTCTTCCTCCTGGGCGCTCAGGAGTCTGGCGCATAATTCCCTCAGATGCTCCGTCGATCTCATAATCGGTTCAAGATCCTTCTTGCGTTTTTTATTGTGGGTCGGGTTCTTGAAAAGGGAGGATCTTTTGGTCGAAAACCAAGTTCGAAGTAATCATGATGTTTTTGGCGAGCCTGTCCAGGGGGGTGAGCACTGTATATTTCATTTCGGGAAACCCACCGGGGGGGTCAGCAACTTTGACCTTGTCTCACAGGAGCAATTCCGATAAGCTTTTGCCCGTATTCATCGCCTCCCATCCATTGGACGCGAGAGACGGGCATGCTGAGACCTTAGCCTCACTTGATTCCACATACCCTCCAGAAAGGTGAGGATTTTTTATGGCAGAAGGCATAACCCGGATTCTTATAGCGGATGACCAATGCGTCGTCTTGGACGGCATAAAGGCAAAAATTGCGGAGCATCCGGAATTCGAGATTTGCGGGGTCGCCAGGGATGGTCTGAGAGCTGTCGAGCTGGCATCGTTATTAAAGCCGGACATGGTGATCATGGACATCTCCATGCCGAAGATGAACGGACTGAAGGCGGCACAGGAGATCAGGCGCATGGGCATGGGAACCCGGATTATCATCTTCTCCATGCACAATGCTCCCGAGTATATTCTTTCTCTTGTGAAAACAGGTATTTCAGCCTATGTATTGAAGGACGGACCCATCTCGGACCTCATCTCCGCGCTGAAATCGGTGAGGGACGGAGGCAGCTACTTTTGCAGGCCGGTCCAGGAAATTCTGAGCAAACACTCCACTCCGTGAAAGAGTTGGAGCCCCTCCTCGCCCTCCCTCAATCCCCACCTACATGATCGATCCGGAAGCCTCTTTCATACAGATGTATTCCCAGATTTTACCACGAAGAACGCGAAGGATAAAAAGTCAGGCAAGTGGACGGTACAGGTCACAACTCCTTGGTAACCAACCCTTTCTGAATGGCATATGCGGTCAAAGCGGAAGCGCTGTGCAGATCCAGTTTCTTCATGAGATTGCTGCGGTGTTTTTCCACCGTCTTGGCGCTGATGCACAGATAATCGGCGATTTCCTTGTTCTTGTAGTCCTCCCCTATCATCTTCAGTACGTCTCTCTCCCTCTGGGTCAGTGTGTCCCAGGAGGAGCGGGACTTGACAGTCTTTCTCTCCTCCAGATACCCTTCCAGGACCTTCTGTGAAACCCCCGGGCTAAGGTACGGCTTCCCGTCGAGCACACTCTCGATGGCCGAGATCAGTTCCTTCCGGCCGGCGTTTTTCAGACAGTAGCCGTTCGCACCCAACCTTAACGCCTCCAGAATATAGTCCTCGGATTCATGGATCGTGAGGGCGAGGATCTTGGTCTCCCGGAAACGGCTCTTGATCTCCTTGATCGCGGATAAGCCGTTCACCTTCGGCATGGACAGGTCCAGCAGGATGAGGTCGGGTTTGAATTTATCGACGCATCGAATGGCCTCCAGGCCGTCCTCCGCCTCAGCGACGATTTCGAACCTTTCGCTGGCATCCAGGAGCGCCTTCAGTCCCTCCCTCAGAAGTCTGTGGTCCTCAGCGATAACGAGCTTCTTCTTTTCTCTCATAATCTCACCCGGTGGAGGTCTGTTCAGCCGAATGCGAGAAGTACTGCCAGGTTACATCCAATCTTCTCGAAAAAAACCGACATCCATTTCAGTACGTCAAAAAAGATGGGGCCTCTACCAAAAACATAGGATATGTACCAGCAACTACTACCTGTGTCAAGGATCCATCAGCAGGAGGGCGGGGGCTTCAGCCCTCAGTCCGGATCTAAACTTCTGTACCCACACGATAATACAGACATTTCAGGGTTGAATGTGGTACATTGCAAAATTTGTATCCCCCATCTTCTCGAATCAGTGTGCCCATGCACCGGCACAAGAAAGGTAAGTGAAAGAGCCAGTGGGGGTCCAGATCCCCGTTCCGGCGGACGAAGCGTGGGGACGAGACGATGAGAACAGCGGCCGGCAGGATGTCTCCCGCCGATTTCATGAGGTTTCAATGTACTACATCCTAAATGCGATCCCTCTACTTGCCTTGCTTTTCGGAATATACCTGACCAGTTTTTACGGCTATCTTCTCTTCCATAGCCTGTCGGAAACGTTCAGCATCGTCATCGCCTGCGGCATCTTCATGGTGGTCTGGAATGCCCGAAGATTGCTCAACAACCATTACCTGCTCTTCGTCGGCATCGCCTACCTGTACGTCGGGTCCATTGACTTCCTGCACATGCTGGCCTTCAAAGGAATGGGGGTCTTTGAAGACTACGGGGCGAATCTTCCTACCCAGCTCTGGGTCGCCGGCCGGTACGTGGAAGCCCTTTCCCTCTTATTGGCCACGATCTTTCTTTACAGAAGGCTTTCTCACCTGCGCGCCTTCGCCGCCTACGGGATAGCAGTGGGGCTCCTTCTTCTCTCCATCTTTCACTGGGAGGTTTTCCCGGTCTGTTTTGTGGAAGGGGCAGGGCTCACCCCTTTCAAGATCTACAGCGAATACGTGATCTGCCTGATCCTGCTTGCCGCCATAGGGCTCCTGATCCTGAACTCGAGGTATTTTGACCGGAAGGTTCTCATCCTCCTGATTGCCTCCATATCCACGGCGATCGCACAAGAGCTTGCCTTCACCACCTACCTGAGCGTGTACGGCCCCTCGAACATGGTCGGGCATTTTTTGAAGATCGTCTCGTTCTATCTTCTCTACAAGGCCATCATCGAGACCAGCCTTGTCTACCCTTACGACCTGCTTTTCCGGGAACTGAAACAGAGCGAGGCCGAATCCCGGAAGGTGCACGATCAGCTTCAAGAGCACGCCCTCAAGCTCCAGGAGACGAACAAAGAGCTGGAAAGCTTCGCTTATACCATCTCCCATGATCTTCGCGCGCCACTCCGCGCGATCAATGGATTTTCCCGCATGCTCTCCGATGACTGCGGGCCTTCTCTTGGGGTAGAAGGAAAACGAAGGCTCGCCGTCATCGAGACGAACGCGGTCAAGATGGGTGCTCTCATCGACGATCTTCTTGCCTTCTCCCGTGCAGGCCGGGCCGCCATGAACGTTTCAAGGGTGGACATGAACAGCCTTGTGGCCGACGTGGTGGAGACGCTCAAAGCCTCGCATGCCGACGGAAAAACCGACATTCATGTGGATGCTCTCCCTGCCGCGCATGGCGATCCAGCGCTCATCCGGCAGGTGCTCGCGAACCTGATCGAGAACGCCATGAAGTTCAGCAGGAAGAAACCGGAGCCGAGGCTGGAGGTGGGCAGCTTCGAACGGAACGGCGACAGGGTCTACTTTGTGAAGGACAACGGCGTCGGCTTCGACATGAAGTACCACGACAAGCTTTTCGGCGTCTTCAACCGGTTGGTGTCCGAGCAGGAATTCGAGGGCACGGGCGTGGGCATGGCAATTGTCCGGCGTCTCGTCTCCCGCCACGGCGGACGGGTGTGGGCGGAAAGCAAGCCGGGTGAAGGCGCGACCTTTTTCTTCACGCTGGATGGAAAGCGTCGGCGCCAGTTGAGTGCGGAGTTCGGAGTGCGGAATGCGGAAGGAAAGAAGGATCAAGGAGACTCCCCCTCTTAAGGTAAGAGGGGGCGGGGGGAGTTATGAAGGAAAGGTAACCCCTCCCGACCTCCCCTTAACCTAAGGGGAGGGGAACAGCGAAAGAATGGGGAATGCGGAGTGCGGAATGCGGAATAGGGATTCCAGAAGGTGGATTGAAAACAAATCTCGAGCTCTTCTGATTCTGGTAATGACCGTTGTGGGTTCGTGGTCTTGTTCCAGGGGAGACGATTCGGCGAAGATGGAAACCTTGACCATTGCAGTTGTGCCGACTGAGCTGAACGCACTACTGTACATAGCGGAAGCGAAGGATTTCTTCGCCTCCAACGGCCTTCAGGTCACTCTCAAAGAAGGATATGATTCCGGAGCGACTGCAGCCGTTGGGATGTTGAATGGTGAAGCGAACATCGCCTCGGCGGCTGAGTTCCCGATTGTGAGACAGGTGTTCAATAGGAAAGACATTACCAGCTTTGGGACCATAGCCAAGTACGAGAACACTTTCATTATCTGGCGTGCCGATAGTGGCATCAAGACAATTAAGGACCTCAATGGAAAGAAGATTGGCGTTACTCTAACCACGATTTCAGAGTTTTACCTGGGAAGAACGCTCGACCTGAATGGCATGAGCATTCGGCAGGTAACCCTCGTTGACACCAAGGCCGCAGAGTCGGAGAAGGCACTTGCCAAAGGGGAGGTTGACGCTGTCGTCACGTGGGAACCCTGGGTGAGCCAAATCGCTCGACGCATGGGTAAAAAAGTAATCGCCAGGACGTTGCATGCCGGCCAGAATGCCTATTGGAATCTAGTCGCTACCACCGACTGGAAAAGCAACCATTCCAACACCATAAAACGGCTAATGAAAGCTCTGTCCCAGGCGGAAGACTACCTCACTCGTCATCAAGATGAGGCAAAAGCCATAATAGGGAAACGGACGAAATTTGATGAAGCGTATTTGGAGATCGTCCGGCAGCGTTACCAGTTTTCGCTTTCCCTTGATCAGGCGCTCATCGTCGCGATGGAAGACGAAGCCCGGTGGATGATAAAGAACGGCCTGACGAATGAAAAGCAGGTTCCTGATTTTATGAATTACATTTACGAGGATGGCCTCAATGCCATAAAGCCTGAGGCGGTAAATATCATTCGTTAACGTAGAGAGAACCATGAGACTAAAGACACAATTCGTCATAACCATGCTCCTGTTCGGCATCATCCTGGTCGTTATTGCGTTGTCGGCGATCATCACAAGTCAACGGGTCGAAAAAGCCGGGAACCAGGAAAGGATCGCCGCCGGTATCGCCCAGGGAGCGAGCGAGCTCAGCTACCTGGCCAACGATTACCTGATTTACCGCGAAAGCCAGCAGCTCAAACGGTGGCAATCGAGGTTTACCTCGTTTTCCGGACAAGTCGCCGGCCTGAATGTGGACGAGTTCGGGCAACAAGCTCTTGTCCGCAATATACAGGGCAATCAGCACCGGCTGAAAGAGGTATTCGACAGCGTGGTTTCCGCAGTCGGAAATTTATCCCCGAAACAGAAGGCAGCCCTCGACCCGGCATTTCTTCAGGTCTCATGGAGCCGCATGGCAGTGCAAAGCCAGGGGCTGGTCTCCGATGCTTCACGTCTATCACAGCTGCTGCATCAAGAGATCGACCGGCTCAGAGAAGCAAGAAGCTGGCTCTTGTACATGATGGTGGGTTTGTTCGGGGCCTTTCTTTTGGCCGGCTATATGCTGACCTACCGCCGCATCCTGAAATCGATAGGGACCCTCCAGGCCGGGGCCAAGGTCATCGGCTCTGGCAATCTTGATTTCAGGATCGAGGAGAAGAGGAATGACGAAATCGGCGACTTGTCACACTCTTTCAACCGGATGACTTCTGACCTGAAGGCCATAACCGCTTCCAAGGCGGATCTTGAGAGGGAAATTGCCGAGCGAAAACGAGCCGAGGAAGAGCTGCGTCAGCAGCGGGAGTGGCTGCAGGTCACACTGACGAGCATTGGTGATGCGGTCATTGCGACCGACACGCAATGCAGAATCTCTTTCCTCAACCCCATCGCCGCGGCCCTCACAGGATGGCCGGTCGAGGAAGCGCTGGGCAGGCCTGTTCAGGACCTCTTCCGGATCATCAACGAAAAGACCGGCGAGCCCGGCGAGGACATCGTCGGTTGCCTGCTGCGCGAGGGGAGGAACGTTGCCCTGGCCAACCATACTGCCCTGGTCGCACGGGACGGCCGTGAGGTCCCGATTGAGGACAGCGCCGCGCCGATCAAAGACAGGGCCGGAAAGGTTGCCGGCGTTGTACTCGTCTTCCACGATGTGACCGAAAAAAGGCGGGCGGTAGAGGCGCTGCGGGAGAGCGAGACAAAATACCGAACCCTCTTCGAGAACATGGCCGAGGAAGTGCATTTTTGGGAGCTCGTCCGCGACGAGACCGGTCGGATCAAAACATGGCGACTGGTGGACGTCAACCCTCCGACGCTCAAGAGTTGGGGCCGGACCTCGGTCCACGAAATCAGGGGCAAGACCGCGGACGAAATCTTCGGCCCCGGTGCCACGGAGCATTACATGCCGGTCGTGCAGAAGATCATGACCGAAGCTGTTCCCAATTCTTTCGAGGACTACTTTCCCAACCTGGATAGGCACTTCCGCTTTACCAGCGTCCCGCTCGGGGACTTTTTCATCACCACAGGCGCGGACATCACCGACATCAAAAAGGCCGAGGAGTCGCTGCGAGCCCGAAACGAGGAATTGACGCGCCTCAACAACGCCATGGTAGGCCGTGAGCTGCGCATGATCGAGCTGAAGAAGGAAGTGAACGAGCTTTGCGCTCGCGCAGGAGAGCGGCGGCGATATAGAGAGGATTTTGAGTGAGGAAATGCTGGAGCGTCCCGCGTCTGCACTCCCACGCCGGAGTAACCCCTCCCGACCTCCCCTTAACCTAAGGGGAGGAGAAAAAGAGAGTTAACCCGAGGGGAGGGGAATGTCTCTAAGGATGGTGGGCATTGGGGAGAAGAGATTCCCCTCTCAAAATAATGGGGATGGGTGAACGAATTTTGAAGACAGGTGGGGGAAGATGATGTTGCCTTCAATGTTGTCTCAGCGTCCGCTGCGGCTGGTCTTGCGCTACGGAGCGGCGGTTCTTGCTGTAGCGTGCAGCATGCTGTTACATGCGATCATGACCTCTTGGGTTGGTCCCGGACTTCCTACGTTTATTATGTTCTACCCTGGGGTCATGGTGGTGGCGCTGCTGGCAGGATTCGGACCGGGTGTGCTGGCCACTGCGCTGGCGGGTATAGTCGTGGGGTATTGGATCATGCCGCCTTCCTGGCAGTTCTCCATCGCCTTACCGGTGGACCGCCTCGCGATGGTGCTGTTCAGCGCCATGGGTCTTTTCATGAGCTCGGTCGCGGAGATCTACCGGCGGAGCCGCCGTAAGGCCGCTGCCTACGACCAGGAGCAGGCTCTTCGCGAAACCCGGATGGAGAACGAGTTCCTGGCAAATCTTCTTGAACACGCCTCCCAGCCCTTCGCGGTGGGCTACCCCGATGGGCGACTGGGGCGGTTCAACCGTGCTTTTGAGCAGCTCACCGGCTACACGGCCGCGGAGCTGCGCATCTTTGACTGGTCCTCCACTCTCACCCCCCCGGAATGGCGCGATCCGGAGAAACGGGAGCTTGATGTGCTGATCCGTACCGGCCTGCCCGTCCGCTACGAAAAGGAATACATTCGCAAGGACGGCGCCCGTGTGCCCATCGAACTGCTCGTTCACCTCGTACGCGACGCTAAGGGGGAACCTGAATACTACTACTCGTTCATCGCGGATATCACCGAGCGCAAGAGATCCGAAGAGACATTGCGCGAGGCCCGGGCCGAACTTGAGATACGCGTCGAGGAACGAACCGAAGATTTGAAGGTCGCTAACGAGACAGCAGGAGCCGAACGCCGGAGGCTGTACGATGTCCTGGAGACGCTTCCAGTCTATGTGGTGCTTCTTAGCGCGGACTACCATGTGCCTTTTGCCAATCGCTTCTTCCGGGAACGCTTCGGCGAGTCGGACGGCAGACGATGTTACGAGTACCTGTTCGACCGAACCGAGCCCTGCGAGACCTGCGAAACATACACGGTCCTGAAGACGAAAGGAGCCCATCACTGGCAGTGGACCGGGCCGGATGGGCGAGATTACGACGTCCACGATTTCCCTTTTGTCGATTCGGACGGCACCGCCCTGATCCTGGAGATGGGCGTAGACGTGACCGATAGAAAGCGGGCCGAGGCGGCGCTTAAGGAATCAAACGAGACGCTGGAGCGGCGCGTCGCCGAGAGGACCGCTGAACTGAAGACCATGAACGAGGCCATGCGATCTTCTCGCGCGGCTGCGCTCAATCTGATGGACGACGCCATATCCGCAAGGAAAAAGGCGGAGGAGACAAGTGAAGAGCTGCGCCGAGAAATAGCCGAACGTAAGCAGGCTGAGGAAGCCTTGCGCCGCAGCGAACGGCGCTATCGCTCGTTCGTCGAGGTGACCAGCCAGTTTGCCTGGGTGACGGACGCCGACGGCCGGGTGGTGGAGGACGTTCCGGCTTTGCGCAGCTTCACAGGGCAATCGTATGAGCAGGCAAAGGGGCCGGGCTGGGCCGCTGCCCTCCACCCGGAAGACTTGCAGCGCGCCCTCGAAGTCTGGAATCGGGCAGTCTCTGAAAGAACACTGTATGAGACCGAATACCGGATGAAGCGGCACGACGGCGTCTACCGGCTCCTGCTGGCCAGGGGCGTACCCATTCTGGACGATGAGGGAAGTGTCGTCGAGTGGGTAGGAACGTGCATCGACATTACCGAAGAGAAACTTGCACAGGAGGCTCTGCAGAAGGCGCACGCCCAGCTTCAAGACCATGCCCGGGAGCTCCAGGAGACAAACAGGGAGTTGGAGGGCTTCGCCTACACGATCTCCCATGACCTTCGCGCACCGCTCCGAGCCATCAATGGATTTGCCCGCATGCTCGTCGACGACTACGGTCCATCCCTCGAGGAGGAAGCAAAGCGGCGGCTCGGCGTCATCGAGAAGAACGCGATCAAGATGGGGCTTCTCATCGACGACCTGCTTGCCTTCTCCCGTGCAGGCCGAACGGCGATGAATATTTCACGCATAGATATGAACAGCCTCGTGACCGAGGTCGTGGAGACGCTGAAGCCATCGGACGGCCCCAGGGCCGGCATCAATGTCGCCGCACTCCCGGCCGCCCTGGGAGATCCTGCCCTTATCCGGCTGGTGCTCGCCAACCTGCTCGGAAACGCCATGAAATTCAGCGGAAACAGTCCTGAGCCGAGAATCGAGGTGGGAAGCTTCGAACGGGACGGCGAGCAGGGTTATTTTGTGAGGGACAACGGCGTAGGCTTCGATATGAAGTACCATGACAAGCTCTTCGGGGTCTTCCAGCGCCTCGTCACCGACCGCGAATTCGAAGGGACGGGCGTGGGCCTTGCCATCGTCCACCGTCTCGTCACACGCCACGGCGGACGGGTCTGGGCGGAAAGCAGGCCTGGTGAAGGAGCCACCTTCTTCTTTACCCTGAACCGATGAGAGAACTCCAGTGGAAGTTCAGGAAGCGTCGGGACAGACTCATTGCAGCATCGACAAATGTATGTCTTGTTAAATGCACTTGATTCTCCTACTGTGTTTATTTGAAGGTGATTCTGGAGGCGAATCTGACCGCCGGGCGCGAGATCGGCGTGGAGCGGGACCGCATGATTGGAAGTCCGTTATGGTCCTTCATCGTGCGGGAGGACAGATCCGTTTTTTACCAGCATCTCCGCGACGTCTTTAAGACCGAGAGCAGAGTCACGTCCGAGGTGCGGGTGGAGGGAAAAGCAGGGCAGAATCTTTGGGTGCGGTTGGAAAGCGTTTCTGTAAGCGATCCACACGGAAAGCGGTTCTGCAGGACCTCCCTGATCGATATGACCGACCGCAAGCAGGCGGAAGAAGCCCTGAAGAAGGCGCACGCGAAGCTTCAAGACCATGCCCGGGAGCTCCAGGAGACAAACAGGGAGTTGGAGGGCGTCGCCTACACCATCTCCCACGACCTCCGCGCCCCGCTTCGTGCGATCAACGGATTTGCCCGCATCCTTGTCGACGACTTCGGGCAAGCCCTTGACGAAGAGGCAAAGCGGCGTCTCGCCGTGATCGAGAAGAACGCGATCAAGATGGGGCTTCTCATCGACGACCTGCTCGCCTTCTCCCGTGCGGGCCGAACGGCGATGAATATTTCACGCATAGATATGAGCAGCCTCGTGGCCGAGGTCGTGGAGACGCTGAAGTCATTTGATGCGGGCGCTAAAGCCGACATTCATGTTGCCGCACTCCCTGCCGCCCAGGGCGATCTTGCGCTCATCCGGCAGGTGCTCGCCAACCTGCTCGAAAACGCCGTGAAATTCAGCAGGAACAAATCCGATCGGAGAATAGAGGTGGGAAGCTTCGAACGGGACGGCAAGCAGGGTTATTTTGTGAGGGACAACGGCGTAGGCTTCGATACGAAGTACAATGACAAGATCTTCGGGGTCTTCCAGCGCCTCGTCACCGACCGTGAATTCGAAGGGACGGGCGTGGGCCTTGCCATCGTCCACCGTCTCGTCACTCGCCACGGCGGACGGGTCTGGGCGGAAAGCAGGCCTGGTGAAGGAGCGACTTTCTATTTCACTCTTCCGGGCAAGAGCGGCTCTTGACAGGCGGCGGGATGCGGCAGGGCCAGGATGCGCGAATGACCGTTCCCTTTCCCTCGCTGGCGTCGATGGAGAACGTTCCTCCCGACAGGCGGGTGCGCTCTCTCATACCCATGATTCCCATGCTCGCCGATTCGCTTCTGCTCTCCTTATACTGCCCGAAGTCGAATCCTTTGCCCCTGTCCTCGATGAGCAGGTGAATGGCGCCGTCCAGTTTTGAAAGGCCGACGATGGCCCGCTTCGCGCCGCTGTGTTTGGCGATGTTGTTCAGTCCCTCCTGCAATACCCGGTAGATCGTGATCTTGAGCCCCTCGGGCATATCCTCCTCCTGGATCTCGATCAGGGTCTCCACGTGAATGGAGGGGTACCACACCTGAAAGTCCCGGCAAAGCGACTGGACCGCCACCACAATACCGAAGTCGTCCAGCACCGGAGGACGGAGCTGCTTCTGCATCCGCTTCGTCTCCTTGAATCCCTCCTCGACCATTCCGATCAGCTTTGCCAGCCGGCTCGTCCTGGCGGAATCCTGATCCTTCTCCGCAACATCGAGCTCGCTCTCCATGCCGAATTTTATGGCCATGAGGCAGCTTCCGAGGGAGTCGTGCAGATCCCTGGCTACGCTCCTTCTCTCCTCTTCCTGCACGGTAATGAGCCTCTGGTGCGCCTTTCTCAGCTCCTCTTCCGCTTTTCTCCGGATCCGCTTCTCCTCGGTCTCCTCCTGTGCCCGTTTCACGCAAAAGGAAAGCCGCGAAAGCCGGTGTTTCAGAACGACATCGGTGGCGCCGCTTTTCAGGAGCTCCACAACGAATTCTTCGCCCACTGCGCCCGTTACGAAAATGAACGGCACCTCGGGGGCGATCTCCCGCGCTATCTTCAGGGCGGCTTCGCCATCGAATCCGGGAAGCGAATAGTCTGAAAGAATGATGTCCGGCGAGAAATGGGCGAGGGACTCGAGGAAGGATTCCCGGTCATCGACGGACTGCCGGACAAAGTCGACCCCGGCCTTGCGCAGAGAGTCTTCAATCAGCTCGGCATCGGTGGGAACATCCTCGAGGATCAGGATGCGGAGGGCGGTCTTCTCCATCTTTGATTTACCCAATTTAGAATCAGAAAGGTGGTTTACTGACCAGGACCCGAGCAGAAAGCGATATCGGAACCTGTCTTGTCAGATTCCTATATCATTCCCTAGCGGGCGAAAATCCGGAATTCGTTTGATCGGGCTCCAAGTTTGACATCGTCGTTTTCGTCCGGGGAGCAGGATATCGGGGCTTCCCGAATGGTTCGCTTCAATTCCCCGGGGCTCTGTGGCGGCGCCTGAGCGCTACCACCGGATGAGAGCGCTGCCCCAGGTGAGGCCCCCTCCGAAAACAGGAAGACAGACGATTTCATCCTTCTTTATGCTCCCGTCGCGCACGGCTTCATCCAGGGCAATTGCGCATGAGGCGGAGGAGATGTTCCCATACTTGTGGAGGGTCACATAGAACTTATCCATGGAAACATCGATGCTTTTCGCAATGGACTGGAACATCCTCAGGTTGGCCTGATGCGGGATAAACCAGCTGATATTCTTCACATCGATCGTGTTGTAGGACGCGGCCTCTTTTATGGAATCCACAAAGTGACGGACGGCTACCCTGAAGCTTGCACTCGCCTCGATCATATTCAGGGTGTGAAGCCCCTTGTCGACGCTTTCATGAGAAATCGGCGTGGTCCTGGATCCTCCGCCGGGCAGCAGCAGGTCTTTTCCGTTCGCTCCATCCGTATGGATGTGTGTGGAGAGAAGTTCATGTCCGCCGGATCCGCGTGTCAGCACGGCAGCGCCGGCGCCGTCTCCCCAGAGGATGCATGTGGTCCGGTCCTTCCAGTTCAATGTCCGTGTCATGATCTCCGCAGCGACCACCAGAACACGCTTGGAGTGTCCGGAGAGAAGGTACTGGGTTGCGACATTCAGGCCGAAGATGTATCCCGAACAGGCAGCCGTCACATCGAAGGTGACCGCCTGCGGGGCATTCAGGCTCGCCTGGAGCCAGTTTGCAGCAGAGGGGCAGCAGGTATCGGGGGTAATGGTAGCGACGATGATGAGATCCAGATCGGACGGCTTCAGTCCCGCCATATCCAAGGCCTTCCGGGAGGCGTGAAGCGCCAAATCGGAGGTGTTGACATCCGGATCGGCAATTCTCCTTTCTCTTACCCCGGTGCGCTGAGCAATCCATTCATCTGTGGTGTCCAGACCCATCTTCTGAAGGTCGGAGTTGGCCAGCACCTTTGGGGGAACGTACGAACCGGTTCCAAGAATCGCTATTTTCTGCATGATTCGGGTGATCTTCCTTGCTTCTCTTGTGGCTTCTCCAAATTAAGACTGATTTCCATCCGTCTGAAACCGGACGGCTGTAAGACTTTATGGGTGAGATGATACTACTATCCACATGCGAAATATTTGTCAATTCACAAAATATATTCTAGAACAAAAAGGATTCGAGGTAAGCGTATGGAAAAAAGAGATTTTATTTATCTGGATCACAATGCCACCACGCCGATCGACCCCGACGCCATTGAATCCATGTCCCGGATCATGAAGGAGGAATTCGGAAATCCTTCCTGCTCCTATGATCTGGGCATTCGTGCAAAATCCGCGGTGGAAGAGTCGAGAGGACAGGTTGCCGCCCTCCTCGGCTGCGGCCCCGAAGAGGTGGTTTTCACCTCGGGTGGGAGTGAGTCCAACAACATGGTCCTGAAAGGGATAGTGGATTTCAGGAATCCGGCAGGGTGCCACATCATCACATCGGCCGTGGAACATCCCGCAATCCTGAATCCTGCGCTTTTTCTCATGGAACTCGGCGCAGAGGTGACTTTCCTGCAAGTGGACGGGTCGGGACGCGTGAATCCCGAAGAGGTGAGAAAAGCCATAAGGCCCGATACGCGGTTGATCACCGTCATGCTCGCAAACAACGAGACCGGCACCCTGCAGCCCATCCAGGAGATCTCGGCAATCGCCCGTGAACATGAAATCCCGCTCCATACCGATGCAGCGCAGGCTGTTGGGAAAATTCCCGTCGATGTGCATGGGCTCGGTCTGGATTTCCTTTCCGTGGCAGGGCACAAGCTGTACGGCCCGAAAGGGATCGGCGCCTTGTTCATCAGAAAGGGACAGAGACTCACCCCGCTCATTCATGGAGCCGCTCAGGAAGGGGGCAGCCGCGCAGGCACGGAGAATGTCATCTTCGCCGTAGGCCTTGGGGTTGCCTGCAAAGTCGCAAAGGAGAGAATCCAAATCGACCGGATAAGGATGAAGGAAATGAGGGATCGTCTTGAGACCCTGTTGTTTGCGGGAGTGGACGGGCTTGTCCTGAACGGCCATCCTCAGGAAAGGCTTCCCAATACACTGAATATCTCAGTACCGGGCTTGCCGGGCAGCGAAATTCTTGAAGGGATCCCGGGCCTGTGCGCCTCTACCGGTGCGGCCTGTCATGAAAAATCGGTTCACCTCTCACACGTACTCTCCGCCATGGGCGTTCCTCCTGAAATCGGCATGGGCGCCCTGAGGCTGACCTTAGGCAGAAGCAATACCATGGAGCAGATCGAAAGGGCGGCCGAATGGATCGTCAGCCGTGTAGAGGAGATGAGAAATGACGCCGGCACTCCTGATCATTGACATGGTCAAAGACAATCTTGAAGAGAAGAACAAATTCCCGATAACCGCCCTGGCTGCAAGGATCATCGGCCCGATCAATCATATCAAAAGCGTCTTCAAGGCCAGGGGATGGCCGGTTGTTTTTTCCACGGATGCCTTCAGGCGGGATGATTTCATCTTCACCGGCAGGATGAAACCGCATTCGCTGGAAGGAACGACGGGCGCAGAGGTAATCGATGAACTCGAACGAGGGGAGGGCGATTTCTGGCTGCCTAAACCACGTTTCTCCGCCTTCTTCCGGACATCCCTGGAGCGGTGGCTGAAAGAGAGGAAGGTCACGCTCTGCGCAGTGGCGGGGATTACGACCAATTTCTGTGTTCTCACAACCGCCATGGATTCCATTTGCTGCGACTTCAAGACGATCATTCTGGAGGATTGCACGGCAGCGGTTACAGAAGAGATCCATCGGAAGACGCTCGAGCTTTACCGCCGAACTGCTCTCTATCCCCTCCTCAGGGTGCTCACTTCCGGTGAGCTGATCAGGGAACTGGAGAGAACGGGCGGGTGAGCAAATGTCATTACGAGACCATCAGGATTCAGGCTTCTTAGGTTTTCTTTTCCTCTCGATCTCGGCCATCTTCTGCCTGATGGCCCTTTCGAATCCGCGGTCTGAGGGTTTGTAGAAAGCTCGTCCTCTGATCTTTTCCGGAAGATACTCCTGATCCACCCATCCGGTTGGATAGTTGTGGGGATAAAGGTAGCCTTTGGAATACCCCAGTTGCTTCATCAGCCTGGTAGGGGCATTGCGGATGTGCAGCGGAACCGGCAGGGCTCCGCTGGACTCTATCTCCGCCTTCACCCCCTTCTCCGCCATGTAGAGCGCGTTGCTTTTTGGTGCTGAGGCAAGATAGACCGCGGCCTGCGCGAGGGCGAGCTCAGCCTCCGGAGGGCCTACCTTTTCCCATGCGTCGAACGCAGCAAGGGCCTGTTGGAGGGCCTGAGGATCGGCCATGCCGATATCCTCGGATGCAAAACGAATCATCCTTCTACAGATGAAGAGGGGATCCTCTCCCGCCATGACCATTCTGTATAGCCAGTAGAGAGAGGCATGGGCATCGCTCCCTCTGAGGCTCTTGTGAAACGCGGAAATCAGGTTGTAGTGCTCCTCGCCCGCCTTGTCATAGGGAAGGGCTTTTTTTGTGAGCGCCTCCTCAAGGGCAGCGACGTCCAGTAAAGCAGGGGTCTCCCCCTCCATCACATGGTACGCGGCGGACTCCAGGTTATTGAGGGCAACCCGCGCATCTCCCCCTGAAAGATCGACCAGATAATCGAGGGCAGCAGGCTCCACCTTCAAATCGAGAGATCCCAGCCCGGACTCCCTGTCGTTGATTGCTTTTTCCAGTATCTCCCGAAGCTCTTCCCTTTCGAGGGGATGGAGGGTAAGGACCCTGGCCCTGGAAAGAAGGGGCGGGATGATTTCAAATGAAGGATTCTGTGTGGTGGCGCCAACCAGAACAATCACTCCTTTTTCTACATAAGGGAGAAAACCGTCCTGCTGGGCCTTGTTGAACCTGTGGATCTCGTCCACGAAGAGGATGGTGGGTTTCCCGGTGAGCGCAAAACTCTTTTCAGCCTCTGCGACCACCTCCCGCAGGTCCTTCACTCCGGAGGTGACCGCGGAAAAGGAGCGAAATGGGTATCCGGCTTCTTTAGCAAGGACTCCGGCCAGAGTAGTTTTACCTGTTCCTGGCGGGCCCCAGAGGATTAAGGAAAAAGGGTGGCCGGATTGGTATGCCTTACGAAGCGATGATCCCGGCCCTATCAGATGCTGCTGTCCGACCATCTCCTCGAATTTCTCGGGTCTCATCCTTTCGGACAAGGGAATGCTCATTTTGCCCTTCCGCTCAGGAGTTCCGAGATCCGACTCAATGCCCAGCTCATATCGATCGGTTTTCCGATCACCAGATCAACCGCTCCACCGGAAACCCCTGCGGACAAATTGAAGTCGCCCAGACCCCCTATGAGGGCGAGACGAACGCGGGGGGCCGCTTTCCGGATTTTACTTATCAGAGCCTGACCATCTCCTGTGACCGTGCCTGCGATGACCATATCGAACCCCTTTCCCTTGAGCTTTTCAAATCCCTCGGAGAAGGTTTCTGCGGCATCTACACGGTAGCCTTTGCCGGAGAGCACCTGGAAGAGAAGATCCCGGATCATATGGTCCTCTTCTATGACCAGTATTCGGGTGTTCTTTCTTTTTCTTGCGCCGGGTTTTCCCTGCCTGGATTCTTCCTTGAAAAGGGGCATCCGAAGCGTGATGGTCGTGCCGCGTCCCTGGCTGCTTTCCAGTTCCAGATCTCCTTTGTGCCTCAATAAGACGGCGCGGGCCATGAAAAGCCCGAGTCCATTCTTTCCGTCTTTTGTCGTGAAAAACGGATCCATGATTTTCGGCAGGATCTCTGCAGGGATACTCGATCCGCTATCCTGAATGTACACACAGGCATAGCCGGCATTCTCCTCGGCGCTGATGTACAGATCTCCACCCTGGGGCATGGCCTCCATGGCATTCGAGATCAGCTCTATCACCACATCCTTCAACTCTTCCGGATCTCCTTCCACTGGAGAAACCTGTCTCAAATAATACTGAAGATTGATGGGAGCCTTACCGCGGGAACCGCTTGTCAACCTCTCCTTCATTTGGGTAATTGCTTCCTGTACAATCTTTCCGATATCGAAGAGAAGGACTCGTGACGGCTCGCATTGCTGCTTCGAGAGAGTCTCGAGGCTTTTTGTGAGGGATGCCAGCTGATGAGCGGCTGTTACAAGCGCGGATTCCGCCTTTAAAGGGCTGCGGGTTGATTTGGAACGGGTGTTCGAGCGTGAAAGGTAATCGGTCAGTGCATGAACCGGTATCTGGAGCTTTCGAGCGAGGCCTGAACATATTGCCGCAATCAGGTCATCTCTGTGTGAACACAGCGAGTCGAGGATGGCATCCTTCCTTGCCAAAGCCTTTCGGAGTTCGTTGTTCTCCTTTCGGATGGAAGCGAGCATACTAACGGTGGACCGGTTCACCTGGAGGACCTTCTCGGAGGTACGTTCAAGACGGGTGGACTCCTTCCGTTGCATTGGCCTTGTCCTTTTGGAGGGATTAAGGATGCGGTGATTCGGCATTGAATAAAGTCTCGGAGAATTCTATAAAAGGACAGGCCCTCACCATCAAAGGGCCCATTTTAACAGTGGACTTGGAAGTCGATCTTCTATAACCTATCATAGCTTTTGAGCGCCCGACAAGGGAGAAAATAGCCCTTTGAAGGTTCAAGAGATTTAAGCCAGGATCAGCCACAAAGTCACTAAGACACAAAGATAATTTTATGTATTTCTTGGTGCCTTTGTGTCTTCGTGGCAATTCCCTGTCCCTTCGATCAGAATCAAAGCTTCCGGAGCAACAAGCGTGTCCTCTTTTGTCCACCTTCACGTCCACACGGAATTCAGCCTGCTGGACGGCGCGATTCGTATTCGAGACCTCCTGAAGAAGGCCAGCCAGTTCGGCATGGAATCCGTGGCCATAACCGACCACGGCAATCTGTTCGGCGCAGTGCAATTCTCCCTTCAGGCGGCCAAGTCGGGAATCAAACCGATCCTGGGCTGTGAGGTATATGTGGCGCCCCACAGCAGGTTGGATAACAGCCCCTCTCCGGACGGAAGCCCGAATGCCTTTCATCTTATCCTGTTGGTCCAGAATCACGAAGGATACAAGAATCTCAGCCGGTTGGTCACCCTGGGCCATCTGGAAGGGTTCTATTACCATCCCAGGGTGGATATGGATCTGCTCCGGCAGTATCATTCGGGTCTTATCTGCCTCTCCGCCTGCCTGAAGGGCCAGATCCCGAACCTCCTCCTGGCCGGTCGCCGGAAGGAAGCCAGAGAAAAGGCGATAGAGATGGCTTCCATTTTCGATCAGGGCCGATTCTTCCTGGAGGTGCAGGCGAATGGATTGCCGGAGCAGGATGTAGTGAACAAGCTGCTCAGGGAACTGGGACAGGAACTCTCCTTGCCGCTTGCCGGAACAAACGATTGCCATTACCTGAACAGGAAGGATGCGGAGACGCACGACACCCTGCTCTGCATTCAGACAGGCAAATCGATAAATGATCCGAAGAGGCTCAAGTTCTCCACTGACCAGTTTTATTTCAAGAGCCGGCCGGAAATGGAAGAGTTGCTGGGGGAATATCAGGAAGCCCTGGACAATACGGGAGAGATTGCCCGTTTGTGCCGGTATGAGATGGAGTTTGGACGGTACAAGTATCCTGTCTTCTGTTCCTCTGATCCGGGTCTGGAGACGAACCTGGATGAGATGCTGAAGGGTGAGGCCCGAAAAGGTCTGAGCAGGAGGTTGGAAATCCTTGCAAAGGGGGGTGAACCGGTTTCCGCGGAGACAGTGGAGGAATACCGGGAACGCCTCGAATTCGAGCTCAAGACGATCATCAAGATGGGATTTGCCGGATACTTCCTGATTGTCGCCGACTTCATCGAATATGCGCGCCGCACCGGAATCCCTGTAGGTCCCGGCCGAGGCTCTGCAGCCGGGTCGCTGGTGGCCTACTCTCTGAAGATCACCAACGTCGATCCATTGAAGTACGGTCTCCTGTTCGAGAGATTCCTGAACCCCGGTCGGATCAGCATGCCTGATATCGACATCGACTTCTGCGTGAACGGCAGGGACGATGTCATCCGCTATGTCGCGGAAAAGTATGGCCGGGAAAACGTGGGCCAGATCATCACCTTCGGTACCATGAAAGCCAAGGCGGCCATTCGCGACGTGGGCCGCGCCCTGGGGGTTCCCTATGGCGATGTGGATCGAATTGCCAAGCTTGTTCCTCTCGGGCCGCACGTGAGTCTGGAGCAGGCGATTCAGGATGAACCCGAATTGAAGAAAATGGAGCGGGGGGAAGGCAGCGAGGGAAAGCTTCTCGCGATCGCCCGTTCCCTGGAAGGGCTTGCCAGGCATGCCTCCACCCATGCATCGGGGGTGGTCATCTCCGACCGGCCGCTTGTCGAATACCTTCCGCTTTTCAAAGGACCGAACAATGAAGTCATGACCCAGTTCACCATGGACCAGATCGAGAAACTGGGTCTGATCAAGTTCGACTTTCTTGGCCTCAAGACCCTTACCGTGATCAAACAGGCGCTCAGGCTGATTGAAAGCACCGAAGGACGAGAGATCGACATCCAAGGGATTCCCCTCGACGACGAGGCCACCTTCCGGCTCTGCGGGGAGGGAAAGACAACCGGCGTGTTCCAGCTTGAGAGTTCCGGGATGAAGGATCTCCTGAGAAGGCTCAGACCCGAGGTTTTTGAAGACATGGTCGCTCTCGTGGCCCTCTACCGTCCCGGCCCTCTCGGCAGCAATATGGTGGACGATTTCATCGCCGGTAAACACGGAAAAACCCGGATCAAATATCCTCTCCCTCAGCTCGAGCCCATCCTGAAAGAGACCTATGGCGTGATCCTGTACCAGGAACAGGTAATGAAAATCGCCCAGGTTCTGGCCAACTATTCGCTTGCCGAGGCGGATGAGCTGAGAAAGGCCATAGGGAAGAAGAAGCAGGAGGTCCTTGCCGAGCATCACGAACGGTTCTGCAAAGGGTCGGCGGCAAATGGGGTCGATCAGAATGCGGCCGAAAAGCTTTTCGCGCTGATCGACAAGTTCGGAGGGTATGGCTTCAACAAGTCTCACTCCGTCGCTTATGCGCTCATCGCGTATCAGACCGCTTACCTGAAGGCCCATTTCCCGCTTCAATTCATGGCAGCCCTGCTGACCCAGGACATGGGAAATCAGGACAAGACCATCAAAAACCTGGCTGAATGCCGCGAGATGGGAATTCGCATCCAGCCGCCCGATATCAACAAGAGCCAGTCCGATTTCACCGTGGTCGAGGGATCGATCCGTTTCGGTCTCGGCGCCGTGAAGAACGTGGGGCTCAAGGCCGTAGAGTCCATGATCGAAGAACGCGATCGGAGCGGGCCTTTCCGGGATCTTGCGGATTTCTGCAAAAGGATGGACGGCGCCAAGGTGAACAAGCGGGTCATGGAGGGGCTCATCCAATGCGGCGCATTTGATTTCACCGGCACCGGGAGAGCCGTTCTCTTTGACTCCTTGAACACCGTCCTGCGTTCCTGCGGTGCTCAGGACCCGGATCAGTTGAGCATGTTTTCGAACTGGACCGGGAATGGGGCGACCGGCCAGGCTCTCTCCTCTTCCGAAGTCAGGGAGTGGGACGAAGCGGAGAAGCTCAGAAAGGAAAAGGAGGCTCTCGGGTTTTACATCACGGGACATCCGCTTGACCGATTCGGACTGGAGATCGAACGGTTTGCGACCTGCAGCATTCAGAACCTTTCGAACCTGAAAGACAAGTCTGCCGTCAAGCTCGCAGGGGTGATCGAAAACCTGAAGATCAAGAGAACCAAAAAAGGCGACAAGATGGCCATCCTCAACTTTGAGGATCAAACCGGCGCGGTTGAGGTGGTCGTGTTCCCCGATGTATTCAACGGTTGCTCACCCCTTCTGAAAAGCGAAGAACCCTTGCTTATCCAGGGAACAGCCGAGGTGGATGAGAACACGGCCAAGATCATCTCGCACGAGATCTCTTCTCTCGAGGATATAAAGCAGAAGGCTGTCAAAGCGGTCGAGATTACCCTCAGATCGGAATGGATCAGCAAGGATCGGCTGAAGGAGATCAGGAGCGTGCTTTTCCGCTACCCCGGGGAGTCCACTGTCCGCTTCAGGGTGGATGCCGGCCGAGGGGACACCGTACTGATTAAGGCCGATCCAAACTACCGCATCTCCCCCTGCAAAGAGATGATCCGGGAAATCGAAGCCATCACGCTCGAGAAGGTAGCCTGCACTTATGGAGAAGAAAATTCAAACCATCGCCACCCTGAGAACCCACAGTTTTCTCGTCAATCTGGATGAAGTCCTCTTGAGGGACGGCTCTTCAGCCAAACGGGTCAGGATCGATCACCCTGAAGCCGCGGCTGTGGTGCCGTTTCTTTCGGACAGGGAGATCCTTCTGGTTCGCCAGTACAGATATGCCCTTGGGAGGGAAACCCTCGAAATCCCCGCAGGGAAGTTGGACCCCTCTGAAAAGCCCGAAGAGTGCGCCGGACGAGAGCTTCTGGAGGAAACAGGCTACGAAGCAGGCTCATTGACGCTGCTCTACGCCTACGCCCCTGCCATCGGCTATTCCAATGAGTTGATTCACATCTATGCCGGCCGGAATCTGAGGAAATTGCAGAATGAGATCGACCAGAGAGAAATCTCGTCCGTCGAGAGTTTCACAATTGAAGAAATCAGTTCGATGATCCGGGAGGGCCGGATCATCGATGGCAAGACGCTGATCGGTCTTGCTGTGCTGGGCCTTCTGCCGTCCACCGCTTAATGCTCAGAAATTGAACCGCGAAGGCGCGCTTTAGAAAACGAGGTACGAAGGACGACCGCTTCGCTAGGAGGAGGGACGAAAAAACTCTAAAGCGTCCAGGTGCTGAGAACAAGAAGCGGGTTTTTTGGTAAAACCAGATAGACCACTCTTTCAACCACGAGCTCTTATACTCGTCCTTCGTCCCAGCGTAGCGGTCGTCCTTCGTCCATCGCTACTTCTGAGCATCCAGGAATTTCTTCAGTTTTGTCGTGATAGTGACGGGTACAGGACCGGAATTCGCATAGAGCTTGAGAATGGAATGAGGAACCTTGATCGACTCCTCTACGGTTTTCCAGTCAATGCCTTTGGCCTCCACATCTTTCATGAGTGCGATGAGCTGTTCCGATTCCATGATTATCCTTCCTTTATTTTTTGGGTTTCTCTTGTTTCTCTATTCTAATTTGTTAACCAAAGAAACAAAAGAGACCAGATGAACCATCAAACGGTTATTTCTCCGGTGTGTTCAGATCCGGGGGGTAGATGTATTTAGGATCCATTTCATAGGTCCAGGGCAGCCCCCAGTACTGCCATCCATAATGCCGCCTGTGCTCAAATCCGTATACCTTGTTTCGTTTTGCCAACTGCCGATAAAACTTGTGCCGATCTCCGTTTTCAAAGACCGGGAACTCAGGCCCTTCGAAACCATCCGCGACATCGAAAACATTCTTGAATCCCGCATTGAGAAGATCCCGGGCCGCTAGACCGCTCCGGGTCCCATCACGACAAATAATCAGGAGGTTGTCCGTTTTCTTGAAAGCCCTGCCGATCTGGTCCACGAAGTTTTTGTTCTTGGGGCTCAGCAGATATTCCGGTTTTTCAGCTCCCTTGGAAAAATGATATGTAAAAAACTGGTAAGGATAAAGGTACGCCTTGAAAGGGTGCCCCACAAACTGGTATTCTGGCTGAGTTCGCACGTCGATCAGAAACGTATCCGGGACGGTGTTCAGCATGTCGTACGCCTCAATACAGAGGACCTTCCTGGGCTCATCGCAGTAAGCCGTGACGTCCATCCCCAAAAAGAGCACGAGGAAAGAGAGTAGGAAGAATATTGTGCGTAACGACGATCGGGTTTTCATATTGCTTACTTTAGTGGCGAAAGAGGATCAACGGGGTTGCTTCTCGGTCGGACCTCTTCAGCCAAAAGGGTGTTCGGGTGGAGGTTATCGCGCTCTGTTCTTGAGGACTGAAATCGATGGCTGAAGGCGCCTTTGAACTCCATGAATAAACAACAATTATGCGTGTGAGCTCCGTTTTGTCAATGGAAAAGTGGAAGGCGGTTTTATGGCCTGCCGCACCAGCGAGTCATGTAAACCCTGACGTTGCATTCAATCGGCCCGTGTTTCACTGAAAACGACAGCGGACAAGGGTTACAACAGAATCGAGTCGCCTTCTCCGGCTTGGACCCTGAGTTGGATCCTGTCATTCCCGCCCCGCCTTCGATGCGGGGCGGGAATGACGAGCAATAAAATGCCGTCCTTGATGTGACGTCAGGGTAAAGGATGATTCGACGGGAAAGGAAAAAGAAATGGAGCAAGCGAAGGTATATTTTGCCGATTTGAGGGCCTCCGTGAAAGAGAACCTCCTTGCAAAGATCGTGAGGCTTCTCGATTCGATCGATCTGCAATCCATAGTGTTGCCCCGCAGCCTCGTGGCGGTTAAACTCCATTTCGGGGAAAAGGGGAACACTGCCTTCATCAGGCCGAACTTCATCCGCGTCATCGTCGATCGAATCCGATCTCTGGGCGGACACCCCTTTTTGACCGATGCGAACACGCTCTATGTCGGATCAAGAGCAGACAGCGTCTCCCATCTGACTACGGCCATTGAGAACGGATTCGCCTATGCAGTGGTGAACGCTCCTCTGATTATCGCGGACGGGTTGCGGGGAGGTTCCTACAAGCCGGTCACCATCAACGGAGAGGTTATCAAGGTAGCCTACATTGGAAGTGAGATAGCTGAAGCGGACGTACTGCTGGGAGTTGCGCACTTCAAAGGGCACGGCTTGTCCGGGTTCGGGGGCGCCATCAAGAATCTGGGTATGGGATGTGGTTCCAGGCGCGGAAAGCTCGTCCAGCACTCGGATCTCTCGCCGAAGATCCAGCGGAAGAAATGCATCGCCTGCGGGAACTGCGCGGAGCACTGCTCTCAAAAGGCAATCTCCGTCCGTGAGAAGAAGGCGGTCATCGATCCCAAGAAATGCATCGGTTGCGGGGAGTGCATCCTGATCTGCTCGAACCAGGCCATTGACGTAAACTGGAATGCGGATGCCGTCCTCTTTCAGAGGAAGATAGCCGAGTACGCTCATGCCGCTCTCAAGAACAAACAAGGAAGGGTCGCCTTTTTGAATTTTCTGACCGACATCTCCCCGGAGTGCGATTGCTATGGCCACAATGACGCTCCGATCGTTCCGGATATCGGTATCCTGGCCTCTACCGATCCCGTAGCCATCGATCAGGCATCGGTGGATATGGTTAACCGCCAGTCCGGGCTGGAGAACACCAGCCTGACCCAAAATCGGGCTTCGGGCGAAGACAAGTTCGGAGGAATTTACCCCCGGGTCGATTGGAAAGTGCAACTCGAACATGCAGAGAAAATCGGAATGGGATCCAGGAAGTATGAGGTGATCCGCATTTGATCGGTCGGCCACAAAGACACGAAGACACAGAGAACATAATGGTCATCGAACGTTGAATGTTGAACGAAAGGTTGCCTAAGAATGATCGCAGCGGAAAACCTCGGGAAATCGTATGGGCTCAAAACAGCCATACAGGACGTTTCCTTTTTTATCGGCAAAGGGGAGATCGTCGGCCTGCTCGGCCCGAATGGAGCGGGAAAAACAACCGTGCTGAGAATTCTCACCTGTTACATGCAGCCGGGGTCCGGCATTGCCAGGGTGGATGGGCTCCGCTGCAGTGACGAGTCCATCCAGGTGAGGAAAAGAATCGGCTTTCTGCCCGAGAATGTGCCCCTCTACACGGAAATGACGGTTGAGAGCTTCCTGGCCTTTTCCGGGTCGGTGAAGGGGCTGAAGGGTCAGGGACTCAGGGATGAGATTCAAAGGGTCATTCTCAAGTGCGGACTCGCGGATCACGGCAGGAGGCTCATCAAGTATCTCTCCAAGGGGCTCAAGCAAAGAGTCGGCCTGGCTCAAGCGCTCATCAACAGCCCTCCCATCCTTATTCTGGATGAACCAACCACGGGTCTGGACCCGGCACAGATCATAGAGGTGAGAAACCTGATCCGGGATCTTGGAAGGGAAAGGACTGTTCTTCTGAGCACACACATCCTGCCCGAAGTGAGTCAGATCTGCAATCGGGTGATCATCATGAATCAGGGCCGTGTGGTTGCCGAGGACTCTCCCAAAAACCTGACCGACCGTTTTCAGAAGGGGCTGCGAACGCTCGTCTCAGTGAATGGGCCGAGCCTCGAGGTGAAGGCGAGGCTGGGATCGGTTCCGGGTGTGTCCAGGATCGTGGAGACGGATCGTGAGGGCGAGTTCGTCATCGAAAGCGAGGAGGGGGAGGCGATCAGGCCTGCCATGGCCAGGGCCATTGTAGAGTCCGGGTGGGACCTCAGGGAACTGAAGGCAAGCGAGCTGAGCCTCGAGGAGGTATTCATGCAACTGGTGACTGAAGAAGGAAAGGAGATCAACGGATGAGAGGCATGTTGGCCGTCCTGAGAAAGGAACTTACCATCTTCGTCTCTTCCCCTATTTTCTATGCGGCCCTGTTTATCTTTCTGCTGCTTACAGGATATTTTTTCTACAGTACGGTCGTCGGATACAGCCTGATTTCTCTTCAGGCATCCTCCAATCCGTACCTGGTGGAAAGACTGAACATCAGCGACATGTTTCTCAAGCCCTTTTTTGCGGACATCGCCATCATCCTCCTGCTCATGCTCCCTCTTATCTCCATGAGAACCTATGCGGAGGAAAAGAAAACAGGGACCATTGAGCTGCTCTTCACCTACCCGATCTCCGATGCGGCCGTGCTTGCCGGAAAGTTTGCGGCTGCGGTCATCATCCTGATCATCATGCTCGCCGGAACCGTCCCTTCTCTCCTGCTCCTGGCATCCATTGCGAAACTGGAATGGGGGCTTGTACTCTCCGGGTATCTCGGTTTGATGCTGATGGGAGCATCCTTTCTGGCGTTGGGGGTCTTTGCCTCATCCATTACGGAGAATCAGATTGTGGCTGCGGTCATCAGCTTCGGTCTTCTTCTCCTCTTTTGGGTTCTTGGCTGGGGATCCAGGCTGGCCGGGCCTCTCATGCAGGAGGTCATCAAGCAAATCTCCGTGGTGGACCACTTGGAGTCTTTTGTAGAAGGGCTGGTTGATACGAGGGATTTGATTTTCTACCTGCTGTTTTCTTTTTTCTGGCTCTTCCTGACTCTGCGATTCCTCCATTCCAGGTTCTGGAGAGGATGAAGAAGAAAGTGGGAAGTGGGAAGTGGGAAGTGGGAAGTCGGAAGTGGGAAGTGGGAAGTCGGAAGTGGGAAGTTGGAAGTCGGAAGTGGGAAGGACGAGGGGCAACGAAAGTTCGCATCGCGCAAAGGGCATGGTACCTGGCGCAAGGGACAGAAGTCAGGAGTCCGGAGGGCGAGGGAAAGACCGAAGGGCGATGGACGAAGGACGATTTGGAATTTGGAATTGGATCCTGGATCTTGCATCTTGAATCCTGGATCCTGAGGCCTGAACCCTGAACACTGAAACCTGAACCGAAGGAAAAGGGATGTTTAGAATAAGAGCTTCATCAAACATGGCTGCCGCCGTGCTGCTTGTCCTGGTGATTTGCGTAGTGGTTACCTTGCTCTCCAACCGCCATTACACGAAATGGGATCTCACATCCACTAAAGAGCATACGCTTTCGGACAAGACTCTTCAGGTTCTGGGAACGATTCAGGAGCCTGTGGAAATGAAGGCCTTTGTACAAGAGGGTCAGGGGGGCGCCAGAGAGGTCAGGAAATTGCTGGCAGCCTATCACGACAATTCACCGCGAATCACCTTCGAGCTGATCGATCCCGATCGACAACCCGCCCTGGCCAATCGGTACCAGGTGAAAACACTCAATACCGTTATCATGGAGGGGTACGGCGGTACCCAGACGATCACCATTCCCGATGAGGGGTCGATCACGAACGGGCTGATCAGGCTATCCAGAAAAGAGGTCCGGAAGGTCTATTTTCTGACAGGCCACGGGGAGCGGACGCTGGACGGTTCCGAGCCCGAATCCCTCAGCTCGCTCCAAACAGCGCTGAAGAGGGAGAATCTTGAATTTGAAGAGCTGAACCTGATGAAAGCGGATGTTCCTGCGGATGCAGCCCTCGTGATGATCGCAGCCCCGAATAAGCCCCTTTTTCCGGAGGAGGTCCAGAGCCTCGCAAGCTATCTCGGAAGAGGGGGCAGTGTAATTCTTTTCCTGGAGCCGTACCTCGATGGTGGCATGGATTCTTTTCTTCTGGAGAATGGGATTCTCATCTCCCAGGACATGGTTGTGGACAAGATGAGCCGCATCATGGGCGGGGATTATCTCATGCCCATGATCGCCAATTACGCGCAGCATGAAATCACAAAGGATTTCCAGCTCACCTGCTTTTTCCCTTCTGCCCGTTCGGTTGAAGCGGCGAAGGAAAAAACGCCGCGCACGGGCCTCAATACGACTTCTCTTGCATTTACATCCGAGGGTTCCTGGGCTGAAACCGACCGGGCGACACTGAACCAGGGGAGGGCGGGGTTTGACGGGAGAGACCGGCAAGGCCCCATCTCCCTGGCGGTGATCAGTGAAATCCGGCAGACCCCAAGAATGGGGGCGGGAATGGAGGGCGACAAGCAAAAGGCCGGGACTGCAATCGGCCCGGGAAGGCTCGTCGTCTTCGGAGATGTGGACTTTGCCTCCAACAAGTTTCTGAACCTCTCAGGCAATGGGGAATTCATTCACAACACCGTGAATTTTCTGGTCGGAAGGCAAGACCTGATAACGATCCAGAGAGAACGAAAACAGGTTCAGGCCCTGATGTTTTCCAGAAATCAGGGGCAGCTTCTCTTCTGGGTGCCTGTTGTACTCATCCCGGTTCTCATTCTGGTTCTGGGCATCCTTGTCTGGAATAAAAGGAGGTCCAGGTGAAATACCGGTTGACCCTCGTCTACCTGGCGGCTGCCATTATCCTGGTCGGACTGTACTTCTATGAGACTCGAACCGAACAGGAAAAGACGGAGTCCTCCTTTGAGGCGACCCGGCTTTTTCAAAGCCGCGCCGAACAAATCGATGGGGTGACCATCGTGAGAAAGTCCGGTGAGATTACGCTTGAGAAGTCGGACGACAAGGAGGCGAAGGAGTGGCAAATCACCGCTCCTCTAAAGACAGGCGCGGACACCATTGCCGTTGACGCCCTGACGCGGAGCATCGCGGACTTGCGATACGAACGCATGGTATCGGAGAGTACTGATTACGCCCAGTTCGGTCTCGATGATCCCGAGTTGACTGTTTCCTTCCGTGCAGGCGAAAAGGGGGATTCCATTGCCTTCGGTGCAACAAATCCGTTGGGAAACTCCGTTTACGCCAGAAAAGGGGAAGGGCGCAAAGTCTACCTGATTTCAGCCGCCGCCAGGAAGGAACTGGACAAGGATCTCTATGATCTCAGGAACAAGGTTCTCTTCTCCCTTGTCCCGGAGCAGGTGAACCGGGTGGTTCTCGTCCAGGGTTCGGAAAAATGGTCCTTCACCAGAAAAGAAAAGGAATGGTTTATGGAGGGGGATGAATCGCTCAAGGTGGATCAGGAACGGGTCGAGTCTCTCATCAGGGAAACCATCACGGCATTTCCCGCCTCTTTCGAGGAAGAAAAGGCGTCGGATCTCGGTGCTTATGGTCTATCCCTTCCCAAGGCCCGTGTCGCTTTGTCCAACGGCCGGAAGACGGAAGAGATCCTTTACGGAGATCCTTTGAAGAGGAAGGAAAAGGAGGGATTCATCTACGCAGCCGTCGCCGGGAAGCCAAAGGTAGTGAGCGTCAGGAAACGTTTGCTTGAAGACCTTCCAAAAACAAAAGAGGAATTCAAGCAAAAGGATCCAGAAAAGAAGCAGGAAGGAGGTGCAACCGAATGAGCTCTTTGCCGATCCTTTCAGAAATCGTGGTCCTCATCAGGGGGGGAGGCGACATCGGCTCCGGAATTGCCTGGAGGCTACACCAATGCGGGTTTCGTGTGATAATCACTGAGATACCGCAGCCGCTTGCCGTTAGAAGGAAGGTTTCCTTTTGTGAAGCAGTGTACGATGGAAACGCCGTGATCGAAGGGGTAAAGGCTGCTCTGGTGCACTCTGTCGAAAAGGTGCAGTCTGTCTGGGATCGAGGGGAGATCCCTATTCTGGTGGATCCGGAATGCAAAACCCGCAGCATTCTAAAACCGCAGGTCCTGGTGGATGCCGTCCTCGCGAAAAGAAATCTCGGGACTGCCATTCACGATGCCCCGCTGGTGATTGCAGTAGGGCCCGGGTTTGAGGCGGGGAAGGACTGCCGCTTTGTTGTGGAGACGAACCGGGGCCACCACCTCGGCCGCCTCCTCATCTCAGGCACCGCAGAACCAAACACAGGCATCCCCGGCCCTGTGATGGGCTTTACTGAAGATCGTGTCTTGAGGGCGCCTGCGAGTGGGGTCTGGAACAGAGACCTGGACATCGGCAGCTTTGTCAAGACCGGCGATCGAATTGGAAACGTTGAGGGGATCACGGTTGAGGCCACGATTGCGGGAGTGATCAGAGGGCTCATTCGAGAAGGGGTAAAGGTCCATCAGGGGATGAAGATGGGGGACATTGATCCGAGAGGCCGGCCGGAGTATTGCACCACCATCTCCGAGAAAGCATTGGCTATTGCAGGCGGAGTTCTGGAGGGAATCCTGCGGTTCACAAAATCGAGCACATGGAAAAGTAAGCAGTAGAAGGCGTGCGGCCCCGCGAAACGATACACGGGATCGCACCGAGAGAAGCGACCATACAAGGAGCAAGCTTCTGCTCGCGATTCCTCTGGCAGCCTGATGAATCGCAAGATTTTACAGCCTGTCCATTTTTCTTACAGTCTGCTTTGGCCCGAGTGGAAGGCAAACTTCCCGCCTCCAGTATTTCAAGGGACTTAGGTCATCCGGGTATCTCTCCATATTGAGCACGGACTTTGCAGTAACCATGGGCAAGGTGTCGGTCGAGCCCAAACACCAATGCAGACCCTGAGGAACATGCGACCCTTAGGAGATCTGGGCAGAGCGGGCTCAGGGTGACACCAGGGCCGCCTGCAGGACCTCTTCCGAATCAGCCCTGCAGCTATACCTGAGAAGGAAGACTCCGAAGCCGACCCTCGGTTAAGGTGAACTGTCTGTCAAATCTGCATTAACCTAAATCCCATTCTCTTGCTGGGGACGCCTGCTACGCAGGCGTCCCCCCCTCCATGGAATAAGACTACGGGCGAGCCCCCATTTTGTCAGTGCAAACACAGACACCCCACCGCTAAAGGTGTGCCCCATTTTTGAGTGCCGCACTCCTGATTCTTCGCATACACTTATCATTTGGATGCTCTCGTAAGCATCCGGCCCGCAGTCGACCTTTCGAAGTTCTCTCGCCTTTATCATTCCGGAACGGGAATCGCTTATATTGATAAGTGTCTATCAAAATTGAGTAAGTTATATTATGATAATTGCGAAATCGATACGAGTGATTAGTGTGAGCTAAGTGATTCAGTGAAAAAGGAGGCCATTCATGTGGGAGTATACGGACAAGACCAAGGAGCATTTCCTGAAGCCCCGCAACGTCGGGGAGATACAGGAACCGGACGGTTTGGCTGAAGTGGGTTCCATGGCGTGCGGGGATGCTCTCAAGCTGACCTTCAAGGTCGACGAAAGCGGGAAAATTGAAGATGCCAAGTTCCAGACCTTCGGTTGCGCCAGCGCCATTGCCTCTGCCTCAGCCCTCACTGAGATGCTGAAGGGCAAGACCATCGAGGAGGCGGAGAAAATCACCAATCAGGAGATCGCCGACTATCTCGGAGGACTGCCCAAAGAGAAGATGCACTGCTCGGTGCTGGGCCGCCAGGCCCTGGAGCAGGCAATTGCCTATTATAAGGGGTCGGAAATAAAGCCGAAGGAAGGCGAGGTTGTCTGCGAATGCTTCGGAGTCACCGATGTGGAGATCGAAAGGGCGGTCCGAGAGAACAATCTCCGGACGGTGGAGGATGTGACCAACTACACCAAGGCCGGCGGGGGCTGCGAAGGATGTCACGACAAGATCCGGGAGATCATCGCAAAGGCACGCTCCGAGATGAAAGCTCCCGTGAAGCCGAAGCTTTCGAACATCCAGAAGATCAGGGAGATTGAAAAGATTCTCGAGCGGGAGATCAGGCCGTCTCTTCAGAGTGACGGGGGGGACATCGAGCTGGTGGATGTGGTAGGGAACCGGGTCCTGGTTGCCACACGGGGTGCATGTGCGGTTTGCAGGGCCTCACAGCAGACCCTGAAGGGCTTTGTAGAGACAAAGCTGAGAGAACTGGTATGGCCCGAGTTGGTGGTTGAGGAGGTCCCCCAATGAGAACGATCTACCTGGACAATAACGCAACCTCCAAGGTAGCTCCCGAGGTCCTGGAGGCGATGATGCCTTATTTTGGCGATCTTTACGGCAATCCCTCCAGTGCGCATTCCTTTGGGGGGCAGGTGGGCAGGAAGATCAGAGAAGCCCGGGAGCAGGTGGCAGCGCTCATTGGAGCGGATCCGGGCGAGATCCTCTTTACCAGTTGCGGTACGGAAAGCGACAACGCCGCTGTCCTTTCGGCCCTGTCGACTCAGGAGGACAAGCGGCACGTCGTGACCAGCCGCGTGGAACATCCTGCAATCAAGGGGCTCGGCCTCCATCTTTCTCAAAAAGGGTTCCGTGTCACTGAGGTTCCTGTGAATGGAGATGGAATTCTTGACATGGGTTTCTACGAGAAGAGCCTCACCCCCGATACAGCCGTTGTGAGCCTCATGTGGGCCAATAACGAAACAGGGGTCTTGTTCCCTGTTGAAGAGGCGGCTGAAATGGCTAAGCAGAGGGGAATCCTTTTCCACACCGACGCTGTTCAGGCGGGGGGCAAGATCCCTATCGACATGAAAAAGAGCGCCATCAGCATGCTCTCCCTTTCCGGCCACAAGCTTCACGCACCGAAAGGCATCGGAGTTCTGTATGTTCGAAAAGGGACCCGATTTTCCCCATTGATCATAGGCGGACATCAGGAAAAGGGCCGCCGGGGCGGGACGGAAAACACCGCAAGCATCATAGGCCTCGGCGTGGCGTGTGAGCTGGCTCTCCGGCGCATGGAAGAGGAGAACACCAGGGTCAAATCCATGAGGGACAGACTCGAAGCCGAGCTCCTGGCCCACATACCAAAGAGTAAAATTAACGGCGCCCCTTCGAACAGGCTTCCCAACACGACCAACATCAGCTTTGAATTCGTAGAAGGTGAGGCGATTCTCCTGATGATGGACGAGCTGGGGATCTGCGCATCTTCCGGATCCGCCTGCACCTCAGGCTCTCTGCAGCCCTCTCATGTTCTAAGGGCCATGGGCGTGCCTTTCACGATGGCCCATGGATCGATTCGATTCAGCCTGAGCGTTTACAACACCGACGAAGAGGTCGATTTCGTCGTCCGGGAGCTTCCTCCCATTATTGAGAAGTTGCGCACCATGTCTCCTTTCTGGACGCCGGAAGTCGGTGTCTGCGCAACGGCCGCAGGATGAGAGGAGGAGTGGATCATGAGCGACATATCCGACGCAGAACGGTGCAAAGTTGAAGTAGCCTCCGCCAGGGATTTTCGGAAGGAAATACCAAAGGTGGTGGATGAGCTCGTGCTCAGCTGTGAAAGAGAAGACTGTTTCGATCACGTAAGCCTGGAGCAACTTCCTTCCCGGGATGCCCTGATCGATATCCTCGAAAGGGCGAGGCGTATTTTGTATCCCGGATACTTTTTCCGTTCGCGCGTGGACAGGATGAATCTGGGCTATTACTTCGGCCAGGAGGCGACCGCTTTTTTCGAGATCCTCTCCGAGCAGATCACCCTCGCTGTCAGGCATGAGTGCCTCCGGCACGATCTCCCCTGCACCCACTGCGAGGAAAGGGGGGAGCAATGCGCGGTTTTATTCATGAAGGATCTGCCTTCCCTCAGGAAGGTGCTTGCCCTCGACGTGCGCGCCGCCTTTGAAGGGGATCCTGCTGCGAAAAGCCCGGACGAGATCATCTTCAGCTATCCCGGTCTTTTTGCCATTACGGTCTACCGCATTGCCCATCAGCTTCATCAGCAGGGCATACCGCTGATCCCGAGAATCATGACCGAGCATGCCCATAATCTTACCGGGATCGACATCCATCCGGGCGCAAATATCGGCCAGAGCTTTTTCATCGATCATGGCACGGGGATCGTCATCGGCGAGACAACGATTATCGGGAATCGGGTGCGGATCTACCAGGGAGTCACGCTCGGGGCTCTATCGGTCCCCCGGGGAGCAACCGATCAACTGAGGGCGAGAAAGCGCCATCCCACTATCGAAGATGACGTGATTCTCTATTCAGGGGCAACCGTTCTGGGTGGAGAGACTGTGATCGGCGCCCGCTCGATCATCGGAGGAAATGTGTGGATAACGGAATCCATACCTCCGGATACCAAGGTCTTCCTGAAAAGGCCTGAACTGATCGTGGAGGCAAACTCGTTACGGCCGGAGAGAGCGGCCAAGGAGGTCAAAGTTGGCTGAAACCTACAGTGACATTACCCGTATTGTCGGAGCGACCCCGTTGGTTCGTCTCGATCGAATGGCCGGGGGACTTTCCGTTCGGCTGCTGGGTAAACTGGAGTTTCAGGAGGCCGGAAACAAAGGTTTTTCTCAACTTCTTACCTTCTCAACTTCTCGTCTTCTTTCTTGACAGCAGGGTTTAAGATGACGTCATACCCGGCGTGTTGAAGCGCCTCCACGATTTCACGGGCATGGTCATGGCCTCTGGTCTCCAGGCTCAGGGTCACTCGGGAAACCTGGATGGGATTGGAAAGGTTGAGACGGTCATGGAAGATGTGGAGGATGTTGGCCTTCTTCTCGGCGAGAAGGCCGGTCAATCTCCAGAGGGAGCCGGGGGAGTCCAGCAGATTCACCTCGATCTTGATCAGCCTGCCCATGCGGATCGATCCTCTGTGGAGGATCCGGTCCATGGTATGAATCTCGATGTTGCCGCCGCTGACGATCAGGATGAGACGCTTTGCCCTTGAAGTGAATTTCGCGCTCATCATGGCCGCAATGGGCGCGGCCCCGGCGCCTTCGGCCACAACGCTGCTCTTGTCGAGAAGATCGAGAACCGCGCCCGCAATGGTTTCCTCGTCCACGGCAACAACCTCGTCCACCCACTTTCGAATAACGGAAAGGGTGAGATCACCCGGTCTCTTTACGGCAATTCCGTCCGCGATGGTAGGCCCGATCTCCGTCAGACTCGTCCCGCCATTGCCCAAGGCGCGTACCACGGAGGGACAGCTCTCGGTCTGGGCGCCGAGGATCGTCACTCCCGGGCACAGCGATTTAGCTGCGATGGCAATCCCGGAGATCAGCCCTCCACCGCCGATAGGGACGACCACGGCGGTATTCTCATCCAGCAGGTGTGACAGCTCCAGCCCAATCGTCCCTTGCCCGGCCATTACATGGACATCCTCAAAGGCAGGAATAAGCGTTCTCCCTGTGCTCGCAGCGAGGTTCAGTGCGTGTTCATAGGCATCGTCGTAACACGTGCCCTTGAGGATGACCTCCGCGCCATACTCCTTGACCGAGAGGAGCTTTCTCAAGGAAACGTCCTCAGGCATCACAACGAGTGAAGAAATCCCCAGTCTTGCGGCGGCCCAGGCAACGCCCTGCGCATGGTTGCCTGCCGAAGCGGCAATGACTCCTTTTTCCTTCTCATCGGCATTGAGCAGACGGATCCGATTGAACGCACCCCTCACCTTGAAGGATCCTGTCTCCTGCAGGTTCTCGAGCTTCAGAAAAACCTCGGCTCCAAAGAGACGGCTGTAGTAACCGGAACGCACCACGGGCGAGGGATCGATTACGCCCTTCCGTCTTTCTGCGGCCTGGAGAATGTCCTCGAAGGTAGGTTCAGTTTTCACTCGTCAGAACGCCCCCAGCTGACAAGCCGAGATCTTGATTTTCATCGCCTCGCATGCGGAAGAGACATCCATTCTCGGGAGGCGCAGCTCTTCCGCGATCTTCCATGAAGCCGCGCATCCGAGCCTGCCGTTCACGACCGAGCTCTCGATTGCCTCCTTGAGAGCAGGAGGGATTTCAGCGGCAGGGACGATCGCCTTCTTTTGTTGGCCATACCCGAAAAGACCAAGCTGACATTTTCCGATCTTTACCCCCAGGGCGTCGGCCGTATAGCCTACCTCCTCGGGCGGCACATTCATGCGCTCTGCAATGGAATGTGCTGCAGCGCAGGTCAGTTGACCTTCTCTGGTCTTTTCAGTAACCGCCCGGGCAATCTCCTCCCGCGGCTTTCTGTCCGAAGAATTCTTTTCTTTTCTGCTCATGCTCATAGGGGATCCTTGTCAAATGGAGTTTTCATGCATGATATGCAATCCCGGCTCACTTTTCAACTGCCGTTCGGCTTGTGCGCCTATGATCCCGGGAGAAATACCATGATCGAAACTGTCGCAGGAGTCAAGAAGACTGCCCGGACAGCTGCGCACCTCAAAGAGAGAATTCGAAAAATGAGAGGAAAGTTCGTCGACAATGTCAATCTCTCTTGACACATCCATCTCCGTCATTCATAAGTGAACATGTTGAAAGCAGACAGGTTGTGAATGCTTCCTGTTCAACATATATTTACTAAACGAGGAGAAGGATACTGGGCCGGCTTTGGTTTCCGAGTCACACTGGAGAGGCCGTGTGGATCCGGAAGGAGTTCTTCCAATGAAAAGGCGGACCGATCTGCCCGTGCTGCTGCTGCACAACGTGGATTCATCATGGTCTCCCGATGAAATTGCGCAGACGTTGCGAGAGGTCTCTGCCCTCGAGTCAGCCATTCGCCAGGAAGGCCACCCTGTAGTGAACGTCCCCGTTCACAATTCCAACCTGAAGACCATCCTGAGCTTATATGACCCGGATGACTATGTGGTCTTGAATTGGTGTGAAGACCTCCCGGGCTTAGCCCACAGTGATGCTCTCGTGGCCCATACTCTGGAGTCTCTCCGGTTTTCATACACGGGGTCCCCTCCATCGGTTTTGGCCCTCAGTTGGGACAAACCCAGAGTCAAGCGCCTTCTCAAGAAGCACAGGGTTCCTACTCCCCGGTGGAAAGTTTACACTACGAGCAGGATCAGGGACTGGAAGGAGTTCCCGGCCATTGTGAAACCGGCCGGTGAACACTGCAGCATAGGAGTGGACAAAGGAGCGGTGGTGCTGGGAGAGGACGAGCTGCGTGCGAGGGTCGCCTATGTCCTCGAGGCATTCCATCAGGCCGCCCTGGTGGAGGATTTCATTGATGGGCGCGAATTCCACATCTCTGTTCTGGGGGACAGGAATGTGACCATGCTACCCCCGGCGGAAATGGATTTCGCCGCTTTCAACGATGTGAGGGACCGCCTCTGCACCTTCGACTCCAAGTTTACCCCCGGGTCGGATCACTATAAGGAGATTCGGTTGCAGCTTCCTGCAGAACTGACGGACTCTGAATACATTTCGCTGGAGAAGACCGCATCCTCCGCCTACAGCGTACTGGGTTGCAGAGATTACGCCCGAATCGATATCCGTCTGCGGAACGGGGTCTTCTATGTCCTGGATGTCAACCCCAATGCGGATATCAGTTATGAAACCAGCATCGTCTGCGCCGCGGAGGTCGCAGGATATTCCTACGGCGCAATGTTGAGCTATCTCATCAATCTTGCAGCCAGGCGGCACCCGAGATTCGGCAACCTCTGTGCCCCTGAGACAGATAGGAGAGCACATGGTGAAACCGTATGAGCAGGGGGCCTTGGATGGACTCTGCGGCGTCTACTGTATTGTCAACGCATCCCGGATTATTGGCGGGGTTGACGAGGAAGAGTCCAGACAGCTTTTTCAGGAAATCATCTATTATCTCGATCAGACCAAAGACCTGCCCAAGATTCTGATCACAGGGATGGGGCTGCAAACCATCGGCGCCATCCTTGCGGATGTGGTCGGGGGAAGGATAAACAACAGGGCAATGCCTTTCAAACAATACCCGGACACTCCCCTGGATACCTTCTGGGGGGAAATGATGAGCTTCATGGGGGGTGGTGAAAGAAGGGCCATCCTGACGGCCATCGGGGGTCCCATGTGGGATCATTGGTCGATCGTGGAATCCATCACCGACCGGCAGGTCCGCTTCTTTGATTCTTACAAGCTCAAAAGGCTGAATCGAAGCAGGTGCGCAACCATCCGGTGCACATCCTCGCGGCCTCATCTACTCTCGCCGACCCATACCTACTTTCTCTCCTGAGGCGGGATGCCGGGAAAATCGGCCACCAAGGCACCAAGACACAAAGCAGGCCAAAAGGATTTCCTGGTCTCTTTGTGTCCTGGCGGCAAGAGATTTCAATCGTGATTTGCTGATATCTGTTCAAGTGCGGTTCTCGAAACTGATCCCTTTTTTCTCAAGCACATCTCTGTTGGCAAGCAATTCCCGGGCCGCCACCTTATCGAGGATATAGAAGAGCCGTCCACCGTTTTTCGAATACAACTGCCCATAAGAGATCGGGACATCAGGTGTCGGATTCCCCAGCAAGGATTCGGCGACAGGATGAATCTTCCGTCCCCCGGAGGCCAGCAGCACCACGGTCTTTGCCTGGTACACCAGTTCAGCCCCCATGCTTATGGCGTAGCGCGGGGAGTCTCTCTTTGAACCGAAATGACCGTCCGCTACGGCATTGGCGACCGTATTGTTATCCAGTTTCACCAGCATGACCCCGCTTCCCTTAAAGGGAATCCCCGATTCGTGAAAGGCGACGTGGCCCCGACCCCCCACGCCGATGACCTGCACGTCAATGCCCCCGGCCTTTTTAATCCTGCGGGCATAGTCCTCCAGGACAGCCTTGCGGACCCATGCCAGGTACTCCGAAGCGGGCTTCCCCTTGATAGCAATCGATCTCCCTGCATCGGCCCCCAGTTCACACCAGTCCACAGCGTGGGTCTTGAGCTCGGCCATCAGGCGCTTTTGGTCGATCAGAGAACCACAAGGGACCCGGGTTTCGATAAACTTCCGGTCCAGAAGCCCGAAGAACTCCTGGATCATGAAATAGCCGTAGCTCTCCGGATGCATCAGCCGCTGCTGCGGATTCTCTCCCGGCAGGCCGACATATTCGTCCAGGTTGAAACTCCGGCACCTGCAGGCGTCGAACTCCCCCGCATTGGCAGCCTTTGCCAGGTGCTTGTAGAGACCGGTTGGGGAACTCCCTGTGGCCAATCCGAGGACACATTCTTTTTTCTTCTTGAGTGTCCGACAGATCTCCTCTTTCACGACTTGCGCAGCGACTTTACTCATCTGTTCAAAGTTTCTGGTCACCAGCACTTGGATCGGCATTCTTAACCTCCTGATCGGTGATGCCTGTGGGCAAGCAGGGATCAGCCCAGCGCAGCCTTGACCGCTTCGGCGATCTGTTTGCAGTATTTTTCCGTCACCTCGTTTGTAGGGCCTTCCACCATCACTCGACAGGCGTTCTGGGTTCCGGAATAACGGACCAGCACCCGGCCTTGATCACCTAATTCTCGCTCCGCCTGTCTAATGGCCTCCATGACTTTCGGTATGGTTGTGATGTCCGGTTTGCTCGTAACCGGCACATTGATGAGCTTCTGGGGGAAGATGTCCATCTGTTTCGCGAGCTCCGAAAGGGGTTTCCCTTCCCGAATCATCGCGGCAATCAGTTGGAGGGCGGTAAGGATCCCATCTCCCGTTGTATGTTTCTCCAGAAATATCATGTGACCCGACTCTTCGCCTCCGATCACCGACCCGAGACGCTGCATGTCCTCCAGCACATAGCGGTCCCCAACCTTCGATGCATGGTGCTTGAACCCTAATTTCTTGCAGGCAAAGGTCAGTCCCAGATTGCTCATTACCGTGCTCACAAGCAGATCGTTCTTCAATGCACCCCGGTCTTTGAGGACCTTGGCACAGATCACCAGAATCTGGTCTCCCGTGATGGTTTTCCCCTTTTCGTCCACTGCAATAAGCCGGTCCCCGTCCCCGTCAAAAGCCAGCCCTATGGCCGCGCCGCTCTCCTTCACGCGCGTTTCCAGGTCCTGGGTGTATTGGGAGCCGCAGCGCTCGTTGATGTTCAGCCCGCTTGGCTTGTTGTGAATGACTTCGACCTGGGCGCCGAGCTCCGTGAACGCGGCAGGGGCCACCCGGTAGGTGGCGCCATTGGCCGTATCCAGCACGATTTTCATGCCTTCCATGGAGAGCTCGCGCGGGAAGGTGTTCTTCAGGAACACGATGTAGCGTCCCGGCGCATCCTCCATGCGGTAAGCCCGACCCATGTCCTTGGCCTCGGGGACCATTTGAGGCAGCTTACCGCCCAGGAGGAGGCTTTCAATGGCCTCTTCCTGTTCATCGCTAAGCTTGAATCCACTGCCGGAAAAGATCTTGATTCCGTTGTCCTGATAGGGATTGTGGGATGCGGAGATCACGACACCCGCATCCGCCCTCATGCTCTGGGTGATGAAAGCAATGCCTGGCGTAGGCAGAACGCGAACCAGGTAGGACATCCCCCCCATGGAGCTGACCCCTGCCTCTATGGAGCTTTCCAGCATGTACCCGGAGATTCGGGTATCCTTGCCAATGACCACTGTGGGCCGATGCCCGGATTTTTTGAATATATTGGCCACGGCCTGTCCAACAGCAAAGGCCACAGAGGCATCCATCGGATAACGATTGGCCTCCCCCCTGATACCGTCCGTGCCGAAGAGCTTACCCATAGACTTGCCTCCTTTGTTCTTCTCTTTGATCTGCTGGTTTATTTTCTGAATAGGTCGAGCGACGGGAAAAGCGCGCCTACCTGTGCAGAAAGTCCCCGAACGATGTTCTCCAACCAGAGGGTCCCCGCTTGGGAGATGTCGGCGGGCAGGCTTTTCACCACCTCGATGTAGCTTCCCCCATTGTTCCGCTTGTGCTCCCCGAAGGCCGACAGGAACCGCTCTCGATGATCTGCTCCGGCACCCATACCGGATAGATTCGAAAACAGCGCACAAGCCTGATCCACATGTTTGGCGAATTCCCGCTTCCCGGAGGAAACGCTTTCCTTGGATCCGGCGTTCGCGTCCGGTTTAGGCATTTTTTCCGCCATGGCCTTGAGTCGCTTGATTCTCTCCTCCCGCGCCAGGCCCACTTTCTCGAGAAGACCTGCATAGAGAAGATCTCCGAATTCCTGGTCCTCGAAGAAGCCTTTGCGGACATCCGTGTACCACGCCTCCAATGCCGAAAGATTGGCCAGGTAGAGGTAGTTGTTCTGCACGATGCGGGAGAGGCTGAAATAGGCATTGGGAGTTCGGGGGACGACGCCGCTGCGTTGGGGCTTGCCTATGATGAGTTTGTTTTCCTCGGCAATGTCCTGGCGCAAGACGGTGCCGGCGGCAATGACGTTGCCGTATCCCAGCCGCAGGGGCCCGACTATGCCGCCCTGGCCGCCCAGGAAAATGGCTGGTTGGTTGAGCATGACCCCTCGGGGAACATCCCCGATGAGAGAGGCGGTGGTCTTGTCCCCGGTGGGGGTGAAGTTGAAGTGGATGTAGGAACTGCCCACCTCACTGTGGTCCTTGCGGCTTGTTCCGCCGGCCATCAGGCAGTCGCAGAAATTGATCAGACTGCCAAGGGTCACAAAGGGGAAGAGAATGGTCTGCTTCAACCCTACGCAGTGAGCCCCGCCGGCCTCTTCCTCCAGGATGCAGCCCTCCCTGACGTGAGCGCCAAATCCCATGTTAGCCTTCTCAAGAAAGACGGATTTTTTGAAGTAGCCGCCCTTGAGCTCCACCTTGGGCCCGATCTCGCAGTCTTCCACGGTGACAGGACCCTCTCGCCCGAGTTGTGCCCCCGACGCGATAACGGTTTGTTTGCCGTAGATGCGACAGCCGGGATAGATCCTGACCCCTTTTCCCGAGATGTGCTCGGCTTTGACTTCTTCCCCAATGTCAAGGGTGAGGGGGTTGGGAATATCCACCCCCTTTTGCATGAGCTGTACGATCTTCTCATAGGCTTTAGGCTTGAGTTCCATAGCTCCTCGCAGTAAGGAAAAAATGCCGCATCGGATCACCGGAAAACTGCAGAGCGGTAAAGAAACCCGTGATCAGGCACATCAAGATTCAGGAGACAATACGATGGTTCTCATCCGTTGCGGCGGTCTCCACTTTGTGCTGTCCCTTGGAAACCGACGCATTCTTATAGACACGAAGGGCTTTTGTCAAATACTCTTCTCAGGGAATTCCCCACGGGAGTGAGCCCAGGCCCACCCTCCACAGGTTCGTTCCACCCGGCGGCTTTGGGATTGACTAAAATGGACCGAGTCTCTACATTCACACCTGATTCCACGTGACAGGGAACGGGGCGTCTATGAAAAATCAGCGCAAAAAAGTGGTCACCATCGGCGGGGGAACCGGACAGTTCGCACTCCTCCTGGGTTTGAGAGATCTGGCGGACATTGAAATCACCGCCATTGTCTCCATGGCCGATAGCGGGGGAAGCACCGGAAGGTTGCGCGACGAACTTGGCATACTCCCCCCCGGGGATGCGCTGAAATGCATCCTCGCCCTCTCCCCTTATCAGCACGTGGTTCGAAATGTCTTCTTGAAAAGATTCGCCGGAGACAGGCGATTGAGGGGACACAACGCCGGGAACCTGCTTCTCACGATGCTTTCCAACTACACAGGGAGCTTTCCCACCGGGGTTCGGGCGCTCGCAGAAATTCTTGAGGTGAAGGGGACGATTCTGCCCGTCACCATTGACAAGGCCACCCTCGTTGCCGAGTTGACCGACGGCAAGCGCGTCTATGGTCAAGCTGCCATTACCATACCCCAAACGAGTCAGCGCGAAAGGATAAGGGAAATCTACCTGGTCCCGCACCACGGAGAGTGCATCTCGGCCTATCCGCCGGTGCTTGATGCAATAAGAAATGCAGACTACATCATCATAGGTCCGGGTGACCTCTACACGAGTATTATGCCGAACCTCATCGTACCGGGGGTCAAGGAAGCCCTCCGGGAAACCAACGCCGAAGTCTTTTATGTGGTCAATATCATGACGAAATTCGGTGAAACGGATCGGTTCGGGGGTTATGATTTCGTTCAAAAGATCGAGGGATGCATAGACCGAATGGTAGACGGCGTCATCTATAATGCACAAAAGCCCGAAGGGGGACTCCTGACACAGTACAGAGCCGAGAAGGCCGAATTTGTGGAAATCTGCGTGCAGGACCCGTGCTGGAAAGGCCGGACCATCTATGCCTGTGATCTGTTGGACACGGCGGGCGGCATCATACGACACAAATCCGAGAAGCTGGCGCAGCTCATAAAGGACATCCTGTGCCGCAGGTGATCAGGATGAATCCTGCATCCTGGATCTGTTCTACTCGAATTCTTCCGATTCCTCCTCAGGATAGAAATAGGACAGACTTCCTTCTCTGATCCTGCCGGGATCCTCCGTGAGGAGATGTCTTTCCGCCTCCTTGCGAAAGATCCGGGCCTGGTGTTCCATGTTTGTCAGCTTCTTTGTGATACCCTGATCATGGAGCATGGACTTGATCTCGTGGAACAGGTTCTCACTGCCGTAAAGCAGCACGCCTTCCTGGAGGATCTTGCAGGCAAGCATATGTTTGAATGTGTCGAACGCCAACTGGGTTCTTACCCGGGCCAGATCCTTGACAATATAGTCGATCTCCTCTCGGAGGTGGGGGGTCATGAGAATCTTCTGTTTCTCCTGATAGATCATGCTGTCCAATCTCTCCATCAAGCCCCCGGGGAATTCGTCGTCCACCACGACCACCAGGTCGATGTCCGACCCATGGATCATCTTTCCGGTACTCCTTTCCGGACGGGGGACATCATGGGCCATTTCATAGACAATGTCGCCCGCTATAATGAAACAGGCCTGCTCCCTCATGAGGAACTCGCATTCCATCTGGCCCAGCAGAGCGGAGAGCATTGACCGCGCAAGTTCGAGTTTTTCTCTGCTCACGGCCTTGATGTGTGAATCTATCTCATTGACCCTTTGAAGGAGAGCCGGAACTCCTCCCTGGAGGCCGATCGCGGAGTAGGTGAGGAATTCTCTCAAAATTGAAGGGGAGAGCCTGGCAAAACCGTCGATATTTCTGTCCAGTCTCAGGTACCGCCGGCCTATTGTGAAAACCTGCAGGTTCTCCGAAAGCCGACACGCACGCCAAAGAAGGAGCTCATCCCCGTTCAAGGCCGCGGATATCTCCGCCCCGGTCAACGGACCTCTATCTTTTATCGTCTGAATGATCCGGGTTTCCAGTTCGTCCGATGATGACATAGAGGCTAAAGTCTCTCCTCCACCTCCTGGATCACCTCCTCCAGTTTCCCCAGGGAGGTGATGGCATGATCCGGCGTCATGAGCCTTCGGATTTCCTCCTTGCTGTGCCTCCGGAGAAAGTAACCACTTGTCTTCGCGGATCGAAAACCTCTTTCCAGTGCCTCCCCAATGGTTTCGCGCGAGTGGTGCCCCTGGTTGATCTTGACCGTGACCATACCGAGTCTCTTGGCGCCGAATATGTCCTCCCAGAACCGGTCCCCCACCATCAGGGCGCGTTGTGGGGCGTACCCGACTTCCTTTCGCGACATCCTCCACAGGTAGGGATAAGGCTTCATCTTGCCCTCTTCCGCGGTGGCGTAGAAAAGATGCGTCTGTTCCTGATCGGAATCCAACCGGGAGAAAAAATGGCTGATACCGAGACGGACGATTTTTCCGGCCTGCTTCAAGGGCGGGCCGTTGGAGATAATGGCCAGGGGGTACTTGCGGTATAGAGAACTCAGGAGGACCTTGCTCTCCGGTGCGCTGGTCATGAGCCCGATCTTGCAGTCCCAGTATTTCTCGATGCCCGCAGCGATTACGACCGGATCGAACCTCTTGTTGAAATGAAGGCAGAGACGGTCAAAGTGATCCCTTGCGTTCGGGTCTGCCGAGCGGATCTCCTGAAGTCTGTTGAGGGCCTCCTTGGGTTCGGCCTTCAGTCCCACCTCGATCATGGCCCGGATGGAGATGAGGAGGGTAGTCTCCAGAAAATCGGATGGTACATAGAGCACTGAGTCCAAGTCAAAATTGATGCACTCGATTTTTCTTCCCATTTTTCCTGCAACTCCCAGGTGCTTTTCTCGATGAGGATAGGGGAAAGTCCATTCTGTTGTCAATGAAACTCCCTTGCTTTCAAAGTCCTGAAACTGATGGACCCGGACTGCATCGCGCCTCTATAAGGGGGTGCAAGGGGGGTGTCGGGCAGGTTGAGCCGAAGAAGAGAAACCCATTACCCGAACAGGGCTTCCACGAAATCTTGCGCATTGAAAGGGCGAAGGTCATCGATCTTCTCCCCAATGCCGATAAACCTGATCGGGATGCGGAGCTGGTGAGAGATCGCCACCACCACTCCGCCTTTGGCCGTTCCATCCAGCTTTGTCAGGATGAGCCCTGTCAATCCGATGTTCTTGTTGAACATCTCCGCCTGTGAAACTGCGTTCTGGCCGGTTGTGGCATCCAGGATGAGCCATGTTTCATGGGGCGCGCCCGGGAGTCTCTTCCCGGCCACCCGATAGATTTTACCGAGCTCGTCCATAAGATTTACCTTGGTGTGGAGGCGGCCGGCTGTATCGACCAGGACCACATCGGTTTTCCTGGACAGGGCGGCGGAGAGTGCATCGAAAACAACGGAGGAAGGATCCGATCCTTCCTTCTGGCTGACCACCTCGGCGCCAACCCTTTCTCCCCAGATCCCGAGCTGCTCCCGGGCTGCAGCCCTGAAGGTGTCGGCCGCGACGAACATGACCTTTTTACCGGCCTCTGCAAAGTGGCGTCCCGCCTTGCCGATGGTGGTCGTCTTTCCCACCCCATTCACGCCGATCACCATGATGACCAGAGGCTCTCCGGGCGCGGGGTTCCTGTGTTCAATGGGAGGAACTTCCAGGAACGACCTTATCTGGTCCTTCACGGCGCTCCTGAGCCTGGCAGGGTCCGAGAGCTCTTTCCTCGCTATTCGTTCCTGAACAACGGCAATCAGTTCCTGGGTCGTCGAGACCCCCAGGTCGGAGGTCAACAGGATCTCTTCCAGTTCCTCCAGCAGGTCACCCGTGATCTCCTTTTTTCCGAAAACCAGTCGGTCGAGCCGCCCGGTGAACCCGGAACGGGTCTTTGCGAGCCCCTCCCTCAGCCTGTCGAAGAGCCCCTTGCTGTTTTTGTCCGCCCGGATTTCCTCCTTCTCCGCCCCTTCTTTTCCCACCCGTGCTTTGTCAGGCTCTTTTTTCTTGAAAAACTGGATCATGGTTCATGTCCTCAGCCGCCCACAAAGACACAAAGACACGAAGAGAAGATTTTGACTCTCTTTGTGTCTTAGCGCCTTCGTGGCAGCCCTTCTGTCTCTTCTCTAATTCCCCTGGAATCCCTCCAGGTTCACCGAAACGATTTTGGAAACCCCCTGTTTCTCCATGGTGACGCCGTACAGCCGGTCCACAATTTCCATGGACCTCCGGTTGTGGGTGATCAGGATGATCTGGGAGTACTTCCCGATTTCCGTGAGAAGGTTGTTGTAGCGATCGATGTTGGCCTCATCCAGGGGTGCATCCACCTCGTCCAGGAGGCAAAACGGACTCGGTTTGATAAGGTAGATGGCGAAGAGGAGTGCCATGGCCACAAGCGCCTTTTCCCCTCCAGAAAGGAGCCCCATATGGCTCAGCCTCTTGCCCGGCGGTTTTACCTCGACGAGCACACCGCTCTCCAGGGGCTTGGACGGGTCCGTCAATCTCAGGGAGGCCGATCCCCCGTTGAAAAGGATGGGGAAGACGGTCTTGAGCCTCTTGTCGATCTCTTCAAAGGTCTCCATGAATTTATCGAGAGAGGTCTTGTTGATCCTCCGGATCGCCTCCTGAAGGGAATCAATGGATTTGAGAAGGTCCTCCTTCTGTGCGGTCATGAACGCGAGCCGCTCCTTTAGGGCCGCATGCTCCTGGATTGCAGTGAGGTTGACCTCTCCGAGCTTCTCCCTTACCATTTTTCGATGTTCCAGCCGCTGTTTGGTTTCAGGGGCCGAGAAATCCTCTGACACATATCCGGAGTAAATCTCGGAAAGGTTCAGGTTGAATTTGTCCCTGACCATCTCCACCAGATTGTTCATCCTGAATCCGATCTCGGAGTGTTCCATCCTGGCGGCATGGATTTTTTCCTTCAATGACTCCCACTCGCTTCTCAGCTCCTCCGCCTTCTTTTCCTCCTCCCGGACCCTGGCCCGTAATTCATCCCGATCCCTCTCTTCCTTTTGGACCGCCTCCTGGGCCGCCTGCAAGGCGCTGGAAAGGGCCGAGAGTTCCTCACGAAGGGATTCCTCCTGTCTTTCGCACTGGGAGTATCGGTCCCGCGACGACAGGATGTCCTGCTCGATTCTCTTGAACCCCTCTCCTGCATCCTTTGAAAAGAGATCGATCCTGTCCACCTCTCTCTTGAACCCTTTCTCTTCCTCCCTGGCAAGACCCAGGTTCATTTTGGCCTTTGCCAGTTCGTCCCGGAATCGCTCCGCTTCTTCTTCGCTCTCCCTCAGCTCCGCCTCCTTTTCGTGAAGGTACGCGTCCTCTTCCTGTCTCCTTTGCCTGCAGCGGTCGAGCTCGGAGGCGATCTTGCTCAGGGCTTCTCTCTGGCGGTCCTCCTCTTTGTTCTTCTGGGCCAACTCCTCACCAATGCGAGAGGAAAGCTTCTCGATCTGGTCCAGCTCGTGGCTGATCTGAAAGATCACCTTGTCCAGGTCATTGATCTGCTCCTGACAATTCCATCGCTCTTCTGTGAGATCCGAGACGGACTTCCTCTTCTCTTCAATCTTCGCCGCAACCGCCAGGAGTTCATTTCTCAGCCCTCCGGTCTTTTCCCTGTAAAGAACCACCTCGGCTTCGAGCTCCTTGATCTCCCTCTTCCTCGCGAGAATCCCGTGGGATGTGTGGGCCAGTTTTCCCCCGGTTATGATTCCGCTCGAATCGATCATATCGCCGTCCACAGTCACCAGGCACCGGTTCTTGCCGTGCTCCCTCCATGCGGAGATAGCCTGGTCCAGGTTCTCCACCACTGCCGCATCCGAAAGAAGCAAATCGATCATGCTTCTGTACTGGTCCGGGACTTCGACCATATGCCTGAGAAGAGGGAACCCGTTCAGCTTACCGCAGGCAATCTCCTGGTTCAGATCTTTGAGGGGGACAAAGCTGCTTCTGCCCTTTGCCCTGTCCCTGAGATATGTCACGGCCTCTCTGCCGTCCTCCTGACTCTCGACCACCACCGACTGGAGTCTGTCCGCGAGCACCGCTTCCACTGCCTGTTCGTATCTGGAGTCGACCTTGATCAGATCCGCAACGAGCCCGATAACCCTGCCGTCTTTCTTCGGCCCCAGATCTTCGGACTTCATGATGGTGCGAACGCCTACCTTGTATCCTTCGTAGTTTTCCGAGAGGGCTTTGAGGCTGGTAAGCCTGGACTGGCAGCCGTTGAGGCTTCCTTCCAGGGAGACCAGTTCCTTTTCGAGACCGGATTTTTTCTCCTCCAGACTTTTGCAAAGTTCCTGTGAGGACGAGAGGTCCGCTTCAATGTCTCTCAGCTTGAGAACCAGGGCTTCTCTCACCTGGTTCTTCTTTTCCGATGCCCTGAGGATCTCCTCTGCACGGGTTTTCAAATCCGTGCCTTCCTTTTCGAGCCTCGCGCGGCCGGTGGTGAGCTCCCCCATCCGTTTATGGATATATCCAGACTCCTGGTTCAGACTCATTTCCTTGGACATGCCTGCGTTTACTCTTGTCCTCGCCTCTTCATACACCTCCTTGACCTGCTTCAGAAACTCCAGCCTTCCCCTCACCCTTTTATCCAAAAGAGAGCATTCCTCTTCCAGGCAGGACGCGCTCTCCCTGGCTTTGGCGATTTTCTGCAGGAGTCCCTCTCTTTCAAACCCGAGATCCTCCTGTTTCTTCCTGAGCTCCTGTTTTTCCCTCTCCAGGCGGGCCTCCATTTCCACCTGCATTCTCTTTTCTCCGATCAGCGATTCAAGGAAGGACTCCTTTTTCCCGACCCGTTCCTTTGCCTGGAGGAATTTTCCTCGCACAACCGAGATCTCGCTTTCCTTTTCCTCCAACTCCAGCTTCAGAGTTTCCGTGCCCGCTTGAATCCTGGAGAAGCCTGCCGACCGGACGACCTCCTCCTGGTTCAGTTCATCGATGGACCTGGTGCTGTTTTCGACCTCCACCTTGAACCCGTTGTAGGAATTTGCGGCCAAAGAGAGCTCCAGGTTCTGAATATCCTCGCTGATCACCTTGTATCGGCGGGCCTTGGCAGCCTGTCTTTTGAAGGAGCGCATCTGCTTCATCACCTCTCCGAGAATATCCTCCACCCTCTGGAGATTGGACTTTGCAGATTCAATCTTTCGTTGAGATTCTTCCACCTTCTTCTTGTACTTGGTTATTCCGGCGGCCTCCTCCACCATGGCCCTTGTCTCTTCGGGTCTCTGCTCGACGATTGCGCCGATTTTGCCCTGCCCGATAATGGAATAAGCCCTGTTTCCCAGACCTGTATCCATAAAAATTTCCTGGATATCCTTGAGCCTGCAGGGAACATTATTGATGAGATACTCGCTCTCGCCCGAGCGATACAGTCTCCTTGTAACCGAGATTTCCGAACGGTCTGCAAATTGAGGGGGAAAAGAACCGTCCCCGTTTTCAAAGATCAGAGAAACCTCGGCCATGCCCATGGGCTTGCATCCGTCAGTGCCGCAGAAGATCACATCCTCCATTTGGCGGCCCCTCAGAAGCTTGGCGCTCTGCTCGCCCATTGCCCATCGAATCGCATCCACCAGGTTGCTTTTTCCGCAGCCGTTAGGCCCCACGATAGCGCTCAGCCCCAGAGAGAATGGGACCTCCACCTTGTCTGTAAAGGATTTGAAGCCGGTGACGGCGAGTTTCTTTATCTTCATGCACGCCTCCTAATTCAGGACGGAGCAGTTGCTCATCTCTTTAACAGATTCACAAAGCCATGTAAAGAAAGAATACCAGATACTGTATGGCCTTTTTCTCTAGATCAATATGTAGTGCTATTTCGGTTAATGTGAGAAAAAGATTGACAATTCCGCAGCCATATATCTAATCTGAGATCCCGTTTCAATAGAATTTACTGAAAATACATAGGTTTTATGCGGCACCTTCTTTGGATCCCCCTTGTTCTTTCTCTTATCTTCCTCTCGCCCCTAGAACAGTCCCTGTTCGCCCAGGAGAAGCAGGAAGATACCTACTCTATATCGCTCATCCAGGCAGCCGAAGCCGGAAAAGAAATAAAAGAGATCGACGGACGAAAGGTCCTGACCGAAAGCTACGAAGTGAAGGCCGGTGATCATCTTTGGCAGCTTTTGCGCGAGAGAGGGCTGCTGCAAAAGCAGAATCTTCAGGATATCCTCCAAGTTCTCAAGCGGCTGAACTCGTCATTGGCCAATCTGGACCTCCTCCATCCCGGCGAGACGATCACCATCCCCCTTGTCCTGAGCCCCTTGAAGGAGGGAAAGCGATCTGTTTTAAAAAAACAGGAGCCGCCCGTTCCTCTTGAGAGCCTCAAGGAGGCGGATCTGGAGCTTTATACAATAAGACCCGGCGATTCCCTGATCAAGGTGATCAAGAGCAGGTACAATCTGGACGATTCTGTGATACATGACGAGTATCTGAACCTGCTGAAGAAGCTGAACCCCACTGTCGAGGACGTCCACCTCGTCGTCCCTGGACAGAAGATCCGTTTTCCCATTTACTCTCCGCAGGTGGTCAGGATGCCGCTTCCGTCACCGCCGCCCGAAGTAGCCAAACCGGAACCGGCGGGTGAACAACCGCCTGCGGAATTGATCGCCCAGGTTGCAGGGGTATTCAGGGAGATGGGTGCGGATTGGCTGGGGGCGGGCCAACATTTCATTCCTCTGAATACGGGCGGGCAAGTCACTCTGAATGCCGATTCTTTCCCGATACTCAATCTTCCGCATGGAAGGCGCGTGATCGTCGATTTCAGAGGCGGTTTGCCGGAGAAGATGGCGAATCTGATCACATCCAATTGGGAGAATTACAGGATCGTTCGTCTCAAGACGAAGGATGGGCTGAGAGAAGCTATAGGCAAGATTTTGAGCGTTTCCAGTTATCCGAAGGTCCATCATGGAAATGAAGAACTGGAACTCCCGGGCAGAATTCCTCTCAGGATCAAGGCGGACTGGATCATCAAGACCGAGGAAGAGGGTCCGTCGGGGATGGGGAAATACGCGGTGCTCACGCTCATGGATACGGCTTCGGCCAGGACCCCGGCTTCTTTGAAGAAGCTCTTAGACGAGATGGGGATCAGGGTCGTGGAATACCCCCCAGGGGAATCCATTGAAATCGCTGCATCGAGGCCGGACACCCTGAAAGCGGGATCCAGCTCACGCGAAGTGGTGGAAGCGGTGCTCCGTCTGGCGGGGATGAGCTTCTCAAAGGATTCGGAAATCCCGATCTATCAAAGCAGGAAATCTGAATTCAATTTGCTTGTCAAGGCCGACTTTCTCCTCAGCGGAGAAGGCAAGGAAAGAATTATCGATCTTACCGGTCTGGGACCGGAGATCGTATCCCTCTTGAAAGATCATCAATTTGAGGTCCTCAGTCTCAAAGAGGAGGCTGGGCCCGCATCCATGATCTCGAGTCTCCTTGATTTTGTGTCCATTCCTATTGACGCGAAGTCGCACACCTTCCTTGCTGCCGAAAGAGACGGCTCCAGGAACATTTCACTGACCGTGCCGGGTTTCTCCTTCTCAGCTTCCGACGGACGGAGGATTTTTGTCCCGGTCTCCCCCATTCCCGAGACCCTTCACTCCTTCCTCTCAGCAAAAGGATACAGAATTCTGGACATCGGAATCCCTTGACGTTAACGAAGATAGAGTCCGACCCCATTGCTGAGACAGCGGTTCATGCCGTAATGTTAAGAAACGGCTGAAAGAATCGGGCCGGACTCTACGGAAGACAGGCAATCCGGCAGATTGAACCTGTCACTCATAGCGTGTGCTGCGACCCCGTCTTTTTCAATAAGGGGAAAGTACTATTCGTCCTGGGGGGAGTTCTCCATTTCTCTGGAAGGGCTCTGAAGGGCCGAATGGATTGTTTCAATGTGTGGGCCTCAGAAGACGCAGCCTTACCTCGTGAACTTCATTGGATGCGATCAATGCCGGTCCAGCCATCCTCTCTCTTGGATCCCAGGGTAAAAGGGCAATCACTTCCACAAGAGTCCGCCCCTCATAGATAATATCCGGTCTAAAATCCAGCCTTCCCACAACGATAACGTCCTTACCCGCAAGGTCTTCCGGTAAGGGGTCGGGCATAACGCAAAACCCAACGTCCTCCACTAGGATTATCGTTCTGTCATAAGCCCGTGGAAAGAAAACTCTGCTCATATGATCGAAGTCGAGGAATCCAGGCACCCGATATACATAGGGGGTCACCCTTCCTGCAGCAACGAGCAGCTTCCGGTGGACTTTTGTATCAAGAAGCAGAGGATCCACGTTTCCGATAAACATAGACTGCCCGTTTAGTTCACCCTGTGAGAAGGCATTAGGGAACTTTCCCACCACGCCTCGGAGAATCATTCGCTGTTCGACGTCGGAAAGCTTGGGGTACGTGGTTTCAGGATGCTCTGCAAGGAAATTCAGGTATGCAATTCGTGCCCCCGTGACCAGGAAGAAAAGGGCAGTGAAGAAGGCAAAACCCTTGATCAGGCGTCCTGTCACTTTGGCAGCCAGCCCCGATTCTTCTTCATGGCAGGACAAGAACGGGATCGCTGAATCCAATGAGGGGACGGTCTCGTCCCGGAACACAACTTGATAGACAAAATAGAAAAAGCAGGTGTAGAAATAAAGATGGTAGGCGTCAAAGACCCATCCCACTATCAGAAGTGATCTAGAGATCAGGTTCGGACTTCCCCCGATCGAGAGGAACACCCCTGAAAAGATGAACACGCTTGCAAGAAGAATGGGATAGTCGTTCTTTCTCCGGATCAGGGAAAGCACCATCCCGGCAAGCGTGATTACATAACTGATCGGACCGCTTAGCAGCTGGAATGCAATCGCGCAACCGCCCAGGAGGGCCATGATCGCCTTTTTGCCCGCCCCCCTTTGTCTCAGAGGGGCAAGGAGGAAGAGGCAGGCGATGAACAACGGAGTGATAAATGTGAAAGCCCATTCCTGGTGATAGAACCCCTTTACATAAGAAAAGAATGTGGATGAAATATTCCTCAAAAAGAAGAAGGGATGTTCTTTGAGATTCTCAAATCCTTTTCCCATCAGGTAGCGGTTTCTCTCCTCGATTCCCGTGATGCCGAGTCGAAGCATCTCGGCGTCGACCTCTTGAGTCCAGATCCCGAGCTCGGGAGATGTGGCAGCGTAAAAAGTATCTGCCGTCTTGTCCGATATGGTTAGGATCCCGTGAACAGCCTTTTGCCTCAATATCCAGGGGGTCAGTACAAGGAACAAACCCAAAGCAAACAAAAGCAAACCATGAGCGATTGCCCTGGAACCTGTGGACCGCTTTCGAAAAAACCAATATATGAAAGCAGAAAAAGGCAGAACGCAAAAAAGGGTCAGGGGCCTCGATAGGTTGGAGAGGGCAAGAAAGGATCCGCTCATGAAGAAGGCGAGCTTCTTGCGGTGTTCAAGGGCACGGAGCAAGAGATAGAAGCTAACGACAAAAAAAAGGGCGCCGGTCGGCTCGCACATGATCGTTAACGAAAAGGCAAGTTGACTCCGTTCCAGAATCAGGAACAGGGCGACGAAAAGGCCGATCAGCCGATTGAATATCTTCTCAATAATCAGGTAAACGAAGGGGACAAACAGGGCGCTTGCAATGACATTCAGGATCTTTCCGATTTCGAACGATGGCCCGAACCACGTATAGAGACAGGCAAGAAGAAAGGGATACAGGGGCCTCTGTCCACTCCATACACCGACCATTCCTCTCCCATCGGCGATGGTCATTGCCAGGTCGTTCCATCCTTTAGCGTCGGAAAAAGGCACCCCGAACACGCTGACACAAAAAAACGTCAACTCCGGGTTGAAAAAATAGAAGAGCAGACGGATGAGCAAGGCAAGTAAGAAAAGTACGCAGGCAACCAGAAGAGTCCCCGAAGGGGCATGGTTTTCGACCGGAAATGCTTTCAAATCGGATTCTCCGCTCCCAGATAAAGTTCCTTCACCAGATCGTTGTCCTGAAGATTGACAACGGTGTCATGCAGCACGATTCGGCCCGTCTGCAGCAGATAGCCCCTGGATGCGATCTGAAAGGCCATCATTGCATTCTGCTCAACCAGCAGAATGGTCGTCCCTTCCTCGCTGATGCGCTGGATCTTTTCAAAGATGAGTTCGACCAGAACGGGTGCCAGACCCATTGACGGTTCATCGAGAAGAAGAATGCGCGGGCGTGCCATCAAGGCCCTGCCGATGGCGAGCATCTGCTGCTCCCCTCCGGAAAGGGTGCCCGCTATCTGTGCCTGCCTGTCCCTGAGCTTCGGGAAAAGCCCGAAGACCATCTCGAAATCCTTCCTGGTTTCCCTTGCATTTTTTCTGGTGAACGCGCCCATCTCCAGATTTTCCTCGACAGTCAATCGCGAGAAGATCTTTCTCCCTTCCGGCACCTGCGAGATTCCTTCACGAACAATTTTGTGTGGGGAAAGCGTTTCGATACGCCGGTCCTCAAGCAGAATTTTCCCTTCTTTACACCTGAGAACTCCTGAAATGGTGTTGAGCAAAGTGCTCTTGCCTGCCCCATTGCTCCCGATCAAAGTCACGATTTCCCGATCCATCACGTGCAGGGAAATCCCCTTCAGCGCGTGGATTTTGCCGTAAAACGTATGCACCTGCTCGAGCCTGAGGATATGGCTATGCAATTTTCCGGCCCATCCGGCCAAGATAAGCCTCGATCACTTTGGGATCCTTTTGGACTTCTTCCGGGGGGCCCTCGGATATCTTTACTCCGTAATCCAGGACAGTCACCCGGTCGCAGATATTCATCACCACCCGCATGTCGTGTTCGATCAGAAGAATGCTCAAATGGAGTTCGCTCCTGACCTTTCGGAGGAAAAGTGACAATTCCCCGGTCTCCTGGGGATTCATTCCCGCGGTCGGCTCATCCAGGAGAAGCAGCTTTGGCTCGGTCGCAAGCGCGCGGGCAATCTCAAGTCTCCTCTGATCGCCATATGGCATGTTCTTGGCCAGAGAGTCCCCCTTTTCATGAAGTCCCACATAGTCCAGCAACTCCTGCGCCTTGCTGAAAGCCCCCTTTTCTTCTTTCAGGGTAGAGGGATTTCGCACGATGGATCCCCAGATGGTGGCGCTCAGCCTGCAGTGGCGCCCAACCAGAACATTCTCAAGGGCGGTCATGTTGCTGAAGAGGCGGATATTCTGAAAGGTTCTGGCTATGCCCAGCGCGGTAATCGCATGGCTCCCCATGGATCGGATGGACTTGCCCAGGAAGAGGATGTCTCCGCCGTCAATGTCGGGGAATACACCGGTCAGGCAGTTGAAGAGTGTAGTTTTGCCTGCGCCGTTCGGCCCGATCAGGCCGGCGATCACCCCTTGCTCGATATCCAGATCAAGCCTGTTCAGTGCAAGGAGTCCCCCGAATTTCTTGACGAGGTTTATTATCTTGAGGATGGCGCCGCCACTCATTTCAATTCCCGATTCCTCAAAGCGACATTTCGCTTATTGTCTACGAAGACCACGCCTAATGCAGGCCTCACGGCCGCAATCAAATTTCGCCACGAAGACACAGAGACACCAAGAAGAGTATTGTAGATTCTTTGTGTCTTAGTGCCTTTGTGGCAGATCTTCTTCGCAAATTGCGGAGAAGTCACAGGCAAAGAGCCTAAATAGGGCGAGGCTAATCCCTGAGCTCCATTTTCCTTCGAGCCGAAGGGATGAACCCCATCGGTCTGAAGATCATCATGATCACGAGCAGACCGCCGAATGCGAGCATCCTGTATTGCTGGACCTCCCGGAGAACTTCCGGAATTCCGATCAGGAACACGGCTCCCAGGATCACCCCCGCAATGCTTCCCATTCCTCCAATAATGATCAGGCAGAGGACATTGATGGAGACCATCAGGGAGAAGTTCTCAGGGAAGATGGAGCCCTGCCGAGCGGCAAATATGGCGCCTCCGACTCCCGCAAAAGAGGCTCCTATGGTGAACGCGAGAAGCTTGTAGCGAAGGATATCGATGCCCATGATGGCGGCTGCATCCTGATCTTCCCGCATGGCGATCCAGGCCCTTCCTATCCTCGAGTTGTTGAGGCGATCGGCCAGGAATGCAGAACCGATGATGCCCAGGAGGATCAGGTAAAACCAGCGTGCAGGGCTGTTTATCACAAGGCCGCCGATTGCGGGCGGGTCTATCCTCAACAGGCCGCGGGGGCCGTTGGTGAGAGGATCCATGTTGTTGAGGAGGATCCTGACGATCTCGCCGAAGCCGAGGGTCACGATGGCAAGATAGTCTCCTCTCATACGGAGCACAGGGATTCCAAGAAGCGCGCCACCGACGGCGGCCAGGGCAACACAGGCGGGAAGCATGGCCCAGAAGGGAACGTGGATTCCAAAATGGGGCGATGCGCAAAGGGCATACCCATATGCCCCTAATGCATAGAAAGCGACATAACCCAGGTCCAGGAGGCCCGCAAACCCCACCACGACGTTCAGGCCGATGCCGAGGATCACATAAATTCCAATATCCCCCAGAATCTGAGTCCAGTAGTTGCCTGCAAAAGGAGGAAGCAGGGCGACAAGGAAGATGAGAGCCAAAAGGAGGATCCGGCGAGATGGAACCTTGAGCTTTTGAATGCTTCTCACCGCTGGTGCACTCCTTCCTTTCAGTATGGGACCAATCCGGAGAGATGAACGTCGAACATCGAACATCGAACGTCCAACATCGAATTAAGAAACATAGTTTCCATTCTGAAATCTTGGATCACTCGTCTGGTCGATCGGTTTGACGCTTATCAAAAGATTTCTTTTCTTCATCTCATTCTATTCGACGTTCAATGTTGACGAACTCGTAAAAAGTCGAAAATACCCTTTTTTCGTCATCCCGGTGAAAACCGGGATCCAGTATCTATGCCTACTTGCGAGCCCTCTGGACCCCGGTTTTCACCGGGGTGACGACTTCTTACGAGACCGTCAATGTTCATCTTTTTGGCTAAACTTGTTCGCTTTCCTTCACGCTCTCTCTGAAACCACCTCGCCCAGTATTCCTCTGGGTCGAAAGACGAGCACGAGTATGAGCAGTCCGAAGGCGATCACATCTTTGTATTCCGCCGGCATGACCAGCACTCCGAGAGCCTCGGCCAATCCGAGGAAAAGCCCCCCCAGCATGGCGCCTGCGACATTTCCGATACCGCCCAGCACTGCAGCCGTGAAGGCCTTGATGCCGGGGATGAATCCCATCATGTGGTTGATCTGGGTGTAATACATCCCTACCATTACGCCGGCCGCTGCGGCAAGGATCGAGCCGGTCACGAATGTCAGGAGGATGACTCTGTTCACATCTATTCCCATCAGGGAAGCGGCATCCCTGTCTTCAGCCACAGCCCTCATGGCCTTGCCCGTCTTGGTCTTTCTGATGAAAAAAACCAGGAATGCCATCAGAAGAATCGATGACCCGATGATGAAAACCTGGAAATAAGAGATTGTGGCCGGGCCGATTTCAATAAACTTTTCCGGCAGCAGATCAGGATAGACCTGCAAACGTGCTTTGACGATCAGCATCATGACATTCTGCAGGAAAATGGATGCGCCTATTGCGCTGATCAGGGGGGAAAGCCTGGGCGCTTTCCTGAGAGGCCTGTAGGCTATCCTCTCCAGGAGTCCGCCCAGCAAACCGCTGACCGCCATACCCGCCGCGAAGGCGGCCACTATGCAGATGACGGGATGATCCGCAGCGAATCCGGAAGCGGAGGAATAGGAGAGCACGGCGAAACCGGCAAACGATCCGAACATGAAGATTTCGCCATGGGCGAAATTGATCATGAAGAGGATCCCGTATACCAGTGTGTATCCGAGTGCGATGAGCGCGTAAATGGACCCGATGGTAAGACCGTTCACAACCTGATCGAGAATAATCTCAGGGTTGATCATGGGGGACAGCGAATGTCGAATAGCGAATGTCGAATAGCGAATCTCGAAGTGGGATTCATAATTGTGCTCCGGTTCGATATCCGGCACTCTCGGTTAAATGCACTCGAGAATCACGAATAACGGCGTCTACTTCATCATTCTGCGATTCGATATTCGATATTCTCGGTTATTAGAAGTCCTCCGGCTTGAAAAACCTTTTTCCTCCCTCCTCCGCTACCCTGTAAACGACAACCACCGAACCAGTCCTGTCCCCATGAGGATCAAATTCGATCCTCCCGGTGATGCCGTCCATCCGGGTTTCCGCAACCGCATCCCTCAGCGCCTTTCTTCCTATCAGCAGAGAGCCGTCAGGCTGCTTCTGCGCCGTTTTCTCAACCGCAGCCATCAAAATCCTGGTGGCGTCGTAGGCCTGAGGGGAAAAGGTCTGTCGTGGTCCGTATTTGGTCTCAAACCGTTTCACCCATGCCGGGTCGGGCTCCTTGGCATAGGTCACATAGGCGCCGGTGGAGGCAGCCCCTCCGGCTTGAATAAAATCCTTTTCCGTGTAGCAACCGTCATCGCTCATGAAAACCGTTTTGGAAAACCCGGCGCGCTTCATTTGGCGGACAATCAAGACCCCTTCGGCGGCCATGCCGCCGTAGTAAAGGAGTTGAGGTTTGGCAGGCCTGATCTTGGTCAGAACCGGACTGAAGTCCTTGTCACCCCGGGTAATGCCTTCCATGCCAAGGACCTTTCCTCCAAGGCTCGCCACATTCCTGGCAAAATCTTCCGCCAGGCTCTGACCGTAATCGCTCTTGTCGTGGATGCACGCGATTTCCTTCCACCCCTTTTTCACTGCAAACTCGGCCGCCCTCCTTGCCTGGATCTTGTCGTTCCAGCAGGTACGAAAGAAGATGGGGATGTTTCGCGAGGTCAGCTCCAGTGCGGTGGAGGAAGGGGAGATCATCACGACCTTGTACTTGTTATGGATATCAGAGGCGGGTTTGCTTCCTCCGCTGCACATGTATCCTATGAGACCGGCTACCAGGGGATCATTGCATATTTTCTCCGCAATAGCCACGGAAGGGGGACCGGCGCATCCATCGTCTTCGGCCTGGAGTTCTATTGGATGGCCGAGCAGGGTTCCTTTCTCCTGGACCGCCATTTCCGCACCGTTTCTGATATCCAGGCCGAGGGACGCGTAGTCACCTGTCAGCATGGCGCCAAGGGCAATCTTCACCGGCCTGCCGGCTGGAATGGTCAGGGTCCCCCACTCGTCGGCTGACTGGGCAGACCCTCCCCAAAGGGAACAAAGGCCAAGAATCAGAACGGGCAGAATAGACCTTTTTTTCACGGCAAACCTCCTCTTCAAGGTTTGATCGCGTCCAAAACCTAGTCCTGTGGGCTGGGTCGAGATCATTGGCTTGGTCGTAAAAAAGCATCCTGGAATGATGGAATAATGGGAATCAAAGAGTCAAGGCGAAGTTCTGCGATACGAATATTCCCCTGTTTGTGGTTGTTCCCAATATCCCACTGTTCCATCATTCCATTATTCCGGCGCTCATCTCATGCCATTTTCTTTTTTCTCACCTTGTCCTTTATCCGGTTGATATGGCCTCTGCCGAGCCCTTTGACTTCACAACCCAGCTCAAAGTATCTTTCGATGCGGGCATCATCCAGAATGCCGAAGCAGTCAACGATAGCAGCAGTGCCTCCAAGCATCTTCACCACTTCGTCCGGACTGAGGTCCAGGTATTCCTTGTGGCGGACTGCAAATATAACGGCATCCGAGCCCTTCAACGCCTCCTGCAGAGTGGGGATCATATGAAACTCTCTCAGGGAATCCTGGTTTCGGAAAAACCGTGACCACCCTGTTCCTACCGCCGGATAGGTATCCTGTTTTTCCAACTCCCACCAGTGCTGGACATAAGGGTCGTGGGCCCTCACCTCGGCCCCCATCTCAGTCAGTTTCCTGACGATGATTTCAGAACCGCTGTATCGGGTATCCCCCACGTCCTCTCTGTAGGATGCGCCCAGGATCGTGATCCGGGAGGCCGCAACGATGCGCCCCATGTTTCGCAACGCATCCCTGACGAGCTGTGCGGCATGCAGGCCCCTCGTGTCATTGATGTTGATCGCCTCGGGGGTGATCTTGAAGATATCGTTTTCAAAGCCGAGGAGATGTTTGTAAGACCACAATCCAAGCCCCCCGTCTTTGGGAAGGCAGTACCCGCCAATCCCCGGCCCCGGAAAAATGATGTTGCTGTGCGTAGGTCTGACCTTGATCGCCTGAATGACCTTTACCAGGTCAACGCCGTTGGTCTCGGCAAACCCGCTCCATTCATTCAGGAAGGCGAGAATGGTTGCGCGGTAGCTGTTTTCCACGATCTTGCAGGTTTCGCTCTCGAGGGGTCTATCCAGGACCGTAAGGGGAAACTTTTCCACATTGAGCACATCCGAAAGAAACCTGACCACCTTTTCCCTGCTCTTGTCGTTGATACCGCTGCATACCCGCCAGAAATCTCTTACGGATTTTACATATTCCCTTCCCGGCATGACTCTTTCGAAACTATGGGCAAGAAGGGGCTCCTCCTGAAGACCTCTCTTCCTGAATGCTTTCTTGATCAGGGGATAGGCGACAAACTCGGTTGTGCCGGGGGGAACCGTGGTCTCGATCAGCACCATGCACCTTGGGTCTATTTTTTCTCCGATGACCTTGAAGCTCTCTTCCAGTGCGCTGATGTCCGCATGCCCGCTCCTCAGATTGCCCAGTTCCTGCTTGAGAAAATCGCACTGGACGTCCACAACAAGCACATCGGCCAGTTTCAGGGCATCGTAGGTAAACGTGGCGGTCAGGGTCTTCTTCTCCTTTACGCAGCGCTGGATCAAGGGAGCGACTTCAGGGTCCTCTGCTTTGATAGGGGAGACCCCCTGGTTGAAGAGCGGGATCTTCCAAAAGCTTCTGGGACTGGGCCGCTGCATTCCGATGACGAATTTGTTGGGCTTTCCGGTCTTCCTGTCCACCGAATCGGCCACCACCCCGGCCATGACGGCACCAACGAACCCGAGACCCATCACGACAACGATCTCCTGGCCCTCTTTTCTCTGGGATTGTACAAGACCCTCCAGCCTTGCGAATTCTTTCCTATACGCTTCTTCATCGGGAAGTGGAAAGCGTTCCCCGTTGGGACTCACCGAATATTCCATACAGACTCCTTTCTCATATCGTGAATGCAAGGCGAGGTTGCGCCACTGCTTTGATTCGAATCATCTTTATTGACTTTTCAGGAGATGTCAAGGAGCCGGAAGAGAAGTGGGAAGGCGGAAGGCGGAAGGGAAAGGAAGAAGGACGGAAGAGAAGGGGGAAGGCGGAAGGCGGAATGCGGAAGGGAAAGGAAGAAGGACGGAAGAGAAGGGGGAAGGCGGAAGGCGGAATGCGGAAGGGGAAGGAAGAAGGACGGAAGAGAAGGGGGAAGGCGGAAGGCGGAATGCGGAATGCGGAAGGGGAAAGCCAGGAATCAATACTTCCGACTTCCGAATTTCCACTTCCGACTTCCTTTCGCTGTTTATATTGCTATGATCTGGAAAGAAAGTGGAAAGTGAAGTGGGAAGTAGGAAGGCGGAAGGGGGAAGTGAAGTGGGAAGCAGGAAGGCGGAAGGCGGAAGGGGAACAGGAGAAGAGGGAAGGCGGAATGCGGAAGGGGGAAGCCAGGAATCAAGACTTCCGGCTTCCGAATTCGCACTTCCGACTTTTTTCGAGGGGCTTTATGAGAACTGCAACCTTTGTCCGAGGGCCTGCGGGGTAAACCGGCTCGAGGGAGAATCCGGGTTTTGCAGGGAAAAGGGGGATCTCCGTGTCTCTTACGTGGGTCCCCATTTCGGTGAGGAACCACCCTTAACAGGCACCCGTGGATCGGGCACCGTGTTCTTCACAGGCTGCTCCCTCCGGTGTTCTTACTGCCAGAATTTTCAGATTTCGAGAGATTCCGTCGGCAGTTCGATGAAGATAGAGGATCTCCTTAAGCGCATCATTCTCATGATAAAGGAAAAGGGTGTCCATAACATTAACATGGTGACCCCGGACCATTTCTTTCCTCACGTGTTCCGGGTGAGCGAGCTTCTGAGGGAAACCGGGAGCAAGCTGCCTATCGTGTATAATCTGTCGGGCTATCAATCCAAGGCCATGCTCGAAATGGCCGAACCTCTGGTCGAGATCTACCTCCCTGATTTCAAATACTCGGATCGAGAGCTCTCTTCCAGGCTTTCCGGATGCGGGGATTATCCGGATGTTGCCCTTGAGGCAGTTACAGAAATGCTGGAGCAGAAAGGATTCCTGGATTCCTTCAAAGATGAAAGTTCCCTTGCAGGGAAAGGCGTTCTTGTTCGACACATGATCCTCCCGGGAAGAATTCAGAATTCTCTCGATGTCTTGACCACGCTTTTCCTTGAGTTCGGATCCGGCTTGCCCCTAAGCCTCATGTCGCAGTATGCACCGGTTCGCCCTCAGAAACTGGGAGATCTGAACCGATCCGTTAAGATAGATGAATTTGACCGGGTGTACCGGCACGCGCTTGAGCTGGGTTTTGAACGGCTCTTTGTACAGTTCCCTGAGGAGCGTTCTTCCGGTCCCACATGCCGGACTCCATTTCTGCCGGATTTCAGAAGAGACGATCCCTTCGCGCCCCGGTAGGGGCAGAAGTTGTCAGAGCTTCTCGGCTTCTGATCTTCGGCCGCGGACATTGACACTGCAGCGGCCCGTTGGTAAAAGTGGAGCGCAAAGACATGGGAGAAAGGGATCATCGAAAGATGAAAGTAGCTTATCTCGACTGCTTTTCCGGAATCAGCGGGGACATGTTTGTAGGGGCCCTGATCGATGCGGGTCTGCCATTCGAGCTGCTCCGCGAGATGCTCGGAAGGCTTCCGATAAAGGGGTATGATCTGGAGGTTCGCAGAGAAGGGCGAAATCACCTCCACGGCACCCGGTTTATCGTTCATGTTGCTGCGGGCGAACATGTTCACAGGTCCGTCGTGGATATCCGGCAGATGATCCGTGAGGCAGATCTCAGCGATTGGGTCAAGACCAAGAGCGTGGAAATCTTCGAATCCATAGCCCGAGTCGAGGGCAAGATCCACGATTGCCCGCCTGAAGAGATCCACTTCCATGAGATCGGCGCAACGGACTCCATTGTCGACATTGTTGGATCGGTCTTGGGGGTCGAGGTCCTGGGGATCGGCGAGGTTCATGCCTCCGCCCTGCCATTGGGAACAGGTTTCGTAAATGCGGCACACGGCCGGATCCCGGTCCCGGCGCCGGCCACAGTGGCATTGCTGGAATCCATCCCCGTACGGGGCTCCGAGACCCCCCAGGAGACGGTCACTCCGACCGGTGCGGCGCTTGTGAAGGGACTTGTTCATTCGTTTGGGTCTCTTCCCCCCATGGTCATTGAAAAGGTCGGGTATGGGGTAGGGAGTCGCAACCTTCCCGATAGACCAAACCTTCTTCGAATGATCATCGGTCAGAGCGGCACCGGGCATACCGACACCGTGGTCATTCTGGAAGCGAACCTGGACGACATCAACCCCGAGTGGCTCGGCTTTCTCATGGAGCGGCTGTTTCGGGCCGGGGCATTGGATGTGGTTTTCCTTCCCGTGCAGATGAAGAAAAACCGGCCGGGCACGGCAATCCAGGTGATCGGAAAACCGGAGCACAAGGATCTTTTGACGGAGATCCTCTTCTCTGAAAGTACCACACTCGGGATCCGTTTTCGCTTCAGCGAGAGAGAGACACTGAAGAGGTCCTTGGTCGAAATCGACTCTCCATGGGGGAAACTCACAGTGAAGAAGGTTGCACGCCCGGACGGATCTTCCATATTCCTTCCCGAGTATGAAGCCTGCCGCACTGTTGCAGAGGAACGGAACATTCCCTTGCAGGAGATCTACTACTGGGTGATCTCAGCCAATCGGCGATGAGCGTATTCTCCCGCAGATCCTTGGATCCCGTGCGACGTTTCGCGGGAGAACAAAAAGAAGACGTTTACGGGAACCATAAACCTTGTTGAAGTCAGCCCCCCAATCTGATAGGCTCTGTACGAAGGAGTTGTTCGGGAAGTCCAGTAAGTCCGGGAAGATCGCTGTCGTGTGCTCTTCCTGGTTTGGAGTGGGTTTCCTGCCCGGAGCCCCCGGCACCGCAGCCTCCGCAATTGCCGTACCCCTGGCCTTTTTTCTGAAAAGACTCGGGTTCTGGCAGGAGTGTGGGTTTCTGGCCGCCCTCCTGTTAATCGCATTCTGGGCCTGCGGCCGGGCATGGCGAATGGCCGAGAAGGATGACCCCCAATGGATCGTGATCGATGAAGTAATCGGTCTCCTCCTGACCTTTCTGGCTTTACGCGTCGGCATTCAGGATCTAGTGATCGGATTTATCCTCTTTCGTATTTTCGACATTTTGAAGCCGTACCCTGTCGGGAAGATGGAAAGACTGCCGGGCGCAACGGGGATACTTATGGACGACGTATTGGCGGGGGTGTACGCAAACCTGTGCCTCCGGCTCTTTCAACTCATTGGATGACACGGCAGGGCCCCGGTAGATATGCAGGGAGAAATCATCACGATCGGGAATGAGCTCACTTCGGGCAGGGCACTGGATCTCAACGCCTGGTATGTGGCGGAGAAGCTCGCAAGCCATGGGGTTCCCGTCACCCGCATCACGACCGTGGGAGACGATCCCATCAGGGTCTCGAGAGCAATAAAAGATGCAATGGGGGAGTCCGATTTTGTTGTGGTTACGGGAGGGCTGGGCTCCACCGATGACGATATCACCAACCAGATTGTGGCGGAAGCCCTGCAAAGACCTCTTCTGCTTCACCGTGAGAAGTTCGAGCAGATAAAAAAGCATGTCGAGGCAAACGGGTTGCGCATGTCCCCCTCCTTCGAGAAAATGGCATGGATGCCCAAGGACTCACAGGTATTCAACCCAAAGGAGGAGATGTGCGGATTTTCCCTGGTGGAGGGAAAAGTGGCTCTCTACTTTCTGCCCGGCGTTCCTGAGCAGATGCGGCATTTAATGGATACTTATGTGCTCCCGGAGATCCTTTCACAGTATGCTTCCCAGCCGGTGACGAGACAGAGAATTCTAAAGATCTATGGGCTCAGCGAACCGGAGATTTCGGAACATCTGAAGAATTTGTCCAAGACACATCCGGATCTGATCCTTGGATTCTATCCCCATTACCCCGAAAATCATGTCAGCGTCAGTATGAATGGAAAAGATCTGCAGACGGTCGCCGAGGAAGTGGAGCGGCTGGAAAAGGAGATTCGAGCCGCTCTGGGACAATACATCTTCGGTTCCGATGACGATACCTTGCCCGGTGTGGCCGGCAAGTTGCTCAAGGAAAAGGGACTTACCCTCTCGGTTGCGGAATCCTGCACAGGCGGGCTTATAGGAAACCTCGTGACGAATGTCGCCGGCAGTTCATCCTACTTCATGGGAGGGATGGTTACCTACAGCAATCAGGCGAAAATCGATATGCTCCAGGTGGACCCGCAAATACTTGCGGATCATGGCGCGGTCAGCGAACCCACGGTTCGGAGGATGGCTGAAGGGGTGCGGGCGGCCTTCAAATCGGATCTTGGACTTGCCGTCACGGGCATTGCAGGGCCTGAAGGCGGGAGCAGGGAGAAACCCGTTGGAACGGTGCATATCGGGCTCGCATCCGCTTCGGGCACGTTTTCTCAGAAGTACCTTTTCAAAGGAAGACGAAAGCAGATCAAAATGAATTCAGCCATGATGGCCCTTGACTGGGCGAGAAGGTTTCTCTGTGGGTATCCGTTCATTCCTGGCCTTTGAACAGCCGGAAGAGATCAAAGGCATTATTGAGGAAACTTCGGTCGCACTCGGCAAGAGTCATCTCGATGTCCGATGGGTGAAGCCCGGAAATATTCATCTTACAGTCGTCTTTCTCGGGAGCGTGCCGGCCGAAGATCTTGAGGCCATGGAGCAGCCTATCCATGAGATCTGCTCCGGTTTCAGCCCATTTTCGATCGCACTGAAGGGGCTGGGATGCTTCCCCCACGCCAGGAGCCCAAGGGTGATCTGGGTAGGCCTCGAAGGGGAAATCGAAAGAATGGCCCGCTTCCGGGACAGCCTGCAGGGACGGCTGGTTCCTTTTGGCATAAAGGAAGAGAAGAGGCCGTTCAGACCGCATCTGACCCTCGGCAGGTTCAACAGCTTCAGAAGGACGGACCGCGAGCTGGAAGAAATTCTGGAAAGGTACCGGGATCTGGCGAGTCCGGTCTGCCCCCTTGGAGAGTTAGTGCTGTTCAAGAGCGATCTCAGGCGAGGCGGATCCATCTATACGAAGATGAAGTCATGGCCTCTGACAGGGTAGAGAATAGAAAGGACGGAAGATTGGCCACGAAGACACTAAGACACAAAATGAATCTCGATGTTTTGCTTGGTGCCTTTGTGTCTTGGTGGCAGAGTTCAATCCGGAAAGCTCAATGCGAAATGACCAATGACAAATGACCTATGACAACGAACCGGGGGTAAGGAATGGCGGAGCATGCAGATAGAGAAAGAGCGGTAGAGCAGGCGATCACCCAGATCGAAAAGCAGTTCGGTCGGGGTTCCATCATGAAGATGGGCGATGAAAAGGCGCTGGATGTCCCGGCCATTTCCACCGGCTCTCTTGCATTGGATATTGCCCTTGGTGTCGGGGGCGTTCCAAGGGGCAGGGTTGTGGAGATCTATGGACCGGAGTCATCCGGGAAGACCACCCTGGCCCTTCATGTGGCCGCGGAAGCCCAATCCCTGGGCGGCATGGCCGCGTTCATCGATGCGGAGCACGCGCTCGATGTAAGTTATGCCAGGAAGCTTGGAGTGGATGTGGATAACCTCCTCGTTTCACAGCCGGACTCAGGGGAACAGGGCCTTGACATTGCGGAGATCCTGGTCAGGAGCGGGGGTGTGGATGTGCTCGTCATCGATTCGGTGGCGGCTCTCGTACCGAGGGCCGAGATCGAAGGAGAGATGGGCGATCAGCATGTCGGCCTTCAGGCCAGGCTCATGTCCCAGGCCCTCCGAAAGCTTACGGCAACCATCAGCAAATCCATGACGTGCGTCATCTTCATCAATCAGATCCGGATGAAGATCGGCGTTATGTTCGGCAGCCCCGAGACCACCACAGGAGGAAATGCGCTCAAGTTCTACGCCAGCCAGCGATTGGATATCCGCCGAATCGGAGCAATCAAGGAAGGCGACCAGATGGTGGGAAACAGGACCAGGGTAAAGGTGGTGAAGAACAAGATCGCCCCGCCGTTCAAAGAGGCGGAGTTCGACATCATCTATGGGACGGGAATCTCCAAGGAGGGGGACATCCTGGATCTGGGCGCCTCGCTTGGCATCGTCGAAAAGAGCGGGGCATGGTACTCCTTTGAGAAAGAAAGGATAGGCCAGGGAAGGGAGAATGCCAAAAAATTCCTCGGCGAGAATCCGGATCTGCTGAATCGCATCGCGGAAATGGTCAAAGAGCAAACAGGGCTCAAGAAGAAACAAGAAGAGGTTGCCAAGGTAGAAGCGGAAAAGAAGACGAGGTAGGGATAACCATTCATGAACTTCAGAGAGATCAGGGCAAGTTTTCTGGACTATTTCAAGAGGCAGGGGCACGAGGTCGTCGGCAGTTCCTCTCTCATTCCCAGGGATGATCCCACCCTGCTTTTTACGAACGCAGGCATGGTTCAGTTCAAGAATCTCTTTCTCGGACAGGAGAAACGGGGCTACACGCGCGCCGCCACTTCTCAGAAGTGCGTCCGGGCCGGCGGGAAGCACAACGATCTCGAGAACGTCGGATACACGGCAAGACATCACACGTTTTTTGAGATGCTGGGGAACTTCTCCTTTGGAGATTACTTCAAGAGAGAGGCCATACGCTGGGCATGGGAACTGTTGACAGAGGTCTACAAGCTTCCGGCCGGGCGGCTCTGGGTCTCCGTCTATCTGGAGGATGACGAGGCCCACGGGATTTGGGAAAAGGAAATCGGCATCCCCTCGGAGCGAATCGTTCGACTTGGCGAAAAGGACAACTTCTGGGCCATGGGGGAGACAGGACCATGCGGGCCCTGCTCGGAGATCCTCATTGACCAGGGCGAGTCCGTGGGGTGCGGGAAACCCGGATGCGGGCCCGGATGCGACTGCGATCGGTACCTTGAGATCTGGAATCTGGTCTTCACTCAGTTCGATCGTGACGTGCAGGGGAATCTCCATCCTCTTCCCAAACCAAATATCGATACGGGCATGGGTCTGGAGAGAATCTCCGCAGTGGTCCAGGGTGTGCTTTCCAATTATTCGACCGACCTTTTCAAGGAGATCATCGGCAGGATCGAGGATCTTTCGGAAAAGGAATATGGAAAAGAGCTGAAACAGGATGTCTCCTTCAGGGTGATCGCGGATCACTCCAGGGCTGCGGCATTCCTGATTGGAGACGGCGTGATGCCGTCCAATGAAGGAAGAGGGTATGTGCTGAGAAGGATCATCCGCAGGGCGATCCGGTTCGGCCAGCTGCTCGGGCTGAAGGACCCTTTCATGCACAAGGTCGCGGCAAGAGTCATCGATGTGATGGGAGAGGATTATGGAGAACTCGTCGCCTCCAGGCAGTTCATTGAGGGGCTTGTCCTGAACGAGGAAAAACGCTTTGCCGACACCCTTCATTTTGGAATGAAAATGTTTCAGGACAGCCTTGCCGAGCTCAGAGAAAAGGGAGCAACAATCATCCCCGGTGAGCTGGTTTTCAAACTGTATGATACCTATGGTCTTTCCCCCGACCTTCTGGAAGATATCGCGAGGGAGGAGGGACTCAGAGTCGATCTGGCATCATATGAAAAGGCCATGTCCCGACAGAGGGCCCAGTCCCAGGAGGCATGGAAGGGGAGTGGAGAAGAGGAGATCCCGGAGGTTTACAGAAAGCTGGCTTCCAACGGAATCGCGACCCGATTCACGGGGTATGAACTCTATTCCACCCTGTCCACCATAAAGGCGATCGTCAGATCGAACCGTGAGGTCCCCTCCGCAGAAGCAGGAGAGGATGTGGAAGTCATCCTGGAACAAACCCCATTCTATGGCGCAGCAGGGGGGCAGGTCGGCGACACAGGCTGGATCACCCGAGACGGCGCAAGGATGAGTGTGAAGGAGACCCTCCGGTTCGGCCACGATCTCATCGTTCATTTCGGGAGGTTGGAGGAGGGCAGGCTGGCCCCGGGTGATCGGGTGGAGGCCAGGGTGGATGAGAAAAGGCGGAGGGCGACCGCCCTCAACCACACCGCCACGCATCTGCTTCACGCTGCGCTCAGGGAGATTCTGGGCGATCATGTGAAGCAGGCCGGATCGTATGTGGGGCCCGAGAGATTTCGATTTGACTTCAGTCATTTCACCCAGGTCGGATCAGCGCAGCTGAGGGAAGTGGAAAACCTGGTAAATGCGTATATCCGCCAGAATCACCCCTTGGCCGTGCAGGAATTGCCGAGAGACCAGGCGATGAAGACCGGGGCCATGGCGATCTTTGAGGAGAGGTACGGCGAGAAGGTGCGGATCGTATCGGTTGGAGACGCCGTCAGCAAAGAGTTATGCGGGGGGACCCACACTGACAGGACCGGGGATGTCGGAGTTTTTAAGATTGTAAGCGAGAGCGCAGTTGGCGCGAACGTGCGCCGCATCGAGGCCCTCACCGGTGGTGCGGCACTGGAATACGTGCAGCGTTTGGAGGATGAAGTCACAGGCATGGCCGCCCTTCTCAAGAGCACACCCGATCAATTGAAGGAAAGAGTGGACAGGCTCCTGAAGGAGCACAGGCAAAAGGAAAGAGAAGTGGAATCTCTCAGAGCGAAGCTCCTCTCTTCCCAGACAGGAGATCTCCTCTCGGGAATTCGCGAGATCAAGGGGGTCAGGGTGCTTGTCAGAGAGGTCGGGGTGGAGTCTCCAAAGGATCTTCGGGAGATGGGGGATCAGATCCGAAGTCGCCTCGGGTCAGGAATACTCGTGCTCGGGGCCAAGTCGAAAGAAAAAGCCATGCTGCTATGCGTGGTGTCCAAGGATCTTGCGGGACGCTACAAGGCCGGGGAGATTATCGGACGGTTATCGGAAATGCTCGGAGGCAGGGGCGGCGGGCGTCCCGACATGGCCCAAGGGGGCGGTCCAAGGCCGGAAGAGCTTGGGCGTGCATTGGAAGCGGTATACGATCTGGTAAAAAGTTAAGGTCGGATTACCGGCGGGCTACACACTTTCGGAATTTTCTTACCTACAAGGACACCAGGAATTCGGCATCGCAAATGAGCGATCGGAAAGGCTGTCCGACCTTCGTTTGCTTCGCGCTCCTCGTGCTGAGCATTCCCGTTAGCTCTTGCTCTCCTTTTTCTCCTGCTTCTTCTCCTCATCCAGGATGTGCGCTTTGCACTTGGCTATGGATTCCAGGGCATGGTTGTATTGCCCGAGGTCGGGATAATTCTCTATCAAATACGTGTATCTCGCCAGGGCAGCCTGGTATTTCCCTATCCTGTAATAGTAATTCGCAATATACAGCTCGTGTTCGGCCAGAAAGATGAGGCATTTTCTGATGTTCTTTCTCGCCTTCTGAGCGTACTCGTCGCGGGGGAACCTCCCCACCAGTCTCTCGAATTCTTCCTTGGCCTTCAATGTATGGATCTGTTCGCGGTCAATGGTTTTCATCTGCCGGAACTGGCACATGCCCTTCTGATAAATCACGTAAGGGATTTCCGGGTTTTTCGGGTGCAGCCTCTCGAATTCATCATAGGCATCGAGGGCCTCATCATATTCCCCGCTCTCAAAAAGGGCGTCCGCCCTCTTCAGTTCCGCAACGGCAGCGTGCTTACTGTAAGGATACCGATCCTTGACCTTCTCAAAAGCCTCTTTCGCCGCAGTCCAACGGCCCATCTCGAAATCCCTGGTCCCGTCGCTCATGAGTTCGGAAGCGCTCTTTTCTTCCTCACTCACGAAATACTTCTCAATGATGGAGCACCCGCCGAAAAGAATAAGGATCATCGCGGGGGCGATCACATTTCGCAGCATCGTCTTTTGGTGTCTCATAGATCTTTTTAAAGGAGCTTCTTTAGTTCCTGTTCGATGTGGCTCTTGGGCTGGGCGCCGATGATGGTTTGAGCCACCTGGCCACCTTTGAAGAATATAAGGGTAGGGATGTTCCTGATCCCGAATTTTGCCGGGATTCCCCTGTTCTTGTCCACATCCATTTTGGCAATCTTCACCTTGCCTTTGTACTGAGCGGCCAGTTCTTCCACAACCGGTCCGACCATCCTGCACGGGCCGCACCATTCCGCCCAGAAATCCACTATAGCAGGAATCTCCGACTTCATGATCTCGGCATCGAAATTCTCATCCGTGACTTGCAGTAGATCAGCCATGCAGCTTCTCCTTTCGGCTATCTTTCAGGTAATTGTAATCATTAGCATGCTCGTTGTCTCCTTGTCAATCAGGTCCGGCAAGTCTTTTCGGGGGATGAGGGGAGGGCGCAATTCGGGAGATCCATGGAAAAGCAGGGCTCCCCGGGTACTCCCAGGGAGCCCTGACTGAAAGGTTACCCGTTTACAAAGGACCAGCGTGCGGAATAGGATCCCAGGCCGGCGGCATTCATCGGCCTGATTCTCCATGAGAAGGACTTCCCGGTGTTGGAGAAGCCTGGAACGGTAAAGGAAAGAGTGTTTCCGACCCATTTTCTGAATACCAGGTTGCCGGTGCTATTGTAGATCCTGATACT
>PHBH01000030.1:0-40102 GCA_002840535.1 Deltaproteobacteria bacterium HGW-Deltaproteobacteria-15 | reverse complement strand
TAAAGGAAAGAGTGTTTCCGACCCATTTTCTGAATACCAGGTTGCCGGTGCTATTGTAGATCCTGATACTGTAGTTGGTAGCCCCTTCGGCTGCCTTCCACTTGAAGGTGACAGAGGTTCCCGGGGCATTGCCTCCCCTGTCTGGCGAGACCAGCTTGGGCGCAGGAGGCACTTCGGTCTCGCCTCCGGGGATTGTTTTGCTCGCCCGCGAAGAGAATCCGCTTTCATTCCCGGACGCATCCAGAGCCGTCACGACGAAGTAGTATGTTTTGCCTTCCGTGAGTCCGTTTGCGACGTGAGAGGTAGTACCTTTAGGCACCTCGGCCTTGTAGGATCCATAGGTCCCGGCCGTTGTTGACCAGTAAACCCTGTATTTGGCCAAGTCCGGTTCCGTGTTCGGCTGCCAGGTTACTGTTGCAGAACCTGCGAGAACGAGTGACGGGAGAAAAAGGGCTCCCACCAGAAAGATGAAGCATGCAACTGCTGCAGATTTCCTAAACATCATTTTACCCCCATATGCCAGAATCTGGCCGGTTATTGTACTTGGTTAAAATTGAGCGTGAACTTCGAACTTGTGCCCTGTCGGGCTGCACCCGGCATTGACCTGGAAGCGGGTATTGATCCTCCGAGAAGGCGGAGTGAGCTTCCAGACCCCACGATCTATCAGTTGACTTTCACCCCTATAGGAGGGGCAGGTGGGGTCGAATCGGTCACCGAACTGGAAATCTGATTTGAGTTCGCGCTTTCTCCGGCCTGATTGTAAGCTCTTACGACGAAGTAATACGTTGTGCCTTCCTTCAGCGGCAGGTTATTCAAGGCATAGGATGTTGCCGTACCTGCGTTTGCCGAACTCGGATAAGGCCCGCCGGATGTGGTCCCGTAATAGACCTTGTATCCCTGAACAGTCCCGGTGCTGGGATTCCACATCAAAGTCCCTGCGGCCGTCGCTTGCATCGGTGCAATCAGGGAGAACAGGACCAGCATTCCAACAAGTGCAAAAACGCCTTTCTTCATTACGAACCTCCTACTGATTTGAATCCGGATGAGAGAGTCTTGAAAGAAGAGCGTTCACACTTAACGATCTCAGTCCTCCGCATCTCCGATCCGTGCACAGGGGCAAAAGCAGGTTTCATGCCACTCCCCACAGGGTCCGAGCGCTTCCCGGGTTCGATCAAGATCTTCTGACACTTATCCCATGTGTTGCTGGAAAAGCTTTCCATTCCGGGCTCCGGCGGTGTATACGAAAAGTCAATTCACGTGAGAAAAATTGGTCATACGGAGATGAGCCGCCATGAAGAATTCCAGAACCCTGTATGTGTGTCAGAGTTGCGGCTATCAGACGCCCAAGTGGCTGGGAAGGTGCTCCGACTGCGGGCAGTGGAACTCCCTTGTGGAAGAAAGAACCGAATCGCCCAGCCAGCACGGCTTTGTACCGGCAGGCTGCCCGCCACAGACCATTGCAGCCATTTCCCTGGATCCGCAGCCCAGACTCAAGACAGGCATACTCGAGTTCGACCGTATCCTCGGGGGCGGCCTGGTGCCCGGATCCCTGGTGCTGATCGGGGGCGACCCCGGCATCGGGAAATCCACCCTTGTGCTCCAGGTTGCCTCAAGGCTTTGTCGCTCCGGCCTGAAATCGCTTTATGTTTCAGGCGAAGAATCCCCTCAACAGATCAAGCTCAGGGCTGAGCGGATCAGCATTCATGCCGGAGAGCTTTTTGTTCTTGCAGCGACATGCATAGAGGATCTTTTTGATCGTATGGAGACTCTGCAGCCTCGATTGCTGATCGTGGACAGCATTCAGACCATCTATACCAATACGCTCCCCTCTGCGCCCGGGAGCGTGGGGCAGGTGAGGGAGGTCTCTGCCAGGCTTCTCACCTGGGCAAAAAGGACGTCCGTTCCTGTTTTCCTGGTAGGTCACGTCACGAAGGAGGGCGCCATTGCAGGACCCAAGGTGTTGGAGCACATTGTAGATACCGTTCTCTATTTCGAGGGCGAGAGGTCTCATGCCTTCAGGATCCTCAGGGCGGTGAAGAATCGCTACGGGTCCACTAACGAGATCGGGGTTTTCGAGATGAAGGATACGGGGCTGGAGGAGGTAGGGAATCCCTCTCGCATTTTCCTTGAGGAAAGGCCGGAGGGCGCTTCGGGCTCGGTGGTGCTTCCCTGCCTTGAAGGAACAAGGCCGCTCCTGGTGGAAATACAGGCGCTGGTCGGGCCGAGCCCGCTGGGAATGCCGCGCCGGACCGCAATCGGCGTGGACCACCACCGTATATCTCTTCTGGTTGCGGTGCTTGGAAAGAGAATGGGGCTGGAAATGGGTGATCAGGACATCTTTGTAAATGTGGCCGGCGGGCTCAAGGTGGATGAGCCTGGTGCGGACCTGGCCATTGTCTCCGCAATGGTTTCCAGTTTTCTGGACCGTGCCGTGGACAAGGACCTCGTGGTGTTCGGAGAGGTGGGACTTGCCGGAGAAATCAGGGCAGTAAGTCAGCCGGAGGTCAGAATCAAGGAGGCCGCAAAGCTGGGATTCAGGAGATGCCTCCTGTCCCGCAGCAATGTTTCAGGCCCTGCAACATCGAGCGGAATGGAATTGGTGGGGGTGGAGTCGGTGAAAGGATTGCTGGATGTCCTGTTCTGAAATGCTCAAACCGTGACATCGGCTTTTTGGTCGATGCGAACGAGTGTTTTCATAATCGTTTTGCGCTTTGCGCGCTCTTTCTATTCACGCCATTTCACGACCTCATCCAAGCCGGCCCTTCCGGATCGGGCCTTGTTGAGGGGCGATTCGGGATCGGGATACCCGAGCGCAATGGCGATGATAACCTGCCTGTTCTGAGGAAGGCTGAGCTCTTCCATGATCTCCTCCTCGAATGCGGTGATCAGGCCGATCGGGCATGTCCCGAGTCCAATCTCATGGGCGGCAAGAACAAGATAACCCGTGATGATTCCAATATCCGTGAACCGCGCGCTCGAGAAGGCCCGGTCCAGGGTAATGATCATGGCTGTAGGTGCACCGTAAAAATTACAGCTTCCCTCGTTGATGAATTCCTCAAACCGGGTGCCGGCAGAAAGCCGTGGCAGGATGCAATTCAGAAGTTCGCGCTGCCTGTTCACAAACTTGGGATGAAGGGGCCGCGTGGCGCCCGGTCCGCAGGAGATGTTTCTCTCCCTCATTCTTTTTACGAGGATCCTGCTTAGCCGTTTCTTTTCCTCTCCTGAGACCACGACGATTTCCCATGGCTGCATATTGATCGCCGAGGGGGCATTCGTTGCAAGGGTCAAAAGTTCTTCGATGGATTTTCTCTCGACCGGACTGTCCAGAAAAGCCCTGGTACTTCGCCTTGATTGAATCGCCTCGATCACGTTCATACTCACCACCTCTTCTGGGGTTTATTCTACGAGGAAAGAGCCCCCCGGATCAATTGATAAATCGAAAACACTTGCCCTATGAGACAGGGAGTTGATGAGGTTGCTTTTCATGAAAACAGCGAGCACCCCTGCGGCCGGCCTCTGCCTGTGTTTTAAGGCCAAAGTGCTCCCTTTAAGTCACGCCGGTTCTTGAATAAGGGGTTTCTCTTGGGCTATACATAAGAAGGAGAACAGGCCCGGCCGATAAGGGCGGGCCCTTTTCATCACAACCCCGGAGAATCCTTGGATGGCGAGGCTTCAATTGCCGGAGAGAGAAAGATGGGAGAAGATCCTGGCGGAGAGCATTACCACTGCCGAGGAACTGCACCGTCTCCTCGACATCCGCCGGGAAGGGATCGAACCGGTGCTCTCCCGGTATCCCATGCGAATCAATCCTTATTATCTCGGGCTCATGAAGAAAAGTGGAGACGGGGTATTTGAACAGGGAGTGCCGGACAGCCGGGAAATTCTGGATCTCGAAGGGGAGGAAGACCCTCTGAGGGAAGAAGATCTCTCGCCCGTACCGGGCCTGACGCATAAATACCCCGACCGAGTCCTTTTCCTGATCTCCAACCAGTGCGCCATGTACTGCCGCTTCTGCAACAGGAAGCGAAAAGTCGGGCACCCTTCCACGGTGACCGAAGAAACCATCCGAGAGGGACTCTCTTATATCAGAAAGACCCGATCTGTCCGGGACGTGCTCCTCTCAGGCGGCGACCCGCTGCTGCTCTCCGATCAAGTGATCTTCAGGATCCTGTCAGAACTGAGAGCCGTTGACCACGTACAAATCATCCGTATAGGAACCAGGACTCCTTGTACCCTCCCCCAGAGGATTACGCCGCAACTGGTAAGAATGCTGAAGGGTTTTCACCCGCTCTTCATCAGCACCCATTTCAATCATCCGGATGAGATCACCTCCGCCTCCGCAAAGGCATGCGGGAGACTTGCGGATGCCGGAATTCCCCTTGGATGCCAGTCCGTCCTCCTGAAAGGGGTGAACGATTCTCCCGATACGATGGTCCGGCTGATGCGCAAACTCCTGTTGATCCGCGTTCGGCCCTATTACCTCTTCGAGGCCGACCGCGTCCGGGGAACCTCCCATTTCTGGACGGATGTCCAGACAGGTTTGGAGATCATGAGATGCCTTCATAAATCCATTTCAGGTCTCGGCATTCCTCAGTTTGTCATCGACCTTCCGGGGGGAGGCGGCAAGGTGCCTTTGCTGCCGTTCGGGAATGATCCAGGATCCAGGATGCAAGATTCAAGATCCAGGATCCAGGACTCAAGATCTGAAATGCAGTATGAAAAGTGACAAACCGCCCAAGGTCGATGTCTACACTCTCGACCCTGTCAGCAAATGTGCTGCAGGTCGCTGCACCATTCCAAAACCGACTTGCATCCTAGCGCCTTTGCGTGAGACGCTTTGCCGAACCCTGCATCGTGGATCCTGGATCCTGAACCCTGTTTTCATCCTGCATCCTTGACGGAGTCCCTGCACCATTCTATAACCACTGACCGGGAACAATTGTTGGGCGATTTTTTCATCGGGAATCGGAAAGGAGATCGCAATGATTCGTGTCTCTTGTTTGGGAGGAAGCGGGTCCGTCACGGGAAGCAGCTTTCTGATCGAGTCTCCTGCTGGAACGAAGATCCTGGTTGATTGCGGGCTCTTCCAGGGCGGGAGGACCATGGAAGCCAGGAACCGCCAGGAGTGGGGTTTTGACCCGAAACAGATTCGCACGGTTTTCCTGACACACGCCCACATCGACCATAGTGGAAGACTCCCCATGCTTGTCAGAGACGGCTTTCAGGGGCGAATCCTTACGTCCCCTCCAACGGCCGAGCTTTCCAAAATCATGCTGCTGGACGCGGCTCATATTCAGGAGATGGATGCGGAATGGCAAACCAGGAAGAACCGTCGCCAGTCCAGGAATGAGATTCTGCCCCTGTACACCACAGAGGATGCAGAGGCAAGCCTGAAGCACATTGTTCCGGTGCAATCCGATGAAATCATCGAGGTTGAACCCGGCGTGAAGGCAAGGCTCAGGGATGCAGGGCACATCCTTGGCTCCTCGATCCTGGAGCTCTGGATCGAGGAGAATCGGGAGTCAATGAAGATCGTCTTCTCCGGCGACCTTGGGAGGAAGAACCAATTGATCGTAAAGGATCCTCACGAGGTCTTCGATTCTGACTATCTTTTTCTCGAATCGACCTACGGCAACCGGCTGCACCGTTCATTCGAAGAGAGCAAGGAGGAGTTGCTGGAAGCGATCGGGTATGCGGTCTCCAATGGAGAGAAGGTCATGATCCCTGCATTCGCCGTGGAGAGGACGCAGGAGATCCTCTACATTCTCTCTGAATTCCACCGCAGTGGTCGCCTGCCGAAAATCCCGGTTTACATAGACAGTCCTCTGGCGATCAAGGCCACCGAGATTTTCCGGAGGAGCAGAGAGTACTATGACGAGGACGCAAAGACGATCCTGAGCAACGGCGGTGATCCTTTCGATCTCCCGAATCTTCACCTGACCCAAAGCACCAGGGAGTCACAAGCCATCAACGAGCGACCGGGACCTGCCATTGTCATTGCCGGGAACGGTATGGCAACGGCGGGGAGAATCAAGCATCATCTCAAGCACAATCTCTGGAAGCCTGGCGCCAGCCTGGTCATTGTAGGGTTTCAAGCCGCGGGATCAACCGGGCGTAAGATCGTTGACGGGGCAAAAGCGGTGAAGATCTTTGGCGAGCATGTTTCTGTAAGGGCGAAGGTCTTCACCATCGGAGGCTTTTCCGCCCATGCGGACCAGAAGGATCTGCTCGAATGGGTGAGCCATTTCGAGAGCAGGCCAAAGGTGTTTGTCATTCATGGCGAACCTGCTGCAAGCGAGATCCTTGCTCAAAAGATCCGCGAACGTTTCCATCTGGATGTCTACATACCCAGGTGGAAGGAAAGGCTTATCCTCAGGGCAAGGGAGGTGACCAGAGAAGCCCCGGTCCAGGTGGAAGCACCCGACCTCCGCGATTCCGTGCTGAATCTTGTAATCGATCTGGAGAGAGAATTGGCCCGTTTGAGAAAGGAGGTTCGTTCGAACGCGCAGGAAAGAGTCAACGAGGAGGAACTGGATCGGCTCCGTTTCATCCGGGAAGAAATCAAGGCGGTCATCTCGGAAATCGGGAACTCAGAACATTAAAATACTTGGCTCTCCCTGTCGTTTCACATTAGCTGAAACGTTTCAGGCTTTCAGACCGGTCACTCGGGTGGATCCTCTCCTTCTTTCCCGCGCAAGTAATCGCGTTTTCTGATATAGGCTTTCAGGAAGCCGTATGCCAGGGCCAGGGCGGCAAGGAAGAAGAGAATTTCATAAAGATATTGACTTACGAGCAGGAACCATCCCTGCATCTCTTGAAGCCGAGCTATCCATTCCTCCTCCAGTTTATCGAAGGAAACGTTCAATTCTTTTTCCACAGCGGTTTCCCATGGCTCTTCCATTTTCAAGCGATCCAGAACCTTCAGAATCCCGTCTATTCCGTGCCGACGAATGATGAACCCCACAAAGCTTTCGCTCTGTTCATAGGCAAGCAGATGATCCTCCCAATCCGGTGGAAAACGGACGGCCAGCGCTCTCATTGGAATCAAACGATCGGCCAAAAGCGGCCGCTTACGTGCCACTGCAAGCTCGCCTATGCCTTCACTGACCCATTGAGCGAGTCCCTCATCAAGCCATTTAGGAACATGTCTCCCTGATACGTGATGATGGACCATGAGATGGCAAAGTTCATGTTTCATCGTCTTGTCCAGGGCAAAAGGATCCCTGCCGGTCTTCGAGCAATCTACCACCATGAGGCTTTTTTCGGGGACCGCGAAGGCGATTACCGGTATCTGCTCCAGTGCCATCTGCTGAAAGAGGCTGCGCTCCTTTACCAGCACAAGCATCGAAGATGAGGGGGCGGTCAAGCGCAATCGGTCTTCCAGCTCCTTGACGATTTCAGGATAGATGAGGGCGGCCTGCTCTGCGACGCCTCGCAGGGGCTCATCAAATACTATGGTCAGACCGGTTCTCTCGAGAACCCCTCTCGATGCGGCAGACACAAAGGGATGGGTAGTGCCAAGAAGAAGAAGTGAAAATAGAAGATACCTGGTCATAGTGAGAAAGCAAAGCCCCCACCGTGCAGGTGAGGGCCGGCAGGAAACGGGAAATGTCTTGAGACCTATTTCACCGCATCCTTCAGGGCTTTGCCCGCGACAAATTTGGGAACCTTCCTTGCCTTGATCTTGATTGCCTCGCCTGTTTGGGGATTTCTCCCTTTCCTAGCCTTTCTCTTGTCCACCTTGAAAGTCCCGAAGCCTACCAGGGTTACAGGGTCGCTTTTCTTGAGGGCTTTGCTGATGCTTGAGAAGATCGAATCCACAGCGGCCTGTGCTTCCTTCTTGCCGGATACCACTTTTGCAACGGCATTGACCAGATCTCCTTTGTTCATTCCTAGCCTCCTTTTGTTGTGTGGTGGTTCAGAGTCAGGTAGAATTTGCACGAAAATAATGTATTCCACTGTAAATTTCAACCTCAAAATGTTTGTCAAGATATTCGTGCGTCGCTGACTGCATCATGCAGGTAGAGCAGGCCTGCATGGTTTGTCTCTGTTCGAGACTCCTTTTGTGCCCGGATGTTTTGGTGAGGACGCATTATTTCACCATGCTCGGTCCCCAGGGGATGGTACAAGAGAAGAAATGCTTGCTTTATTGGAAAGTTTTCATAAAGTTCAGGTATGAAAAGAGAAGCAGATAAAAGGAAAGGTATATTCGCCGGCGTCTCGAAGCCGCTGAGAGCGCTTAAATCATGGGTCGAAAGCCTGGCAGCGAAACCCTTTGCGGGGTGGGCGCTGTTCCTCATCGCCTTTGCGGAGTCGTCCTTCTTTCCCATCCCGCCCGACGTACTGCTCATAGCGCTTGCCGTGGTGCTGCCGAGCAAGGCCTTCCGTTATGCCTCCATCTGCTCGATAGGCTCGGTGCTCGGAGGAATGTTCGGGTATCTTCTCGGCGTGGAGTTCTACGATCTCATCGGGAGGCCCATCATCCAGTTCTATGGGGTGGAGCATCAGTACAATGAGGTCCAGGGGCTCTATGAAAAGAATGCATTTCTCTCCATTGCCATAGCCGGGTTCACACCCATCCCATACAAGGTCTTCACCATCGCGGCAGGCGCGTTCCACATTCCGTTCCTTACGCTGGTGACGGCGTCCATGATAAGCCGTTCCCTGAGGTTCTTTCTGGTCGCCGCACTCTTTTTCTGGTTCGGCCCTCCTATCAAATCTCTTATCGACAAGTACTTTGAGTGGCTTACCCTGGTATTCATCGTTCTTCTCGTTCTGGGATTTGTGATCATACGAGAGTTCATGTAACTCCACCAAAGGCAGGCTCGCGCAATCTTTGAAGGTGCGGCCCTCGTGATGCGACTGCCTACGATTGGCCTTGAAGCAGCGGGAAAGGTTCGGGTATAATGCGATCAAATCATTTTCCTCAAGGGTTCCGGCGAACCTTTATCTTCTCTTCTCGATCCATCCTCACCTGTAGCGGCGCTCCCCGGCCCTTGAGCCACAGGAGGGAATCTCTGCCTTGAAACTTCTGGATCTCTTCAAAAAGAGTCGGCTCGGCGAACATGTGCCTGCAGGCAAAGGAACGCTTCAGATGAAATACGAGTGCTTCAAGCGGATCCTTTCGTCGAACAACTCGGCTCTGGGGATCATTGCGGACCTGGAGCACATGATCTACAAGGGAACACCTTTTTCCCTGAGCTATGTGGTAAACCAGACCGGATTGTTGATCAGGGAAGTCTTTTCCATGGTGGAAGATCTCAACGCATTGACAGGGGCAAAATACGAAGGGCTGTTCCCTGTGACCGAGGAGATATCGGAAGCCGTACTCGCCGAACTCCGCAAAAGAAAAAAGATCGAACAAAGCTCTCTTGTCCTGCCTCTGGAAATGCTCAGCCTGGAAAATATTGCAGAGGTAGGCGGAAAGGCGGCAAATCTGGGAGAGGTCTATAACAGAGCCAATCTCCTGGTTCCGGCAGGCTTTGCAGTCACTGCGTATGCGTGCCATCATTTTGTGGAGCATAATCAACTGGGAGGATGGGTAGAGGGGAAACTCAAAGACCTGGATGTGAACGATACCGAGAGTCTCATCAGAGTATGCCGCGACATACAGGCTCGCATCCTGTCGGCGAGCGTACCCCCTGATCTGGAGCAATCGATTCTGCAGAGTGTCACGACATTGAAGCACAAGATAGGCGGTCCTTTGAGGCTATCCGTTCGGAGCAGCGCTACAAGCGAGGATTCGGATGCGAGTTTCGCAGGCCAGCATTCCACTGTCCTGAATGTGACGGAGGAGCAGGTCATCCCCGCATATAAGGAAGTCGTATCCAGCACCTTCAATCCAAGAGCGATTTTTTACCGCCGCACTGTAGGATACCCGGATCAGGATGTGGTGATGAGCGTAGCCTGCGTCATGATGATCGACGCAAAGGTAAGCGGTGTGCTCTACACAGTGGACCCGAACGACAGCAGGCATGCAGTTATCATGATCAGCGCAGTATGGGGGCTTGCCGCCAGGCTTGTGGATGGCGGTTCGTCCGCGGACTTTTACCAGATCGAGAAAAAGAGCGGGAAACTGGAAGTGGCGGATGTTGCGGTGAAGGAAACCATTCTACGACCTGATTGGACAGACGGGGTTAAAGAGGAAACCCTTGAAGATGAGAGGCGAAACAGTCCATGCCTGCAGGAGGGTCAGATTGAAGCCCTTGTGGAACGTGCACTGAAGCTGGAAGAGCATTATGGATATCCTCTGGATATCGAATGGGCCATCGACAAAGACGATCAGGTCTTCATTCTGCAGGCCCGGCCTCTGCGCCGCTCCAAGGAAGCCGAAGAGGAAGCGGAGAGGAAGTCCGAATCCCAGCCCGCCCTGCCTTCCACGAACCACCAGGTTCTTCTCAGGGGAGGGGCATCGGCCTCCGACGGTACGGCATCAGGCCCGGCATTTGTAATAAAGTCCGAAGAAACCCTGCATCGCATCCCGGAAGGCGTTATCGTCGTTGCAAAACAGACCTCTCCCCGATACGTTCCCGTCATGGGAAGAATACAGGCTATCGTCACGGATGTAGGCACGGTGACCGGCCATATGGCGTCTGTGGCGCGAGAATTCAGGATCCCCACGCTGGTTGGAACCGGCGGTGCCACCGAGGCAATCGTGAACGGCGAACTCATCACTGTGGATGCGACCAACAGGACCATATATCGAGGAAGGGTGGAGTCCCTTCTAAAGAAGAAGAAGCCCAGGAACCCTATGAAAGGGAGTCCCATCTACAGGACTGTTCAGACGGCGCTCAAGAGAATTGCGCCGCTGAACCTTGCCGATCCCAAGGATCCTAATTTTAACCCTGAGGGATGCAGGACTCTCCATGACCTCATCCGCTTTTCCCACGAGATCGCGATGCGGGAGATGTTTAGAATAAGCGATGAAGTTCAGCCGGACAGGAGTGGTGCCGTCCCTCTTAGGATTCCCCTTCCCATGAAGATCCTGGTGATCGATCTGGGGGGAGGGCTTTCGATTGCCGAGAGCGCGGAAGAAGCGACCCTCGAAAATATCACCTCTTCCCCGTTCAAGTCCTTGCTCAGGGGCATGACCAATAAGGACGTCTCCTGGACCCAGCATTCGGGAGCGAGCTTACGCGGGTTTGGCTCGATCGTGGCCGAATCCCTGCTCAGAGATCCTCTTCTGAACGGGCCGATGGGGGGCCCCAGCTATGCCGTTGTGGCTGCCAACTATCTGAATTTCAGCGCAAGACTCGGATACCATTACGTTACAGTCGATACGTTCTGTGGACCAAGGGTCAATGACAACTACATCATCTTCTATTTTAAGGGAGGTGCGGCGGATATCGCCCGCCGATCCCGCAGGGCTCAGCTCATCACGCTTGTTCTCAGGTGGGTGGGCTTCAGCATGGAACAGAAGGGGGACATGGTGCGAGGGGCTATGAAGAAGTACCAGTGTGGCGTGCTGGAGGAAAAGCTCGACATCATCGGCAGGCTCCTCGGATCGGTCAACCTGCTCGACATGGCGCTCCATAATGACAGACAGGTGGAGTGGTATGCGGACCGGTTTCTGGAAGGGAACTACACCTTTCAGGCGAAGGAAGACCAGAAGGATAAGAGCTGAAAACCCTGAGAAGGCGCCCTTGTGCTCTCAGATCAATTCTTCGTGCTCTTCGTGGTAAGAACGGACATGTTCAACCACAAGGTCAAGATATTCTCTCGCAGAGGCGCGGAGGAGCAAAAAGGGGATTTCTTTCAATGCCGGGCAAGACCGGCATTGAAAAATGCTCAGCCCGCTGGCGCGGGCAGTTTTGCTTCAGCCTTAGACCTTCGTGCTCTTCGCGTCCTTCGTGGTAAAAAGACGTATTCAACCACGAAGAGCACGATGGACACGCTTGCGTGCCGAAGCGCTTCAGCGGGCAGGCACGAAGACGGCTTCGCGGCGATTCATTGGTGCTGGAAAAGCCCCTGCTCGCAGGTTGCTCAAAAATGCCCAGATGCAAGGCGCCCGCAATTCCGAGGAGTGAGGCGTACACTCAAGTACGCCGCAACGACGCGGGATAAGGGCAACGCAGCAGATGGGCGTTTTTGAGCAACCTGCCTAGAACATCTTGTTGGGAAGCCATGTAACCAGGGCCGGGAAGATCATCACCAGCGCCAATCCGGAAATCTCCACAGCCGTATACGGTATGACCGAACGGTAGATGTCGGCCATGCTGATGGAGGACGGCACGATTCCCTTGAGATAGAACAGGTTGAACCCGAAGGGCGGGGTCATGTACCCGATCTCCATGTTTACGGTGAACAGGATCCCGAACCATACCGGGTCGAACCCATGGGCATTGACCACCGGCAGAAAGACGGGTCCCGTAATCATCATGATGCCTGCAGGGTCCAGAACCATCCCCAAGAGCAGAAGAATAACCTGAATGAAGATGATGCTTCCCCACGGGCCGCCCGGGATGAATTCCATCAGGTTTCGAATCAGGCTCGGAGCCCCCATCCCGTTATAGGCCGCACTGAAGCAGTAGGCCCCGAAGAGGATCCACATGATCATTGAGGTCAGACGCAACGTGCGGAGGGCGGCATCCTTTATCAGCGGCCAATTCAGTTGCCGATAAATGAGCCCTGACACCATGGCCCCCAATACCCCTGCAGCAGCCGATTCCGTGGGGGTGGTAATGCCACCGATGATTGAGCCGAGTACCATCACGACGATGCAGAGAGGAAGGATCACGGCCTTGAGAGCCGTTATCTTCCTGGACCAATCCCCCCGTTCTTCCTTGGGTATGGCCGGACCGAGGCTCGGCTGAAACAGACATCGAATGGTGATATAGAGAGAGAGGAGAGTGGCGATCAAGATGCCCGGCACAACCCCTCCTGCAAAGAGCCTTCCCACCGATTCACCGGAGATGAGGGCGTAGATGATCATGATGACGCTTGGAGGAATCAGGATTCCGAGGCTCCCCCCTGCGTTGATGCAGCCCAGCGCCAGCTCCTTATCATACCCGTATTTCAGCATAGAGGGCAGCGCAATCGTTCCCATGCTCACCACCGCAGCGCCGCTGATGCCGCACATGGCCCCGAAGATGGCGCATATGACCACCGTGCCGACGGCGAGTCCTCCCCTCACAGGGCCGAACCACACGTACATCATTTCATAGAGATCGTTGGCGACCCCGGCCTTTTCCAGGATCATGGCCATGAAGATGAAAAGCGGGATGGCCACCAGGCTGAACTTGTTCATCGCACCCCATGTCTGCGCCGCCACCATGTAGAAGGACTGGGGACCCCACGTGAAGTAAAGGAACACAACGGAAACCCCGCCGAGGACGAAGGCAACCGGAAGCCCCAGGAGCAAGAATATAAAGAGGGCCGCGAAGAACATGATTGTGAGGAACTCAATGCTCATAGGGAATCCTTATTTCTGCGCCGGAGCGGCAGGGGCAAGGGGTTCCGTCCCGGTCAGGACCAAGATGTCCCGAACGAGTTTCGCGACCCCCTGAAGCAGCAGCAGGATGGCGCCAACAGGAATCGTGAGCTTCACCGGATAGAGGGGCGGGTTCCAGGCGGACTGAGAGTGCTCCCAGCGGGCCAGAGATTCCCAGGCAAGAGACCCTCCGAAGTAAACCATCATCACGCAAAAGGCGAAGAAGAGAACAGAGGTGATGACATCGAGCATGGCTTTTTTCCTGGGCGAGAGCCGTGAGTAAAGGATGTCCACCCCTACATGGCCTCCCCTCCACAGGAGATGGCCTCCCGAGAGAACCACATAGGCGCCGAAGAGCATCTGGGTAAGCTCATTGGCCCAGACGCTCGGTGCATTGAACAGATATCGAGCGAAGATCTCGAGCATGAGGATCAGAAACATCAGCAGAATGAAAAGGGACACGATCCGCCCCACCCAGTCGTTGACCGCATCGATGGACTTGAGCAAAGGATGGTTTCGAGCCAAAGCAGTTCCTCCGCTTTCCATAGGTCCGCCCGGGCACTCCTCGAGAACCCGGGCATTGTAGAATCTTACAGGTGACCGAGCTTCTGCAGAAAATCCTTCATCATCTGAACGGCCTTTCCGCTTTCCGGGCTCTTCTTCGCTTCTTCATCCCAGATCTTGATGGCCGCTTCAGTCATTTTCTTCTGCTCTTCCGGCGGAAGCACAAGAAGCTGGACCCCCTTCCCCTTCTGGATCTTGGCCAGGGTGAGCGCTTCGAGATACTCGTACTCGGTGGTTCGGAACCAGAACTGCTCTTCCAGGGTTGAAAAAAGCACTTTCTTGAGTTCGTCCGGAAGCGCATCGATGGCCTTCTGATTGATCAACCAGACGTCCGTGCTCGCGATGTTCAGACCCGGGCGGATGTGGTATTTGGCGGCGTCGTAGAACCCCATGCTGGCCGATCCCTGCACCGCGCCCCAGTGGGCGGCGTCGATCACTCCTGATGCGAGTGCCGGATAGATCTCCGGGCCCGGGATGTAAGCCCCCGCCGCTCCCAGACTGGTCAGGAACACCTCGAGAACTCCGGATGAACGGATTTTCATGCCCTTGAAATCCGCAGCGGTCCGGATCGGCTTCTTTGAGCACATCTCCGTGGGATAGACCTTGTCCGTCGAGAAATAAATACCATGCTTTGCGCACTCGTCCTGCATCATCTTTTCGAAACCGAGTCCCTTATGGAAATAGGCGCACTCCCAGACCTCGCGGAAGGCGTAGGGAAGCCCTGAGGCGACTCCAGCCAGAGGAATCTGATCCCGAAAGTAGCCGGGGGATGCCGTGGCCATCTCGATCATGCCGCGCTTGACCGCATTGAAGATCTCCTTTGAAGGAACCAGGGACTCTGCCGCGAACGGCTCCACGACCAGCCGGCCGTTCGTCCTCTCCTTGAGGTTGTTCGAGAGCCGGATAAGGCTGTCCTTGTAAGAGCTGCTGGCAGTCGGCCAGTGGGACTGGCACCGCCATTTGAACACCTTTTCGGCGGCCCTGGAAGGGGGCGGGCTTAAGAGAAAGAGAATGAGGATCAGGATGAAGGACAACAGCGCCATTTGCGAGAAGAACTTCTTTGTACCCATGACAAAACCTCCCTCTCGATTTTGAAGTTGAAGGGGATGAACCCCGTGCCGACTTCTTCCGGATCGGTTCCTGGTCTCCCCGGATCGAACCCCCTCCCGTCCTGGAAACACTCCTCTTCGCAGACCAAAAGGGGCGGGGGGAGTTATTGAGGGGAGCACAAAATAGTTTGTTTTTGTTATGCAGGGCGAGCCTCGTCCGAGTGCAAGCTATTTTGTGCTCCTGTCCGTAATTGGCTCAGGACAGACGAATTGCGCGTTTCAGGATTTTTCCCGTGGTGCTTTTGGGAAGTTCGCCGAGAATCTCGACCTTCCGAGGGTATTTGTAAGGCGCTACACGCTCCTTCATGTAGTTCCGAATATCTTCCACCGTTGCCCGCGATCCTGCACGCAACACGACCGCAGCCGCGACCTCTTCCCCCAGGTCCGGGTGGGGCATACCGACGACCGCAGCTTCGACCACGTCGGGGTGCGTGTAGAGAATTTCCTCCAGCTCGCGCGGGTACACATTGTATCCTCCGCGAATAATCATGTCCTTCTTCCGATCCACGATATAGATGTATCCGTCCTCGTCCATGCGGGCGAGATCCCCCGTGTGAAGCCAGCCCCCGCGAAGAGCCAGGGCCGTGGCCTCAGGTTGGTTGAGGTACCCTTTCATCACGCCGGGGCCGTGCACGATCAGTTCACCTACCTCTCCGGCCGGAACATCCCTGTCCTGCTCGTCCACTACTCGAGCATTGAATTGGGGGATGGGAACCCCGATCGAGCCGGGCCTTGTCGGCAGCCCGAAGGGGTTTTCCACGCACACGGGCGAGCACTCCGTAAGACCATAGCCCTCATAGATGGTGGTGTGAAAGGTATCCTGGAATTTTCGAAGGATCTCCACAGGAAGAGATGCCGCGCCCGAAATGCAAAAGAGCAGGCCGGAGCGGCGGATCGGCTGGAGTTTGGCCTGTTCCAGCAATCGATTCAGAATGGTTGGAACGGCGATGAGGATTGAGCCCTCCTCTTCCTCGATGGCCGCCAACAGGCTTGCCGGATCGAAATGGGGAAACAGCCGGATCTTCAGCCCGAGATGGATGCCGGCGTTGAGAGCGCTTGTCTGACCGTAGATATGAAAGAGGGGCAGGACACAAAGAATCACGGCGGAAGGCGTGACGGGCCGCATGCCCGCCACGATCTTTGCGTTGCTGACCAGGTTTCCGTGCGTGAGCATGGCGCCTTTCGGGAGCCCCGTCGTGCCGCTGGTGTAAATGATGGCAAAAGTCTCATCCGGCTGCACTGGATGCGAGGGAAAGGGGCCTTGATTCACCGGGATCTCTTCCAGCGGAAGGAACCCCTGTCCCGGGGAGACGCCGCTCGCGATCCGCAGTTCGATGTGGGGCGAACCCTCCATCGCCTTGAGGGGCTGGTCGAGGTACTCTTTTTGACCTATGAAACCCCTGGCGCCCGAGTCCCTGAAGATGTGGTCAAGCTCTCCGGTTCGAAAAAGGAAGTTCACTGGAAGGACAACTGCGCCGATCTTGGCCAGGGCGTAGTAGGTGACTGCCCACTGAATGGAGTTGGCCATCATGAGCACGCACACATCGCCGGGACGCAATCCTTTGCGAGCGAGCCCGTGGGCCAGAGCGTCCGCCCTGGCGTTCAGATCCCCGTATGTGACTTGACTGGACTCAAAGTCCAGGCAGACCTGTCCGGGGTTTCGTTCGGCGCCATTTTCGAGTAGTTTGGCAATGCTCACGGGTAACCCCCTGATGTGGGATTTACCGATCAGCTTACTTCACGCCCATTTTGCAGGTAATCCGAGCTCGCTCCTGAGAGCATGGTGAACCCTCCCGGGTCGACCGCATGCGACGGTCCCGAAGAGAAGGTATTGTCGACATCAGCAGGATGGACGGACTCCGGGCCTGTCCGGAAGGAAGACACGGGAGCCGATAAGACCTATTTAAGCAAGAGAGCCATACGGTACCGCAGAAGGATTCAGGGTGCAACAAAAAAACGGGCGCTCGCTCACTTTTTAGTGACCTGAGGTTCTTCACGAAGGGTTGTGTCATTCCGAATGAGGAGTCTCCCGCTCAATCAAACTTCCGCTTCAGCTGAAATTGCCTATTCTCGTATGAAACTTCTTAGACAGGATAACAGGATCAACAGGATTTCAGTCTTGTGCACCCCAATCTTTTTCGTCCCACGTCCGAGCGTAGCGGTCGTCCCTCTTCCCTCGTGCCCCTCGGCTGATACCTGAAACCTTGCCAAGTTTCCTGTGCGATCAGACTGGCGCCAGCCAGCGGCCGGGCTGACCTCTGGCTCCTGTCTTCGGACTTCTCTTTCAAAGGGAGGGAGACCCCCGGAAGGGAAAGCTTCCGGGGGTCTTTGCAGGGTAAGCGGGTCGGGAACAAGAGAGTGGAGCTAATCAGCCTCTTCCCGGACAGGAACCTCCTCCCACCCCGAGCACATGGCACGGAAGTGGGCAGTGAGGGAATGACCCGTTGTAGTCATGTAAATATGCACAATGAGAAAAATGAGAAGCGCAAATCCGCCTGCCATGTGCAGGAAGGCCATGACACTGAGCCCGAGCTTTCCAAACCCCATAACCCCCCAGGAGTTGTAGGAATAGTAGAGGATGCCCGTAAGCATCTGAAAGGGGATGAGGAACACGGAAATACCCAGGTAGGTAAGCCGCTGCAGGGGATTGTGTTTGGATCTCTCGCTCTTGGGCACAGGGTGGGGCTCCCCCCGAAAGATCCCGATCATGTAATAGAGCATGACCGTGAAGAGCATCCGGGTCGTAGGGATATAGTGTTTCCACTGGCCCGTGGTGAGGTGCCAGAAGACGATGAAGGCATAGAGAACCAGCCAGGCGATTCCCAGCGTGTTGTGCCACTCCACGGCCCTCTGAAATCCGAAAAGATCATAACCCAGATGAACCTCGTAACCGGTGAGCCCAAGCAGCACCACAAATCCGGCCTGAGCCCAATGCCAGAAACGCTCGAATCTTGTATACAGGTAGAGCCGGTCAAGCGCACAGGTTTCTTTATCCACGCCGCCCCGCGGCTCTGTTCCATCCGGGTACAGATACAACTTGTGCGATGCAGAGGCTCTCTTACTCATGCTGCTTCCCATTCTTATCCCTCCTTTTGCGGGCCACCATGCGGCCTGCTCCATGACCCATCACCCCAAGAAAGGAAACGATCACTCCAGCCCAGCCAATTACATTGAGTGCTTTGTTTCCGTCCCTGCCCGGCATGTAAAACCCGCCAAGGTCGGCGAGCCGCCCGTTCTTGCTGTGGCACTCGGTGCAGGCCAGGGCTTTCTCCTTGGGCGCGACCATATGGGTTGTCTGGAACATGTACTCTGTTTCCACAAAATCATGTTCTCCGCTGAATGGGAGACCGATATATTCCATGCCCCTGCTGATCGCCGTCGTCCAGTCATACTCGCTCCAGTATGACCCGGAACCCTTGGGTCCGAAGAGCTTGGGCGCCACCATGGTCTTGTGAACCTTGTCATACGGCTGTTTTCCGCGGTGCACCTTGAAGGGATAGATGCGGGCGTCAGGGTCATCATAACTTCCTTCCGCATAATTCAGTTTGACGACCTGACTCGGATCGATTTTGTCCGTGAGGAGCACGTTCCTGACAACCCCGTTGTACCAGAAGTACTCGGGTTCAACATTCTTCTCCCATCGGAATTCTCCCTTCATGCCGTCAAAAGCAGGCCTCCCGTCCTTCATCTTCTTGACCGGTTTTCCTTCCCCGTCACGCGCTCCCGCCTTGGACCAGTCCCACATCATCTTTGTGGAATTCACCCTCGCAAACTCAGGGATGTGGCAGGACTGGCAGGCGACCTTGTCCGTGTGGTCATTCAGCTTGGGGTCGGATTTGTGCGGGGTTTCGCTATGGCAGGAATAGCAGGTGATGCGCTTGATGGAGTCCGATTCCAGGAGATTCCGCTTGTCGCCGTTAGCCGGAAATCGGTAATAGCGTCCAGAGATCGAGTGCTTCTCCGTGGTATGACACCGGGTGCAGTTGAAGTTCTCATCCTCCACTGCCATATGCACATCCAGTGCCTTGTTGGGCTTGAACATGGAAGAGTCCAGGTCCCCGTGCTTGACCCCTTCTCCCCCTCCGCCGAAGAAGTGGCAGACGCCGCAGTTCCGCCTGGTGGGCCGGCCGACGCTTTGGGCGACCTTGTTCCATTCAGGGGGAAGATAGGTTTTTTTCTCGGCAGGGAAGGGGGTGGGTTCGGCAACGGGATTTCCGGCCCCTGCCGGGAACTTCTCATAGGTCCCGGTCTGCTCATGGCAGACGAGGCAGTCCACCTTTTCCTGGGCGGTGAGATCGAATGTCTTGTCCTTCCGGCCGTATCCAATGTGGCAGGAGGTGCATCGGGGCTCGTTGGAAGGCATGGTCACACAAAAGTTGTTTACCACAAGGCCTGCCTTTCCAAGCTTCCCCTCCGGATCGTCAGGGGCTATCCAGCGCCAGTGAAGGGTCTCCTGAATCTGTTTCGCGGCCTCGGTATGGCAGCTGAGGCAAGCCTTGGTTACTTCGGGGCCGCTTTTGAACTCCTGCTTGAGCGTTTCAAACTTGGAGTGGTCCGCTGTAATGTTCTCCGTATGGCTGGGGCCGTACTCGCCGTTGACCGGCTTTTTCCCTGGCGGAACGGGTGCCGTTTCTCCGGCGCGTCCATCCGTTCCGATGAAAAGAGAAACGGCTGCAACCAGCATGGCGATCTTAGAAAACTTTCTCCTTTCCATGTTTCCTCCTCATCCCTGTGGCCCGGTCATTTGATAGTCTTCTCCCGGACGGATCAACAAAAGCAAAAGCCGTGCCCAAAGGGATCCATGGATATAGGGGCTTGTTTTCCTGTGATATTTTGCCGGGAGGCTTGCGCTTGAAGGGTGAAGATGTTAAAATCGCTTAAACACATGTTTAAACACCTTCGCGGAGGCTCCCATGAAGAGTCTGGATTTCAACCGCCACTGGGGCAAAATCATCGACACGATGCACGACGGTCTCATTCTGATTGCCCCTGACGGGGTCATCAGAATGGTCAACCGTTCTTTCGAAAAGATGACCGGATATCCTGCGGATAAAGCCGTGGGAAGATCCTGCACGCTCCTCAATTGCGATGCATGCGAAACGACCCTCAAGGAGGGAGAGCCCTGGTGGTGCAATCTGTTCGAGCGGGGCGAGGTGATCAGGAGGCGATGCGTGGTCATGAAGAGCGACGGGACCTATCTGCCGGTGCTCAAGAACGCCTCTCTCATCCGTGACGCCAGGGGAAAAGCCGTGGCCGCCGTTGAGACCCTCACGGACATCTCGGAACTGGAGCGCCTCGACCAGACCATCGATCATCTCTCCCAGCAGCTCGATCTTGCCGCCGGTTTTCATGGGATTATCGGCAAGTCGGACATCATGCGGAAGGTGTACCAGGTCATAGAGAAGGCGGCCCAGAGCGATGCCCCGGTCATCATCTTCGGCGAGAGCGGCACCGGCAAAGAACTTGTCGCTCAAGCTGTTCACGATCTCGGGAGAAGAAGAGAAAAACCCTTTGTTCAGCTCAACTGCGCAGCCCTGAACGAAGCCCTGCTCGAGAGCGAGCTCTTCGGCCATGTGAAAGGCGCCTTCACGGGGGCGTACCGGCACCGGATCGGAAGATTCGAAGCGGCTCATGAAGGGGATCTCTTCCTGGACGAGATCGCCGATGTCCCTTTGAGCATCCAGGTGAAACTGCTGCGCGCTCTGGAAACCAAGCAGTTCGAACGTGTCGGCGATCACAGACCCATTTCGGTGGATGTCCGGATCATCACCGCCACGAACAAGAACCTTCTCGAAATGATTGCCGAGAAGAGGTTCAGGGACGATCTTTTTTTTCGAATCAACGTGATTCCCATACATATCCCGCCTCTACGGGAGAGGGTCGAGGATATTCCGCTGCTGGTAAACAGCTTTATGGAGCGGCTGCGAAGGAACACCGGAAAATCGATCGAGGGGCTCGCTCCGTCCGTCCTCGACCATTTCATCTCCTATTCCTGGCCGGGCAATGTTCGGGAGCTGAAGAGCGCACTGGAATATGCCTTTGTCATCGGCGAAAAGGGCTCTGTTCAGATCGAACATATTCCCTCCCAGATTCTGATGGGCAGGTCCTTTTCTTCAGATCATGGGGCTGAAAGAGAGACGTTGATCCAGGCTCTTCGGGCGAGCAGGGGCAACCAGACAAAGGCTGCGGAGATCCTTCGGGTGAACCGTGTGACGGTCTGGAACAGGATGAGAAAATACGGAATCGACCCCAAGAGAGTCTAGATGGTGAGAAGAAACGATGCAAGATCCAGGATTCAAGATGCAGGAAGGAATGGACGCTGAATCTTTGATCCTGGATCCATCCGGGAGTTTTTTATGAAACCGAGTATTGAGCGAGATTTGAAAGGGCGGCAAGAGGCCCTGGTCACCCGTCTGAGCGAGCTCGGGAGTCTGGTTGTGGCCTTTTCCGGAGGCGTGGACAGCTCTTTTCTCCTGGCAGTGGCCGCGCAGGTGCTCGGGGACAGGGTTCTGGCAGTGACGGCCGTCTCCGTTATTCATCCTGAAAGGGAAAAGCAGGAGGCCGTGCGTTTTACCTCCGAGAGAGGAATAGAGCATATCCTGCTCCCGAGCAGGGAAATGGAGCTGCCCGAATTTGTCTCGAACAACCCGGATCGGTGTTACCACTGCAAGAGAAGCATCCTGGATCAGGTGAGCACCGTTGCCCGGGAGAGGGGGATCCCTCATGTCGCTCATGCGGCCAACGCGGACGATCACCTGGATTATCGACCGGGGGGGAGAGCCGCGCAGGAGGCAGGCGCCCTTGCCCCGCTCATTGAAGTCGGGCTGAAAAAGGCGGCAATCCGAACACTCTCCAGGGAAATGGGGCTATCCTGCTGGGACAAACCCTCCATGGCCTGCCTGGCCTCCAGAATCCCCTACGGGGAGAGCATCACCGTTGAGAAGTTGAAGATGGTGGAGGAGGCGGAGAATCGGCTCCTGGATGCAGGGTTGAAGCAGGTTCGTGTGAGATGCCACGGCCGAGTGGCGAGGATCGAGGTGAACGCTTCCGACATGGAGAAGCTGATGCTTCCGGACCTGCGAATCCGGATCGTGGAGGATCTCAGAGGGCTGGGATTTCTTCATGTGGCGCTCGATATGGAAGGATACACCACCGGAAGCTTGAACCGCGCAATTGGCACACAAAGTGAGGTCCCGCAGAAACGCTGAGACGCAGAGAAATCAACGAGCTGGAATAGTGGAATAGTGGAATGATGGAATAATGGGTCGGACAATCGGAGCTGTGCCAGGGCATCGGTTGGTCGTTACTACTAAACCCCATTATTCCAATATTCCATTGTTCCAATATTCCGATTCGTTATTCCACTTTCCATCATTCCAATCTTTATTACCGATGGAGGAGCAATTGGCTTACAGAATCGTTCTTAAGGATGCATACAAGAACTACACCCTGGACCAGGATAAAATCCTGACGCCCGAGGAGACGGTGAAGCGGTTCAGGGAGAGGCTGAAGGAGTTTAACCTGGATATCCTGCAAGGGACCATGAGGGTCGACCATGGCCGTCTCGATATCCCGGTGTACTTCAGTTTGTGCGGAAAGGATGCCCGGGAGGTCATCGGGACAAAGAAGCAGATGGGCAAGGGGGGAACGATAGCGCAGTCCGAAGCCAGTGCAGTCATGGAACTGGCCGAGAGATTCAGCTTCTTCAGTTTTTGCAAGGATTCCCGTAATTTCATCACAGAACAATACCGCAACCTCAAAGGACGCGCTCTTTCGCTTGAGAGTATCGCCCGTTCAGTTCACGACGATTCGACGGATGTGGAAAAGGCGAAGGAGCTTTTTGCGAGACTCCCCATGCGCTGGACCAGGGCTTACAATCTTACACGGCAGGAAGAACTCTTCATCCCGTTTGACTGGTTCTATGCCATCAACGAGTTCAACGGCCCCTCGGCAGGCAATTGTGCTGAAGAGGCGCTCGTGCAGGGTATCTGCGAAATCGTGGAACGCCATGTTTCCTCTCTCGTAAGCAGGAACAGGATCAAAACGCCGGCCATCCGACTGGACTCGGTTGCCGATCCTCATGCAGTCGACGTGATCGGCAAGTTCAGGAACGCGGGCGTGAAGGTTTTTGCAACCGATTTTTCCCTGGACACAGGTATTCCAAGTGTCGGAGTGCTTGCCTATGACCCTTCCACCTTTCCGGCGAAAAGCGAGATCGTCTGGACCGCAGGAACTTCGCCCGATCCCACAAAGGCATTGTTGCGCGCAATGACGGAGGTTGCCCAGCTTGCCGGAGACTTCAATACCTCATCCAATTACGTGGCGAGCGGCCTTCCCAAGTTCGACAACCTGGAAGAGGCGCGCTTCGTAATGGAGCCCGGGAGAGAAATCCCGATCACAGACCTTCCGGACCTTTCCAATCCCAATCTGAGGGTCGAAGTGGAGAGCTGCATTTCCGCTCTCTCTACAAGAGGCATGGATGTGCTTGCCATAGACGTCATGCACCCCGGACTGCGGGTCCCTGCGTTCTACACCATCGTCCCCGGTGCTCATTTCAGGGAACGGGCAGCCGGTACCTCCATTGGAATGTTCATGGCCAAGCTCATTTCCCAGGGAGAAGATCCTGCCGTTGCGCTTCGAAAACTGAAGGAAATGGACAAAGCCCTGCCCGGGAAATATTACGTCAAGTTTTTCCTGGGCGTCTGTTCCCTGTCCATGCAAAACCCGGAGGCAGGTCTTCGATATCTGAAGGAGGCCCTTTCTCTGGATCCAAAAGAGGAGGATATCCCCAGCATCTATGTCTATATGGGCCTTTGTCTGAAAGAGCAGGAGAGGTTCGGAGAGGCCATTCCCCTCCTGGAAAAGGCGGGAAGGGGGGATCCGGGGAGGACGGATGTCTTCAATCTCCTGGGTTACTGCTATTTCAAACTCAAAGAGCATGAAAAGGCGATAGAGTGCTTCAGAGAGGTGCTTAAATTGAATCCGTCCTCGGCAATCGATTATGCCAACATCGCCTCCAACTACCGCGACATGGGCAAACCGAAGGAAGCAGCATCTTACTATCGGCTGGCACTCGAACTCGACCCCGGGATCGGTTTCGCCAGGGAAAACCTGGACAAGCTGTTACTTCTTTTTGGGGAAGAGGTCAAAGACCGATGAGGGGGACTCCACGACTTTTTGAATCTTGTCCTGCAGTTCCTGTTGTTCGGCCCGGTCCTTTTTTTCCCAGGCGCCCTCGATCTTAGTGACCAGTTCGTCGATCTCGCACGGCTTTGTCAAGTAGTCATAAGCGCCCAGCTTGATCGCTTCCAAAGCCGTGTCGATGGACCCATGCCCCGTAAGGATAAGAGTCTGGGTGAAGAGTCCCAGTTTTTTGATCTCCTTCAGGGTGGCGATGCCGTCCATTCCAGGCATTTTGAGGTCCAACACGATTACATCGAAACCCTGCTCCTGAAGGGAACGGATCGCGTTGTCGCCGCTGTTGACGGCGGTGACATGATATCCCCGGTTCGTGAGGAGCTTGGACATATTTTTGGTGAACACCGCCTCGTCATCCACCAGTAGGATCTTGGATCCTTTCATTCCCTAACCCTCCTTATGAATTACTCCAAAATTTACCGATCACTCTCTGTCACAGGTCATCGGCTGCATCGATGCCACTGGAATCAGATGTCCTGTTCTGTTCCGATGCTTTCCTCCAGCCCATGCGGCGGGCGGAAGGGGATTTCAAGCGTGAACTCGGTCCCGGAGCCCACCTCGCTTTGAACACGAATCTCCCCGCCGAGGCGCTGCATGATCCCGTAACAGATGGAAAGCCCCAAGCCTGTACCCCTTCCGACCGGTTTGGTCGTGAAAAAAGGATCGAATACTTTGTTCAGGTTCTCTTTTGGTATTCCTGACCCGGTATCTGCAAAGGTCACCAGACCCTTTTTGCCTTTCTGATCGGCCCGGGTGGCAACCCGGATCGTGCCGTAGGGTTTGCCGTCGTGCGCATCAATGGCGTTGGTAATCAGGTTCAGGAACACCTGTTGAAGCTGCGACGGATCCGAAAGCACGGGTTTGAGGTCCGGATCCAGCTCCAGTATGAACCGAATGCCTCCCGATTTGGCCTCACGCTCCATCAGATCAACCACTTCCTTGAGAAAAGCGTTCAGATCGACCTCTTCAATAATGGATCGCGTGCGGCGGGAAAACCGCAGCAGGTTGTGGGTGATCCGCTTGCACCGTTTCACCTGGGTGTCCATCTGGTCCAAAGATTCCTTGAGGGAGTTCCTGAATCCCTCGTCGAGATTTGTGGCGTATGTCGCCATATCCTGCAGGATCTGTTTTTCTGTGAGGATGATCGCAAGGGGATTATTGATCTCGTGGGCTACCCCGGCAGAAAGCTCGCCGATGGAAGCCATCTTTCCTGTCTCCATGATTTGCCTGTTCAATTGGTCCGCCTCTGTATCCCGACGCTGCACTATTCTTACCACGTGTCTCGCGCTGAGAATGGAAACGATCAGTATGGTCAGTGCGCAGAGATGAAGAAAAAGCAGCGAGGCATAGTTCGCATAATTGACCGCTCCGAACGCCTCATCATAGTCCTGCTTCACCACAAGCATCCAACGAGGTTCCGAGAGCCAGGCAGTGGCAAGGAGCTGCTTGGACTCTTTCCGTTTCTCCCCTGCGCCGGAGAACGTTTGGGTCCGAATCCTGGTGCCCGGATGAAAAGTCTCTATTGGAAGTGAACCCTTCTCCATGATTTTTCCGCCGAAACGGGGAGTGGTCTGATATATTCCATCCTCGTTCAGTAGGTATACTTCGCCGGTTGCTCCAATCCTTACATTTTCCACCAGAGAACGGAAGGCCTCCGTATCGATCGTAGCCCGAAGGATCCACTTGTTCTCATTATCGTTCCGCATGATGGCTATGATGAAGTGGGGTACCTTGCGAAATCCGGTGAACATATCGCTGATGTAAATGCCTTTGTCCATTGCCTTCTTGAACCATTCAGTCTGGCTGTAGTTCTTGTCTATCAGGTCGTAGGGCCCCACATATGCCAGATGTCTGCCGTCCTGGTCGATCACTCCAAGATCGGTGATGGACCCGGATTCCTGATTCAGAATTTCAAATACATGAGCGAGATTGGAGTATTCTCTCAGGAACGCTTTGGAATGGATCTCTGAGATCAGGTGAAGACTCGAGCTACGCTCCTTCAGGAAGAGCTCAATGATCTTCCGGTGATAATCCACCTGTGTTTCGATCGCATTGATCATCCGGTTCTTTGCAAACCGGGTGTAGTGGATATTGATCGCCCATCCTACAAGAAGAAGGGGCACAACGGAGCATACCAGGGTAATCAGGATGAACTTTCGGTAGAGCCTGGAATAATAAAGCTTCCTTTGAGCCTCTTCGTTTGTCGCAGCGGCGCTCACCATATATTCACAAATCGCTCTTCATGGAGTTTGCCGGATGTAAGGTGATCTATCCGGCCGACTGATGGTATCGCAACAAGTCGTCCCTCCGGTAAAACCGCTGTCCAGGTTTCCTTCAAAAGACAGTGCCCCGGTTCCTCTCATGCGACCGGCACGACTTAAAAGGCATTTCCGGCTTTTCGCGGGAACGCCATGGTTGTCTCTTTCTGGTTAGATTCAAAAGGCATGCCAAAAAAAGGAGAGAGGAAGTGCTTCAAATTCAGGATTTTAACTCCAAAATACGGCGGTTTCCGAGAACTGGAGCCAAAGGGATACAAAAATCGCCAGACGGTGTAACCCCCGAGATGACGGTCGATGACCACTCTTGTTTTCACTTAAATATTCTTTGCCCTCCGGATCAAAACACCTATAATCGCGAAACGGGTAGTCAATCGAGACAGGAGGCCCCGGACCGATGTCCTTCCTTTTTATCGGATCGACCGGAGACAATGCAGGCCATACGCTCTTGACCTGGGCGATTATCAGAAGGCTCGTGAAGAAGGGATTGAAGGTGGGGTTCATGAAGCCTTTTGGGACGCGCCCGACTCAGGTCGATGGGTTATGGACCGATCAGGATGCCATTCTTTTCAAAGAGGCGCTCGCTCTTTCGGAGCCTCTTGGGGAGATCTGCCCTTATCCGAATGCGCAGTGGGATGGGAAGGAGATCGAACCGCTCGATTTCATCGAAGATCTGAAGCGCTCCACAGGCCGGCTCTCCGAAGGCAAGGATGTCCTGGTCATCATGGGTTCGAAGCACATCTTTTTCGATGAGCCTTCCCGTCCCCTTCCGGATATCTCCCTCGTCCCGCTGCTGGACGCCGACTTTGTCCTGATTCATCGCCACAGGCAGATTTCAAAATCCATATATTCCATCCTGTCCGTCTGCTCTCTTCTCCGGGAAAACATGCGCGGGATCATCTTCAACAGGGTTCCCCTCGAAGCGCTCGAACCTCTGAGGGACCGGGTGGTTCCCTCCCTTGTTCAAAAAGGTGTTCCCGTGGTTGCGGCTCTCCCGGAAGACCCTGTTCTGTCATTTAGAAGCCTCCGAGAGATAAAGGAGATTTTGCGCGGGGAACTGCTTTGCGGTGAGCAAGGGCTGGAGCGGCCGGTTGCCTCGATGACGGTCGGATCCCACGATCTCCCTGTCGATCTCATGCTCTTCAAGAGGGCCTACAACAAAATCGTACTTCTCTCATACCGGGAAGAGACCGGAGGGGAGGGGGATATGTCCGGTCGGCCTCTGGCAGGCATCCTCTTGACGGGAGGGAGGCACCCTGCCCCTCAACTCATCGAAGCGGCAAGAAAAAAATCTATTCCCCTCATCCTTGTCAAAGACGACACATTTGCCGGGCTGGAGCGGCTGGAGCAGAGCCCTTCCGTCCTTTCCTACAGGGACGAGGTGAAGATCCGCCGCTTCACTGAACTGCTCGACCGCGAAAACGGGCTGGACGCGCTGATTGGTCGTTTGAGGCTCCATTCCTAGTGTGGCGTCCCAGAAACAGGTTGAATAACTCCTTTATGATCCCCCTCCCCTAACCCCTCCCACCGAGGGAGGGGAAGTATACAGTTTCAAGCACTTCCCTCCCCCTTGACGGGGGAGGATAGGTGGGGGTGGAAAGGTAGAATACTCCAATGAACTTCCGGTACCCGAGACTCGCTGGTGTCGCGTCCCGCAAATAAGTTGTCATCTCGACTGCAGGGAGAGATCTTGTAACCCCCTCCAAGTATAAGATTTCTCACTCCGTTCGAAATGACATTGCATTACGCGTTCTGGGACTTGACGCTGGATGGAAACGGAGAATCGGAGAGGGGATACTGTGATGATCTCTGTCCCCGCATCCCGTTTCACCGTTTCCCCGCTTCTTTTCAACCCAGCGCACTGCTTACGATCTGGATAAGGCGGTCCGGTGAGATCGGCTTCGAAAGGAAAAGGTTGGCGCCTGCTTCCAGGCCGCGCGCCTTGTCCTCGTCACGGCTTTTTGCAGTCAGGAAAACGATCGGGGTCTCCTTGTATTTTTCCTTTTGTCTGACACGCCTGCATAACTCGAATCCGTCCATTTCCGGCATGATCACATCGAACATCAGGAGATCGTAACCGTTTTCATCCAATTTCTTCAATGCCTCCGAACCGCTTGAAACCGTCTGGACCGCATATCCCTCCGGCTTCAGGAGTTCATCGAGTGCCATGAGAACCATTTCATCGTCATCTACCACCAGAATACGCTTGGACATTTCTCCTACTCCTTTCGTGATTCACTTGCTGGAATAACGACCCTGACTTCGGTTCCTTCTCCCTTGCTGCTGCTGATCTCGATTTTCCCCTTATGGGCCTCGATGATGCCAAAGCAGAGAGACAGGCCGAGCCCGGTTCCTTTCCCCACCGGCTTGGTGCTGAAGAAAGGTTCAAAGATCTTTGTCAGAATATCGGGAGGGATCCCCACGCCGGTGTCCCTGAGGCGGACTTCCACCGCCGAACCGCCATCGTCCTGGATATGACTCGAGGCGATCGTCAGCTCTTTTTTGGGTCCTTCGGTATCATCCATGGCATCCCTTGCATTGGAAATGAGATTCAGAAACACCTGCTCGAGCTGATTGGGATCGCCCTTCACTTTGGGCAGATCTGCCGAAAGATTTCGCACAATGTTTATACCATGATCGAGCAGTTGCTGCCCTGTGATCAGCAACGCATTTTCAACCGGCTGGTTGATGTCCAGTTCGTTGAATTCGGGCGTTGTCTGTCTCGAAAATTCCCTCAGATGGTCCACGATCTTGGCAATACGGTCATTGCACTTGCGGATAAGCTCCAGTCGCTCTCTTTCAGGGAAATCCTGCGGGAGATTCCTCATGATTACATGAAGAATCGTCTGGGATGCCATAAGCGGGTTGTTCAATTCATGGGCCACACCGGCAACGAGCTCTCCAAGCGCCCTCATCTTGGAAGCCTCCACGAGCCCCGCCTGGGCCGCCTTCAACCGGGCCTCCAGCAGCTTCTGCTCGGTGATGTCCTTGAAGATTCCCGCCGTGCCGATGACATTGTTCTCCTCGTTTCTGAGCAGAAAGAGGGAGGTGAGGATGGTAAGAGATCTGCCTTCTTTGGCAAGGACCTCCATCTCATAATTCTTCGCCCTTTCTACGGTCCTGAGCAGCTCCATGACTTCGCGGGCCTGCTGCAAACCCCTCTTGTACAGAAGAGAGATATGGGTCCCCAGGACCTCTTCCCTCGGATACTGGAGGATCTCCTCCATTGCTCGATTCTGGTAGGTGATCAACCCTTTCAGGTCTGTGGTCAGGATACCGTCCACAGAGCTCTCCATAATGTTTTCGAGAAACTCCTTTGTCTCCCGGAGCTCTCTCTCGAGCTTTTTTCTCAGGGTGATATCGCGGATGATTTCAACATAACCGGTTGTCTTTCCAGAGGGGTCGGTGATAGAGGTCACTGTGGTGAGCACCGGAAAATACGTGCCGTCCTTTCTTACCCGGACCATCTCCAGTTCGCAAACGCCTTTGTCCCTGGTCAATGCGGCCATTTCCTTTTGAATACCCTTTTCCCGATCATCAGGGGAAATGGTGACGCCGATGTTCTGCTGATTCAGGACCTCCGCCTTTTTCCAGCCGAAGAGTCTTTCCGCCCCCTTGTTGAACTCCATGATGTTGCCCACATAGTCCAGGGCAACGATGGCATATTCCGTGGCGCTGTCAAGGATGCTGTTCAGAAAGCGCGAGAGGTTCCGGTATTTCTCCTTTGACTCCTCCAGCTCCTGGGTCCTGCCTTTGACCATCTGTTCGAGGTTGGAGGTGTAGTGCTGGATCTGGCTGATCATGCGGTTGAAGGAAGTCCCCAGTATCCCGATTTCGTCCGCACCATGCACATTCACCCTCTGTGACAGATCTCCTCCCACCATCCGGGTGGTAATCTCGGTGAGCTCCTGTATGGGTTTGGTGATGACCTTGGAAAGGGTCATGGTAAGAAAAAAGACGAGGCCGATTCCGACAATAACCAGGAGCGCGATGAACCGCCTGGTTTCATAAAGCGACTGATAAACCTCCTCTTCATAGGTTCCGGCCACGATGATCCAGTCCCACGGCTCGTAATAAATATACTTGTTCACCTTGGGCCGGGGCCTGGTTTCTCCCAGCTCCGGATTGATCCACGGATATCGAATGGTGCCGATTTCCCCCTCTGGATGCTTGAGGACGTCTCTCACGATTGCGCGGATATACTCGAAACCGGAGGAATCCCTTGCATTGATGATATTCTCCCCTTCTTTGACGGGGTGGATTTTGAGAACGCCGTCGGTGTCCATGATGTAGACGTATCCCGTCTCACCCACCTTGATATCCTTGATCTCTCCCTTCAGTGAATGGGCGCTCTGCTCCCTCACGCCCACATAAACAGCCCCGATCACCGGACCTCCCCGGGGGTCTCTGATCGGCTCGTAGGCGGTGATGTACCAATCGTCCACCACGAATGCCCTGCCACGGTACGAGTAGCCGGCCAGTATGGCTTCAGTCACAGGACTTTCCGGCGGGAGAAAGGTGCCGACACCCGTCCGCCCCTCCCTGCTCACCACATTGGTTGCTATCCGGAGAAGCCGGTCCCCCTCGATCCTCTGGAATATGGTGCAGGTCCCTCCAATCAGGTCCTGCACTTCATCGACGATTCGGTTGTTCCTGGTGATGGGAATCTGTCCCACCTTCCAGAGCGGGACCGACACGGGGATCACCTCATTGGTGACCTGGTTCACGGCATTGAAATGGATCTGCTTCTCAGGAATGATGTCGATGGATTCGCCGTAGCGCTGGATGATGTTCCAGGCGATCTTCAGGTCGGAAACGACCTTGGCCTGGACCATCTCCTGCTGCACCTCACACATGGAGTAGATGTTTCTGACGAGATGCTCCAGATCTTCCTCTGCTGCACGCCTGAGCGCCTTGCCGAATCGATCGGTGGCAAGAAAAGAGACGGCGATAAGCGGGACCATGACCAGGAACAAGGTCACACTGACAAGCTTTGCGCGGATTCGCAGGTTCCGAAATGAGGGTATAAACATCTTCGTCTTCCTCGACAACCCCAAAATAGGTAGGAAAAGAAGTGGAATCAAGAGAATTCAGCAAGTTGCTGAACACTCTTGTTCGCAGATCGCTCAACCATGCAGGTGTCTCGGTCCCACCCTATCTGCACGTCCCGTGCCAGACATAAGGGCGACATCGCTCGAGATTCGGCCGCTTGCAGAGATGGGCGTTTTTCAGCAGCCTGCTAATAGACAGGGTCGGGGAACGTAATCATGGCCCGCGGATTCTCCACCATTCTGTACATCACCGGAGAAGCCCACCCTTCTTCCAGGAGATCGTCATCTGCTTCCAGGAGGAGACCATCATGGATCGCCCAGCTGCGACCCCTCACGGTCCGGGCGAATTCGGGTCTCCGAAAGGGCGTGCTGCCGTCCATCTTTTCATAAAGAGCTTTTCCGGGCTGGAACAGCGCATGAATCCTCTTCATTTGCGCATACCCTTCAAAATAGCTGAAACCGCATCGCTCGTAGGTGATGGCATTGTGATAAAAAAGCGCATCCAGCCTGATGCTCTTCACCCCCAGGATGCTACAGAAGAAGTCCAGACCGCGGATAACCTCCCTTGTCATCTTGAGGCCTCTTCTGACCTGGCCCGGAAAATAGCCGGCTTCCATTGCCTTGATCTCTTCCGGGATATTTCTTGCCGCCCACCCGAAGAGCGTATCCCTCCCCTGCTCATCCACGTTGGTGTTGAACTTCGGGGAATCCGGATCGTTTACGATGACAAAATCCAGCTCGATCTGGGTCGCGTCGATTGTATCGCTGACCTGGATGGAGAACACAGGCTCTTCCATCCCGGAAAACTTCATCTCCACAAGGGCAGTCCTGTCCTTTTCCGGGCAGAAGAAACGGACCGCCTTTTCACCTTGTCTATCCCCGTACGTGAGCGGGTCTATGACAAACCGGTGGTACAGCGAGGGTGGAATGAGGATCCTGTACAGACCCTCTTTCTCGGCGCGGGACATAAGGCTTATTCTAAGAATCCAACCCATGTGGGAAAACCTGCAGACATTCGGCCGGCCGTTCGTTTTTGTGGCAGCCTCCGGGTCATATCCCTTCGCCTCTTTGATCCGTCAGCCTGGGCCGAGACCAGAGTGTATTTTCTCCTCCCTGTGAAGGCAAGAACGAATTGAGGCGGACTTTCGCAAGACGGCGAGCAGGGATGCCCCTGCTTTTTCATTGACCCCCTCCCGGTCCGTTTGTATATTTCATCCTGATCGGCAGTGCGCGCCCATCCTGCCTCAATCTCTACGCGTTTCTGCCCTGATCATCACCTGATCGCCATGGAGTGTCATGCCTGCACCGCCGTTGGAGCACCCGACTACCGTATTCTACTATTCCGATGAGATGGGAAGGTTCGACTTCGGACCCGACCACCCGTTCAAGCCCGAGAGGGCAAAGGTAACTTTCGATCTCTGCAACCGCTACGGCGTTTTGAACTATCCCTGGATGATTGTCAAAGAACCTCCCGCGGCAGACCCGGCGCTGCTTTCCCTCTTCCACGAGCCCGCATACATTCAACTGCTGGAAAAGGCGAGCAGGGGGGAGGTATCCCTGGAGATGCTCGGACGAGGGCTCGGCACTGCCGATACCCCGATCCTGAAGGGAATCTACGAGTGGTCCCTGCGTGCGGTAGGGGGGACCCATTCAGCCTTGCAGGAGATCCTGAGCGGCAGGATACAGAAGGCTTTCCATCTCCTGGGCGGGTTCCACCATGCCATGCCGGGACATGCGGAAGGGTTTTGTTACCTCAACGACATAGCCGTTGCCATTCTGGATGCACTGCGCGTTGCAAAGGATATCAGAATCGCCTATGTGGATTTCGATGCGCACCATGGCAATGGTGTTCAGCAGGCGTTCTACGAGGATCCAGGAGTCCTCATGATCTCGACCCATGAAACAGGGAGAACCCTCTATCCCTGGTCCGGCAATGAAAACGAGATCGGCGAAGGCGAGGGGAGGGGGTTCACGGTGAATCTGCCTCTGGAGCCGGGAACGGACGACGAGGTTTACTCCTTTGTGCTGGATTCCGCCGTCTTTCCACTGCTGAGGGCCTTTTCTCCGGATATCATTGTCGCCGAGTTGGGCGCTGACACTCTCATCTCGGATCCCCTCACTCATCTCAAGCTCACCAACAATGGGTATCAGAAGGCGGTGAGAGGTATAACCGCCGTCTGCCCGAAGATCCTCGCATTGGGAGGTGGAGGATACGACCTCTACCGCACCTCCAGGTGCTGGACCCTTGCATGGTCCATCCTGAATCATGTCGAACCGGTGGATGAGTTTGCCGGTCTTGTCGGCGGCATGATGTTCGGCCCTGAAAAGGAGGTGGGAAGCCTCTACGATCATCCCTTTGCCACCAAGGGAGAAGTGAAGGAAAAGGCGTTTGAGGCAGCACGAAGAGTGGTGGACTACATCCGGAAGCACGTCTTCCCGATCCACGGGATATAAGGGCTATCCACAGATTACACAGATTGCGCAGATTTCCGCATTGCCTTTATTAAAACTTGGCGTAACGCTCCATGCTCTTTCTCTTCTTGACTTTGAACCCAGAACTCTGAACCCAGAACCTCTTCAAGCTTTTTCCTTGAAATCTCCGGCAATAGCCTCTAGAAGAAGGGCGAGCCGTATGATGAACAGCGTTGCTGATTTTCCATCCTGTCCTCCATAGCTTCAGCGAAGCAGGGAGCGAAACCCGTCGTTTTCCATAAAGGGTCGATTCTAAGCCGGGTAATCTGAAAAAGGCCCTCACAGCCTGGAAGGATTCTCATGGCCCTCAAGAGCGAAAAGATCCTCAACCTGCCAACAGGCATTCCTGTCCCATCATTAAAATGCGGCTCGGAGGCTGTGAGGTGCAAACCCGTTTCCCTCCGCGCACCCCTGATAAGCATCCCCAAACGCCGTCTGTGCACGGGAATCGCCGCCGCTCATGGTTCACACCACAAAATGGCTTTGGATTCGGTCAGTTGAACGGAAACAGGAGACTCATGCTAGTGTCGTGTAACTGAAATTCCTTGCCGAATTTGTCATTTCGAACGAAGTGAGAAATCTTATACTTGCGGGCCGTTACAAGATCTCTCCCTTCGGTCGAGATGACAGCTTACTGGTGTTACACGACAAAAGGCCGCAGGAAAATATCGCTATTTTCCTTCCGTCCATTAACGTTAGAGTGCGCAGATGATGAAGATAATTGAACTGGAATCTTGGGAAGCATTCTGTTCGGCGGCTGATGAGGTGCAGTGCAAGTACGAAAATATTCCCCTTCTTTTTCGCGGGCAGCCGAATTCAAATTGGTGCCTGAGAACAACTCTCGAAAGGTATTCCAAATCAAGTTGGACAATCAGGAAATATTGCAGCCTTGTCGTCGACTGCGTGCGAGGCTTGGGGCCTCTAGATGACTATACTGGTGACATTCCAAGTCTTTCAGATATCGACCGCGAACTGGCTCAGAACATGACCGATGTCCTTGTCCACATCCCCGCTTCCATATCGTTTTATTGGACCTATTTGCGCCACCATGGGTTTCCTTCACCTCTTTTGGACTGGACGCGGTCCCCATATATCGCGGCCTTCTTTGCATTTTGTGAGAGTGTGAGGGCCAAGAACGTAGCTGTCTTTGCATTCGTTGATTCGATTAATGGTGAGAAACATGTATGGAAAGGAAAACCTCAGATCACCGCCAAATGGCTCGCAGTGCATCCGCACGTAAGACACTCGCGCCAGCAATCTTCTTACACCATCGCAACCAAGGCGGTGAAAAATGATCACCAGTTCGCTCCGCACGCGCACGTTTTCCGTGAAGACGAGATTGATCAAGATCTTCTTGCCAAGTATGTGATCCCATCAGCTGAGTCGATTAAGGCCATGAAGTGGCTGGACGGAATGGGGATCAACTACTACAGCCTTATGGATGACCGAGAGGCTCTTTTGAAAACTTACGCACTCAGAGAGATTACATTCCAAGGTCTCTAACATTGCCGCTGCAGGGGACGCGCAAAAAAGCCGTGCGCCCCTGAGCAGCCCGTTGAGGCTGTCGAAAAACCCCCGGCGCAGTTTGTGCGGGGGCTATCGGAAAAAAGATGCCCTCTGAGAAGGTCCAGAATCAACGATTTCCATGTGCCGAAGGGGTAGGTGGCCCCGGAAAGTTTACATTCTGGAACGGTTAACACTTTTTCGACAGCCTCGTTATGTTTCAAGAGGGGAAAATGAGTATTGATAATGAGATCGAGTTTTTTGTTTCGGAAATAGGTGCTAAAGAACCCTCCCCAAGCAGTGAAAATCATGCAAAGTGGAAGGCCATATTTAAGCGATCTAACTATTTCATAATTAATAATACATTTATGATAGTAAAGATTAGCCGAAGCAAAAAGCCTTTTTGGGGCGTTGGTAAAGACTTCATTGACCTGCTTAATTCTCTTGATAATTATTATTTGGTACTTCTTACTTCTAAGGCTGAAGGATGGGTATTTACAAAAAATGAAGTGAACTCACATATAAAAAATAAACGTTGGAATCTTCGTGAAGCTGACAACAATTACAAAATCAATTACCCACTGCCAGATAAAAATTCATTTTTCTCTCCTCGTGGTTGTAAAAAGCTATTGGGGCTATCAGAGGACAATACGAAAACATAACCCGCCCTTCAACCATGACCGGGCGATAAAACGCCGCCCGGCATGTTAAGGGCACAGTTATGTGAGCAGAGTGAGCAGAGGGACGCTCTTTAGGAATTTAATTCAATCAATCGAGTCGAGAATTAATGAAGAGTCAATTCGCTGAATAGAAAAGTTATTGAATTACGAAAGAGCGACCCCCTCTATTACGCTGACCTGCCCGATCTACAAGGTACCGTGGGTGACAAACCAGGAGGACAGACACGAATGGCCAAAGTAGTTAGATCTGGCAGAGAACAGCAAAAGCAGACGGATAGAGAGTTGATGCTGGGAGCAATAGCGCTCGCACGACAATCAGAAAGCGAGCCAGGCAAAATAGCTCCGAAAGTTGGTGCGGTTATCGCTCGTGCTGGAAGGCCCTTGGGTGGAGCGTTCCGCGGGGAGCTTGCTCCGGGCGAACATGCCGAGTTCACGCTTTTAGAAAAAAAGCTCGCCCATGACACATTAGCAGGGACTACCCTCTTCACGACATTGGAGCCATGCACGTCACGTAATCATCCGAAGATCGCCTGCGCTGACCGCATAATTGAACGACGAATAAAACGTGTCGTGATTGGGGTGCTTGATCCAAACAATAGGATACGCGGCCGCGGGGAACTCCGGCTTCGCGAAGCGGGTATTGAGATTGCGCGATTTGATCCCGATTTGATGGCAGAGATCGAAGAACTCAACAGAGAATTTAATCGCCAACACAAAAGCCCAATCAAACGCCAGCGCACTAAGGCCGAAACGGCCGACCCGGTTAAACCAGGTGAAGTCGGTCCGAATGGCCATAGAATCGGCTATACCGAAAGCGGTGATAAGGTCGAGTGGCTTCCGGATGAGGACAATCCTGGACAAGAGTGGCCACTGCTCTTACGACGTAATGATAATTCCATCTTAAAAGCGTACAACGAGTTTTGGGATAAGGTCTGGTGGAATAGGCATCAAGTCTGGCTGGAGAAGATACGCAGTGGCGAAGCAATATTAACGGACGATCAGAAGCCCATCCTGCGAAAGGCTATGGCTGCGGCGAAGAAGATTGAGAAGAAGTATGGAAGGAAGAATCTCGGGTGGGATGACTTTGAGTGGGGCTTACTAAGCGGTCGAATGTCAGCGTTAGCCTGGGTGATGGGGGCGGAGTGGGATGAATCCTTGGACACGTAATCCTCCCAACCAGCGTTCCACCGGATTCGCTTCGCTCCCCGGTGAACTTGTCGTTGAGGCTGTCGAAAAACCCCCGGCGCGATTTGTTCGAGGATTCTCAGAAAAAACCTGGTCTCTGAGAAGGCCCAGAATCAACGATCTCCATGTCTCGAAGGGTTAAGTGACCCGAGGAAGTTTACATTCTGGAACGGTGAATACTTTTTCGACAGTCTCCTTGGCGATAAGGGGGTTACATGATCAGTTCAATTCAGCTTGCAGGTACCGCGACCTTCGCAAACGCCCCTGAGAACCTTTTTGACCTGTCTACGTTCAACTTCGTTTACGGGGCGAATGCAACTGGCAAAACGACCATCAGCAGGGTAATTGCCGACGAAAGCAGCTATCCGAGTTGCAAGGTCGCTTGGCAGAGTGGCACCAAGCTCCAGCCGTTGGTCTACAACCGAGACTTTGTGGAGACGAACTTTAACCAGTGTGCTGAGTTAAAGGGCGTTTTCACGCTTGGCGAAAAGAACATAGACACCACTAATAGGCTCGCCACCACAAAAGGTGAACTGGACACAATCACAAGAAAGATCGAAATCCTGAATTTAGGACTGCATGGCGAGGATGGGACAGGCGGTAAAAAAGATGAACTGACAGCTCTCGAAGCCGAGCTAAAGACTAAGTGCTGGGCTCAGAAGCAAAAACATGACGCAAAATTGCAAGGTGCATTCGAAGGGTTCCGAAACAATGCTGAGAAATTCAAAGGAAAAGTCCTCATAGAATGGGCATCTAATTCCGCGTCAGTAGAAACTTTATCCGCTTTGGAAAAGAAGGCAGAAACGGTATTCGGCCCCAGTCCAACATCCGAGAAATCCATCCCTGACTTAGAAACCGATGCCATCCTTGCCCATGAGAAGGCACCGATACTCAAGAAACGCGTAATTGGCAAGGATGACGTTGATGTCGCGGCGATGATAAGGAAGTTGGGAAACAGTGATTGGGTTAGGGAGGGTCGTGGATTTTACGACGCAAACCAAATGGTGTGTCCATTCTGCCAACAGGACACGACCGATGCGTTTGCCAAAAGCTTAAACGACTATTTTGATGAAACATTTGAGGCCGATAGTAAAGCCATTGACGATCTCGTCACCGCCTACAAGACCGCCTCCGCACGGCTTCAGCAACAGATCGCGTCTATTATCGCTGAACCATGCAGGTTCATCGACGTTGAGAAACTAAAGGGAGAAAAGGAACTTCTCGATTCTACAATCATGGTCAACATACAACGCCTCACGTCAAAGAAGAAGGAGCCGAGTCAGGCCATTGAGTTGGAGTCCATCGTCAATATCGTAAAGAAAACAAAGGAAATGATAGACGCAGCGAATGTTCAGGTTAGCAAACACAACACGATGGTCGCAAACCTTGCTCAGGAGCGTAGGAACCTAACTGCCCAGGTATGGAAGTACTTGCTCGAAACAGAACTAAAGACGGATTTGGAATCCTACAGAGTAAGACGGGACGCTTTGAACAAAGCTATCGCAGCGATGACGGAACAAATTTCATTGGCAACCAGCGAAAAGAAGAATAAGGCAGCCGAGATTCGAGAACTCGAGAAACAGACGACAAGCATACAGCCAACGATCGATGGTATTAACGCCCTTCTGGCCTCCTTTGGTTTTCAAAGCTTTTCCATCGCGAAGTCAGACAACAGGACATGTTATAGGTTGCTTCGATCCGATGGTTCAGATGCGAAGGATACGTTGAGCGAAGGGGAAAAGAACTTTGTAACCTTTCTATACTTCTATTATCTGTTAAAAGGAAGTGACTCAGAGACTGGAATGACTACAGACCGTGTTGTTGTCATTGATGACCCTGTTTCTAGCCTCGACAGCGACATTCTGTTTATCGTAAGCAGCTTGATCAAAGACCTGTTCGATGAGGTCCGAGCAAAAAGGACTCATGTTAAGCAGGTGTTCATTCTGACTCACAACATTTACTTTCACAGAGAAGTCACCTTCAACCGCAGACGCACTTGCGGTGCCATGAACGAGGAGACCTTTTGGGTTGTTCGAAAGTCGGGACCGATATCCAAGATAGAGAAACACAACTCCAACCCGGTTAGTACTTCTTACGAGTTGCTATGGGCTGAAGTGAGAAACCCAGACCGGTCAAACCTGGCGATCCAGAACACCCTCAGGAGAATTCTTGAAAACTATTTCAAGATCCTGGGTGGTGTTGATTCTGATGAGATTTGTGAAATGTTCGAGGGGAAGGAGAAATTGGTCTGTAAGGCTCTATTTTCGTGGGTTAACGAAGGGTCGCATTACGCCCTTGATGATATCTACATGGCCATAGACGATAATGTGGTCGAAACCTACCTTCAAGTTTTCAAAAAGATCTTCGAGAAGTCGGGGCATTCCGCTCATTATGTGATGATGATGGCAAGGAGTTAAGAGCTTGCTTAGGTAGGAGCATCAAATTAACACTGCAAAGGACCCAAAAACATCGCCAACAATCAGGGGGGAAAGGGGATGCCCGTGAAATATTGGTGTTGTGCCCTGGGGTCGCCCATTAAAGGGCAAGTCGGGCCGAGGGAAGTGTTGGAGATCAAAGAGGATACTTTTAAAATGACCCCTTAAAACGGCCCTATATTGAGGTTTTTGAAGGCAAA
>PHBH01000029.1 GCA_002840535.1 Deltaproteobacteria bacterium HGW-Deltaproteobacteria-15 | reverse complement strand
GAGTTTGCATTTATCTCGCAGAGCCCACAGAGCGAGTTGGTACTCGATCGACGGCAGAACCGAAATGCCGCTTATAGCTTTTGCCCCGAAGGGGTGAGTTTGTCCTGTTTTTTTTAAAAAAAACAGGACAAGTTGGCACTATCCAGAACTCTGTGCCCTCAAGCGAAGCGGGCGAGAGACGCTCTTTCCTGCGTGAAACAAGCAAACAATTATGTCCTCCGCTCAATAAGAGGGGGGGTTATTGCATTAAAATAGCCAAAAACCCGCTATTTCCCAAAAAACATGTTGACTAAAGGCATGCAGCTCTCTTATATGCTCATAAGATTCTTCACATTTCGAGGCTTTCAACTTCAAGGTTCAGAATCCGCAAATCAGAAAAGGAGGAATTACATGGCAATTGCGAAAAAAGGGAGCAAGGGAATCACACCGAAGAAGGCGGGTGCTGTGAAAGCGCCAATGACCAAGTCGGCCATGATGGATGAGATCGGACAGAATACCGGATTGACGCGGAAGCAGGTATCCTCGGTTTTCGAGGAACTCTCCACCCTGATGGAGCGACACATCAAGAAGGGCGGTGTAGGTCAGTTCACACTCCCCGGAATCATGAAAATTGAAGTCAAAAGAAAACCCGCAACAAAGGCGCGGAAAGGAATCAATCCTTTCACAAAGGAGGAAACGGTTTTTAAGGCGAAACCGGCTCGAAATGTTGTCAGGATACGTCCGCTGAAAAAGGTCAAGGACATGGTCGTATAGCTTTGGCCGATTAGAAGCTGTAAACGAAAAAGGGCCAACCGGTTGCGGTTGGCCCTTCTATTTTGTAGCCTTTCTCTTTCTCATTTGGCTTCCATAAAAGCAGTATGGGGATTTACTTTAACTCCCCTGTTCTGATACTCCTATTTACTACGATCCCTGGAGACTGGGCGGCGCCTATTGGCCCCTGAACAAAGATTGGATACAAATGCCTATGCTTCGAATTCGCAGAATATTCGATTATGTGCTCCCTGTAGACAGGGAGGTAGTGAGTCAGGTGCAGCGCATTCTGCGGGAGCAGTTCTCCGCGCTCAGTGTAGAGGATATCGAAAAGCTTCCGGAACAACTGAGCAACCCCTTTAAATATCGATTCAGGTCCATTCTATTCGTGGCAGAAGGGTTCCGAGGGAATGTGAAGGGGTTCGCAATACTCCAACACGAGCCGAATCTGTTGTTCTGTTACCTCGACTTCATCTCGGCAGCGAAACCCGGCATGGGCAGAGGAATAGGAAGCGCGCTCTATGAGAGGGTCAGGGAAGAATCCCTCCGAATGGGCGCCGTAGGGCTCTTCTTCGAATGTCTTCCCGACGATCCGCAAATATGCCCCCTGCCGGAGCTGCTTGCGCAGAACAGGGCGAGGTTGCGCTTCTATGAGCGATACGGCGCCCGGCCCATCGTGAACACAGCCTACGAGACACCGATCAAACAGGATGGAGTCTGCCCGCCCCACCTCATGTATGACGATCTCGGCAGAATCGGGCATCTTTCCCGCGACAGGGCAAGACGCATCGTCCGTGCGATACTAGAAAGGAAGTACGGACACAGGTGCCCGCAAGGATATATCGATATGGTAGTAAATTCATTCAAAGACAACCCCATCCGTACCAGACCGCCTGTCTATACCGAACAGGCTTCCCCGCGTCAGGTCAAGCCGACCAGATCCGTGGAAAAGTTGATCGTCCTGGCAGTAAACGACAAGCATGCGATTCATCATGTCCACGAGCGTGGATATGTCGAATCGCCTGTGAGGGTGAATGCGATCCTCAAGGAGATCGAGCCTACCGGGCTTTTTCAGAGAATTCCCGTTCATCACTTTTCGGAGAAGCACATCACTTCGGTTCATGATTCCAGCTACGTCAATTATCTCAAGAAGGTCTGCTCGCGCCTGGAACCCGGGGTTTCTCTGTATCCTTATGTTTTTCCCATCCGCAATAAGGCCCGTCCCCCCAAGGAGCTGCCCATACGGGCCGGATACTACTGCATCGATACCTTTACCCCGATCAACCAGAACGCCTACATTGCCGCCAAGAGAGCGGTGGACTGCGCCCTCAGCGTCGCCGACAAAATCCTGGAAGGATATCGACTCGGGTACGCCCTTGTACGGCCCCCCGGCCACCACGCCGAGCAGCGTGCCTTCGGCGGCTTCTGCTATTTCAATTCAGCCGCCGTCGTTGCCCAGTACCTGACCGGATATGGAAGAGTGGCGATTCTCGACCTGGACTATCACCATGGGAACGGGACCCAGGACATATTTTACAAACGCTCCGATGTGCTGACCATTTCGATTCACGGTCACCCCCACATGGCGTATCCCTATTTCAGCGGCTTTGAGGATGAAAGAGGCGAGGGGGAGGGAGAGGGTTATAACATCAATGTGCCGCTGCCGGAACACGTCACACCGGACCACTACAAGGAAGTCGTCGCCAAGGCGATACGGCGCATTGCGCGTTCGAACGTCCACTTTCTGGTGTTGGCCCTCGGGCTGGATACCGCGAAAGGGGACCCTACAGGCAGCTGGGACATGAGGCCCCGTGACTTCAGAGACTGCGGACGTATTGTGGGAGCCCTTCGTCGACCGACGGTGGTGATTCAGGAGGGAGGGTACAGAATCCGTTCACTCGGGGTCAATGCGCGCAATTTTTTCGTGGGGCTTCTGGAAGGCTCGGACCCCGTCGCCTCCCCCAAGTCAATATCTACGCCTGAAGGGAAGAAGTAGCGGTGGCCTTACAAGGCTTCTCGAGTGTACGTTGATCCTTACGGCATTTGGGGAAGCACACGTAGGAAGTTTTTCACTTCTCCCGGTAAACGTTCAGGCCGATCTTTTTGTCCTCTGCATAGGGCAGACCGGAATGCACGCCCACGGCGGCATATCGTTGCGGGATAGGCGGCAGCCATGATTTGGCCATGGATCCTCCAGCCCATCGCACACAATCGGTGTTAACCACGATTCATGGGCGGTTCGCGGCGTTGCTCATTTTCTCTTTCTGCGAGAGGTGGGCCACCTCGCCCCCGAGGAGAAGAATAATCGAGGAGTAGTAGAGCCAGAACAGGAACACCACCAGGGCGCTCAGGGAGCCGTACAGGACAGGGAAACGGCTGAGATGGAGGATATACCATCCGAAGAGATGCTTCGCCGTCTCCCACAGAACGCTCGTAAAGAGCGCGGTGAAGAGCGCGGTTCGGAAGCTGATTTTCCGGTCGGGGATGATCTTATAGACCAGGAAGAACATCCAGTACGTGAACAAGAGGGGAAGGAGGTATTTCATCAGCCATTGAAGAATTGGGCCGATTTGAAAAGGCAGGCCGTAACCTTGGATGTAGGCGACGAATGAGGTTAAAGACATGCTCGTCAGAAGAAGGATGATCACCAGAACGACCATGCAAATGTCTATTGCCAGCCCATGCAGGAAGCTGCGGCCTTTTTCAAATCCCATGATGATATTCAGAGCCGCCCGGAGGGAGCCGAAAACCCAGGTCGAAATCCACACCAGGCCGCCGATTCCCACGATGCCGATGATCTGCCGGTCCTTTACCAGGTCCGAGATCACACCCATAACCTCTGGATCCAGGGTGGGGGCTGCCTGCAGAATGAAGTTCCGGATCTGCTCCAGAACCGCCTCCCTGGTGAAAAGATAGCCGATCACCGACAGCATCAGAAGAGTCAGGGGGATGAGGCAAAGGAGGATGTTGAAGGTGATGCCGGCGGAGAGAAGAAAACCGTAATCGCCGTCGAACTTCGCAGCCGCACGAAACACCAGACGCAATTTCGACCAAACCCATTTCATTGCATCGACCAAGAGAGAGGCTCCGTCACTCCATCGGACCTGATGAACCGGATCTGCCTTCGAGGATACCAAGATGGCTTGGCTATGTGAAGTAAAAATCCGACCGTAGGAAAGGTCAAGCACGTGACAGAACTCGAGGTCCCCATATGATTTACGGTTCAGTCGAAGATTGTCTCTGTATGAAGGATTGCCTGCCAGGCCGATCAGCAGGATTCAACGGCGAATTATCCTGTCTGTGACCCGCCGGCGTGTCCTTTTGTAAACTCTGGAACCCTTTCTTTCAAGTTATGCATCTCCTTGTTCAAGCTTCTCACCTGAAGGCATTTCTTCACCAGCTTTGGTAAAGTCAGAACTACCACAATAGCCCCACCGAACAGAGAGGCATAAAAGATCAAGGCCGTCAAAGACATCTGAAGATTCCAAGCAATGAATTTCAGATCCAGAGGCATACTGTTTTGTATGCCGGTGATCACAACCGCCAGGAGAATCAAGAAAGTGATGATGAGCGAAAGGTACATAACTTACCTCCTTGGATTGATTGTAGCACTCACAGGGTTGGGCATGGGAGTCCCTTTTCAAAAACGAAAAGCCGCTGCCCATTGTTTTGCGCGAGTACAAAGCTCGGGCGGGCGGAAAGCCACCCGGTGGTCTCCATCAATAGATTTGCGCGGAATCGACTGAGGGGACCCGCCGGCCGGCTTTGTTACCCCTTATGCATGAGCTTTCCTCAGTACGTCTTCGTTTTTGAAAAGAGACCCCCATGCCCAACCTCATCCACTCTCTGTTTCATAGAGCTAAAGTGTTACGATTGATTCGACTCAAGGCTCAGCGTGGACCGGTCCGAAGACTCTGCTTAACGTCCGGAATCGCCTGCTTGAGGTACCGGTAGAAGTCGCTGTCCGTCGTGATGATCAGCACCGAATTCTTATTCGACCCCCCTTCATAAGCTTCCAGGGTGCGTTGGAAGGAGTAGAACTCGGGATCGCGGCCATGGGACTCACCGTAGATCCGCGTCGCCTCCGCATCGCCCTTGCCGTGGATCTCCTGCACCCTGCGGTAGGCGGTGGAGCGGATCTGGCGCAGCTCTTTCTCCATCGTGCCGAGAATCTCCGCGCTCCGCCCTTCTCCCTCTGAGCGGAATTGTGCGGCGATGCGCTTCCGCTCAGAAATCATCCGGGCATACACCTTCTCCCGAACGCTCTCCACATAGTCGAGTCGTTTGATGCGCACGTCCACCAGCTCGATCCCATATTGGGGGATGATCCTCCGGGCCTCGGTCAGAATGGTTCGGGTGATCTCCTCCCGCCCCCGGGTGATCTGTTTCCTGAGCTCCTCCTCCTGCTCTGCCGGGACTTCTTCCAGGACCTCTTGCTCGGGGACTTCCCACGAGGCGCTGCGGACGAGCTCGACGAGCTCGCTGCTCGACACCTGGTCCCGCACTACGGAATCGATGATATCGTCCAGGCGAGACTGAGCTCCCGTTTCCGTGGCCACGTTCTCCAGAAACTTTTTCGCATCAACGATGCGCCAGCGGGCCGTGGTGTCCACCCAGATGAACTCCCGCCCTTTGGTCGGAATCTGGTTCGGATCCCCATCCCAGATAAGGAGGCGCTTCTCGAAACGTATGACCTCCTGCACAAAGGGCAGCTTGATGTGCAGCCCCGCCTCTGTCACCGGCTCCCCGATAGGTCGTCCGAACTGCACGATCACCGCTTGATGGCCCTCCTCCAGCGTGTAAAACGTACCAAGAAGTCCGAGGGCGATCACCACCAAGGGGACAATGATTGACACTTTATACGCAGTCTTCACGGCTTGCCTCCTTCCACCATCGGTTTTGCTCCGGGCTCCAGGGGGAGCCATGGCACCAGGGCCTTCTGTTCGCTGTCTACGATATAGAGCCCCTTCATCTCCGCCAGGAACCCGGCGACGGATTCCAGGTAGAGGCGCCGCCGCGTGACCTCCGGGGCCTGCGTATACTCGCCCAGTATGGCGTTAAAACGGTTGGCCTCTCCATTGGCCCTGTTGACCCGCTCGATAGCGTAGCCTTCGGCCTGGCTGATGCTCTGGGCCGCCACTCCCCGGGCTTTGGGAATTTCCTTGTTGGCCTGCTCCTGGGCCTGATTGATCGTACGTTCCCTGTCCTGGCGTGCCTCATTGACCTCATTGAACGCGGGCTTCACCGTATCCGGGGGGGTCACATCCTGGAGCTCCACGGTCACCAGACGAACACCGGTCTCATACTCCGTTAGGATCTTCTGGATCTCCGCCTTCGCCTCGCTGGAGACCTCCACCCTGCCGACCGTGAGCACGTCGCTGCCGAGCCGGTTCCCGACCACCCGGCGCATGACCGCCTCGGTCATGTCCCGAATCGTTTTCGGCGTGTCCCGCACATAGAACAGGAAGCGGATCGGGTCTTCGATGCGGTATTGGATGATCCATTGGACATCGATGACGTTGAGGTCGCCAGTCAGCATGAGGGACTCGGCCTTATAGGCCTGGTTCCCCGTATACTGCGTCCGCCGGCCCGGGGCGGCCGCAGTCGTCCGAAATCCGAATTCCTCCTTGAGCACGCGGGCCGTGGGCACTGTGCGGACCGTTTCGATCCCGATAGGCAACTTGAAATGCAGACCCGGGCCGGCCGTGCGCACCACCTTTCCAAAGCGCTGCACGATTCCCGTTTCTTCCGGCTGGACCGTGAACCAGACTGACCAGAGCAAGATCAGCACCACCAAGGCGCCGATCACGATCTTGACCGGCCCTCCCCTGAAGCCCCGCCATTGGTCCATAACCTTCGCAAGGGCCTCCTCCAAAGACGGGGGCTGCCCCTGAGGTCGAAAATCTCCTCCCACCATAAATCACCTCTTTCCACCACGAGAGAAGCCGTGGCACGGCTAATCGGTTAATACATCTCTTCAGGGGTCATTGCGGGCGCCGGGGATTTCTCTTTCTTGGGTTTCTCAGCGATGCCCGCCTCTGTGGTCATGAGAAGGCCGGCGACGGACGCAGCATTTTGAAGCGCAAATCGCGTTACCTTGGTCGGGTCCACAATGCCGGCCTTCATAAGATCTTCATATGTCCCTGTTTCGGCGTTGAACCCAAAATTCCCTTTGCCTTCCATCACTCGCTGAACCACCACAGAGCCCTCAAAACCCGCATTGTTGGCAATCTGCCTCACAGGCTCTTCAAGGGCGCGCTTAATGAGATTAACCCCAAGTTGCTCTTCACCCGGAAATTGGGCATTTTCTAGAACCTTCAGGGCACGCATATAGGCAACGCCGCCACCGGGAACAATGCCTTCCTCCACGGCTGCGCGGGTCGCATTGAGGGCATCCTCAACCCTGTCCTTTTTCTCCTTCATTTCAGTCTCCGTGGCAGCGCCGACACTGATCACGGCTACGCCCCCGATCAATTTTGCCAGGCGTTCCTGAAGTTTTTCCCTGTCGTAGTCGCTGGTCGTCTCTTCGGTTTGAGCCCGGATCTGTTTTACACGCCCCTCGAGCGTCTTGCGGTTGCCGCCCCCGTCGATGATCGTCGTGTTATCCTTGTCCACGGTAATGCGTTTGGCAGTACCCAGGTCCTTCACGGTTAGCGTTTCGAGCTTGACGCCGAGGTCTTCACTGATTACCCGGCCCCCTGTCAGGATAGCGATATCTTCCAGCATTTCCTTTCGCCTGTCCCCAAAGCCCGGGGCCTTGACAGCCGCACATTGCAGGGTCCCCCTCAGCTTGTTGACCACCAGGGTAGCGAGCGCCTCTCCTTCCACATCCTCTGCAATAATCAAGATGGGTTTGCCGTCCTTTGCAACCTGCTCCAAAATGGGAAGGAGGTCTTTCATCATACCGATCTTTTTTTCATGCAGGAGGATATAGGGGTCTTCCATCTGGACCTCCATCTTCTCCGGTTGGGTGACAAAGTAAGGGCTCAGATAGCCGCGGTCGAATTGCATCCCTTCGACGATCCTCAACGTTGTCTCCATGACCTTGGCTTCTTCTACGGTAATCACACCCTCCTTGCCCACCTTTTCCATGGCCTCTGCGATAATGTCGCCGATTGTGCTGTCGTTGTTTGCCGATATGGCGCCCACTTGGGCGATCTCCATTTTCTCCTTCGTGGGTTTGGAGATCTTTTTCAGTTCTTCCACCACCAGATCAACGGACTTTTCAATGCCCCGCTTGATGGACATGGGGTTGCCACCCGCTGCTAAAATCTTCACTCCCTCACGATAGATGGCCTGTGCCAGAATTGTCGCCGTGGTCGTGCCGTCCCCCGCAACGTCGGATGTCTTGGAAGCCACCTCCCTGACCATCTGTGCGCCCATGTTTTCAAACTTGTCTTCCAGTTCAATCTCCTTGGCAACGGTCACGCCATCCTTAGTAATCTTGGGGGATCCCCAGGATTTATCGAGAAGGACATTTCGTCCTTTCGGCCCGAGGGTCACCTTCACCGCATCGGCCAGAATGTCCACACCTCTCATCATCTTCTCTCTGGCCTTTGCTCCGTATCGAATCTCTTTTGCCGCCATGGTAATATCTCCTTATGATTTTTGTATGATGCCCAGGATGTCATCCTCTCTCATGATGAGATGTTCCACCCCGTCGATATTGATTTCATTGCCCGAGTATTTACCGAAAAGCACGCGATCATCCTTTTTGACTTCCAAGGGGATCCGTTCCCCGTTTTCATCCCATTTTCCGGGCCCGACGGCTATTACCTTACCCTCTTGCGGTTTTTCCTTGGCCGTGTCCGGAATGATGATCCCACCACTGGTCTTGTCCTTCTCTTCAATCCTCAAAACAAGCACCCTGTCGTTTAATGGTCTCAATTTCATTCCTTCCTCCGATTTTGGTCGCCTGCCACTCGCATGATGCGACCTGCTTTACAGGTGATGACCCGGTCATTGATAATGTGAATTCCCTGGCTCGCTCGCGGGGGTCCGCTGATAGAAGAACATCCATTATGCTGCTATCATCTTCACCTTCTCTCCATCATCCAAGTGCGGCGCGCCATGCTGCTCCGCGGGGCTTTTCCCCAGCATCTTTCTAAGCTCCTCCCCCTGCACGACTTCCTTCTGGGAAACGAGGCGGGCCAGGTCATCCAAGACCTTCCGGTGCCCGGACAGGATTCCCCGCACCCTTTGATGGGCCTGCTCGATCATCTGAGAAATTTCTTCATCTATCTCGCCGGCTTTTTGTTCGCTATAGGTTTTACTGGGAGCAAAACTTTCCGGAAGGAACATGGAATGACGAGCACGCTCATAGGTCACCAGTCCAAGGCGATCGCTCATGCCGTATTCCGTGACCATGGACCTTGCGATTTCCGTAGCCCGCTGCAAATCGTTTTGGGCTCCTGTGGAAATTTCCCCGAAAACCAGTTCCTCCGCTACCCTGCCACCCAAGAGAACGGCCAGCCGGTCAAGCAGCTCCGGGCGGGTCATCAGGTAGCGGTCCTCGGTGGGTTGCTGCTGGGTGTATCCGAGAGCCGCGATTCCTCGGGGAATAACGGAGATTTTGTGCACCGGGTCGGCATGCTCAACGGATTCCGCTACGATCGCGTGTCCGGATTCATGAAAGGCTACAATCTCTTTTTCCTTCGGGTTCATTACCCGGTTTTTTTTCTGCAAACCCGCAACAACCCGGTCGATGGCTTCATCGAAATCCGCCGGCTCCACCTCTTCTTTGTCTTTCCTCGCTGCCAACAGCGCGGCCTCATTGATGAGGTTGGCCAGGTCGGCGCCCACAAAGCCCGGGGTGCGGCCGGCGACCTTGCGAAGATCGACATTGAGAGACAGGAGAACGTGCATGGAATGGATTCTCAGGATGGCTTCCCGCCCATTGATATCAGGGCGGTCTACCAGTACCTGGCGATCGAAACGCCCCGGGCGCAACAAAGCGGGATCCAGGATTTCCGGCCTGTTGGTGGCGGCCATGATGATGACGCCTTTGTTCGTCTCGAACCCGTCCATCTCCACCAGGAGCTGGTTGAGAGTCTGCTCTCGTTCGTCATGACCGCTCATCACATTCATTCCCCGCGCCTTCCCCAGCGCATCCAGTTCATCGATGAAGATGATGCAGGGTGCCTGGGCGGCGGCCTGAGAGAAAAGATCGCGGACGCGGGCTGCTCCCACGCCGACGAACATCTCCACAAATTCAGACCCGCTGATACTGAAGAAGGGGACCCCCGCCTCCCCGGCTACAGCCCTGGCCAGAAGCGTTTTGCCGGTGCCAGGGGGGCCGACCAGAAGCACCCCCTTGGGGATCCTTCCCCCCAGTTTCTGGAATTTCCCGGGGTTGCTCAGAAACTCCACCACCTCCTGCAGCTCTTCTTTGGCCTCATCAATGCCGGCTACATCAGCGAGCGTGACCTGGGTGTCGCTCTTTGCGAAAATCTTGGCCTTGCTCTTGGCAAAAGACATGACTCCCATTCCCGGCCCCATCTTTTTCATGGCGAACCGCCAGACCAGTAAAAAAATGGCGAGGGGAATCACCCAGGAGAGCACGGTGGACAGAAATCTGCTTTCATAGTGTCCGGAGTAACCGACCTTGTATTCGTCCAGATCTTTCACCAGGCCGGGATCATATACCCGCACCGTGGTGAACTTCTGGGCCGGCTCTCCTCTTAGCGTCCCGGTGATATTTTCCGGGGAGATGGTCAATTCACTCACGGCGCCTTCGGCTACATACTGTTTGAATTGGCTGTAGGGAATCGTCTCCACCCCAGCAGAAAAAAAGTTTTGCTGCAAGTAGCTAAACAGGAGGAGAGCCATCACGAAATACCAGATGCTGAAACGAGTCTTCGGAGGCAGGGAATCCTTCCCTTTTTGAGTATCCTGAAACCCGAAGAAGGAACGAAGTTTATCCAGTAAATTTTCCTGTGGTTCTTTTTGTCCATAAGATGCCATTTTTCTCTTCCTTTACGAAAATTCGGGGTTAGCGCTCGCTGTTTCGGGTTCACTGCCCTGCGCGGAGGATATGCAAGTCGCATATCTTCCGGAAGTGATGACCGTATATGGCGAGGGTTACTGCCAGGGTCAACAGCCGGGGCTTGCGCATCAGGGTCCAGAGTAGAAGATGCCAGTATTGGAACCGCTCCCTGCCCAGAATGTCGAGCCGGAAGCAGGAGTGGAAGAACGCAAGGACTCGTTGAAAATCCATGGGCGTTCTGGCCTGAGGAACCCCGAACTCGCTAAGTAAATTCTTCACACGCCGATAAAAGAACTTGGGAGAATAGATATGCCCCATGATCGACCGATAACCCTCCAAGAGCCTGTCGAGGCCCATCTTCGGCATGATGTTGGTGGTCCCGTCCACATTGTCACCGGAGATTCTGCCGGCCACCCTGTTTTCCTTTTGAAGCCGATCAAAGAGCCTGGTCCCGGGAGGGGCATTCAGTATGCCTACCATTGCGGTGGCAATTCCGCTTTTCTGAATGAAGTCGATCTGCCGCTGAAAGATGGAGTGGTCGTCGCTGTCGAAGCCGACAATAAAGCCACCCAGAACCTGCAGTCCGGCACGTTGGATCATTCGGACATTCTGAAGGAGATCTCGGTGTTTGTTCTGGTTCTTGTGGCATTCCGTAAGGCAGGCCTCATCGGGTGACTCAATTCCGATGAATACTGCGTCGAATCCAGCCTTGACCATCATGTCCAGGAGTTCTTGGTCGTCGGCCAGATTGATGGAAGCCTCCGTATAAAAAACACAACCTTTCTTATCGGCTCGCCATTCGATCAGCGCGGGCAGCAGCCGTGTTTTCAGGTATTGCTTGTTCCCGATAAAATTGTCGTCCACAAAAAAGATGTTGCCGCGCCATCCTGAAGCATAAATGTCGTTTAATTCCGCAATCACCTGTTGAACTGTTTTCAAGCGCGGCTGATGACCGAACAGAACCGTCACATTGCAGAATTCACAGTTGAATGGACACCCTCTGGAAAACTGAATGCTCATGGAGGCATATTTCTTCATTCGGATCAGATTCCAGGAGGGGACCGGGGTGTGGTGAAGATCGCAGAAACCGGACGCCCTGTAGATCTTATTGGGGCGCCCTTCTTTCAAGTCTTTAAGAAAAAGCGGCAGCGTGAGCTCGGCCTCGTCGAGAACAAGATGATCGACCTCCCTGAATTCCTCCGGTTCAGCGGTAAAGAGCGGTCCGCCCGCGACCACTTTCAAGCCATTCTCCCTGCAGCGAGCGATGATTTGTTTCGCCGATTCCCGCTGAACCGCCATGCCGCCGATAAAGGCTATTTGGGCCCATGAAAGGTCTGCATCCGTAAGTTCGTTTACGTTCACATCCACAAGACGCTTTTGAAATTCATCAGGCAAGATGGACGCGACAGTAAGCAGGCCTAGAGGCGGGTTTGCCGCCTTGCTATGAATGAATTTCAGCGCGTACTTGAAAGACCAAAACGTATCGGGAAACTTTGGATAAATGAGGAGAACGTTCATACTTGCACTCCCTCTTCCGCGCAAGAATTAGATTCTATTATCCCTGGCGGCATGAATGGCCTCTTTCCCTTCAGAATAGGAAACCGTGTGAATTTGAATTTTCGGAGGCTCGCATAAAAGGGCTTTTGTACCAAGCAAAACGCCGAATCTGTCCGATCGCCAGTGGAGTCTCAGGTCGTCTCGGGTTTCCCACTCCTCGACCAGGCTAAAAACGTTCTTGTCTTCGATATCAAGGAACACCTCATAGCTCAGACAGCCCTTCTCTTTTCCCGTCGGCTCGATCATTGAGACAAGCGTTTGCATGACTTCTTTCTGCTTTTCCGGCAGTGCATTCATTATTATCCTGACGATGATCACGAGAGACCTCCTCGCGGCAAAGCAACACCAACGATGGACACATGCGTAAAGCCGAATTGGAAGTTTGTCGTCCGTGCTGCGGCCAAGAATTCAAATATTCAATCCATAGCCTCTTCAACGTTCATGCCATGCATTGCGAGCGCGGATGAAATACGGCTAACCTATAGATTCGTAGCTGAGTATTGACACACAAGGATAGGCAAAGGCTGGAGAATGAGGCGCAGAATCATGGTCACATTTGACCAATGGTCGTATATGACCAATTTGTTCTTCGGGTTTTGCTGCAGTCTGTTGTGGTGAAGGGGTTAAGATTGGAGGTGATTGAAGAACGGCTCCCCCTCTTAGCTAAAGAGAGGGGGATGGGAGGAGTTAAGGGGGACTATGGCTGACGGATGCCGAGTTTTCGCATCCGGGCGCGTAAGGTGCTGCGGTCGAGCCCAAGGATCTCGGCTGCGCCGTCTTTGCCGCTCACTTTCCGATGGGTCATGTCAAGCACCCGAATAATGTGTTCACGCTCGACCTCATCCAAAGTCTTTCGGGCAGGAGTCAAGTCTCTATGCGGCTTTTCCAATTCATCCGCCAGGCGCAATTTGGGCCCTGAGGAATTGATCACCGCTCGCTCGAGGACGTTCTCCAGTTCCCTGATGTTGCCGGGCCAATGATAATTTTGCAGTTCATTCATAACGGCCGTTGGGATGCTCTCAATGGACTTGCCCAGTCTTCTGGAAATCTTATGAACAAAAAAATCCACCAGCAGGGGTATGTCTTCCTTCCGCTCACGCAGCGGGGGCACCGTAATCGGGAAAATATTCAGCCGGTACCAAAGATCTTCTCTGAACCGGCCTTTGCGGACTTCGTCTTCCAGATTTCGATTCGTGGCGGCGATAATCCGCACATCGGCTTTGATGGTCCTGGAACTGCCCAATCGCTCAAACTCGCCATCCTGGATTACCCTCAGGAGTTTGGGCTGCAATTCAAACGGCAGCTCCCCCAGCTCATCCAGAAAAAGGGTGGTGCCGTCGGCAACTTCAAATCGCCCCAATTGTTTGACATGGGCTCCGGTAAAAGCGCCTTTCTCATGACCGAACAACTCGCTTTCGATGAGGTTCGAGGGCAATGTGGCGCAATTGATTTTCACAAGCGCCCTGTCCTTGCGCGTGCTCAGGCCATGAATAGCCCGGGCGACCAGTTCTTTGCCGGTTCCGGTCTCACCAAGGATGAGCACAGTCGTATCGCTGGCGGCAATTTGCTCGACTTTGTAAAGTACGTATTTGAGCCCGTCGCTTCGACCGATGATGTTCTCATGGTTGTATTCGAACTTGATTTCATCCTGCAGATAAGCCCTTTCGGCCTCGAGCTTGGTTTTCAGTCCATCAATTTCGGAAAGCGCCGCCTTAAGATTCAGCTCGTTTTGCTTGTTCTCGGTGATGTCCTGAATCCACCCGGACATTCGGACAGCGTTTCCTTCGGTCTCCCAGATTGCCTGGGCTCGTGCCAAAAACCACAGGTATTCGCCTGACTTTGTTTTCAACCGGTACTCCATCTTGAACGGAACGCGCTGTTGAAGATGGCTTTGAACGGCTGCCCAGACAGGATCGGCATCCTCCGGGTGCAACCGGCTGCGAAAAAAATCGATGGCGCCTGGAAAATCCTCGGGTGTATATCCGAGGATCTCCCTGAATCGGTCCGAGTAGAAGACCGTGTTCGACCGAATGTCCCAGTCCCAGAGACCGTCGGTAGACCCTGCAAGGGCCCGCAGATATCGCTGCTCACTTGCCTTCAATGCATCTTCCGCCCGGCCTCGCCTCTTCCGCTGTTTGAACACGCCGATTATCAGCAGCGCTGTAATGATGCAAAAAGAGGCAAGGCCGATGAGTGCGATTTGGAAAGATCCCACAGGGGCTTCTCCTCTTACTTCATGGAAACCCAAATTTGCATCAATTTTACAATAACGGAAGATACTTTATCATATTCTGACATTCAAATCCACAAGGAGCCTTTTGACGGAGCTGGAGTCCTGTCGGAATACAAAAAACTGTAACACTTTAGCTCTTTGAATTGGGCGCAGGGTTGGGCCTGTGGTGCTCCCTGTCTTCATAAGAACAAAAGCCGTTGCCCATTGTTTCGCGCCTGCACTAAGCTCGGGCGGGCGGAGAGCCTTCTCGGTGGTCTCCATTGACAGATTTGCGTGGAATCGACTGAGGAGACCCGCCGCCCGCCTTTGCTACCCTTTTGCATGAGCTTTCCCCAGTTCGTCTTCGTTTTTGAAAAGAGACCCCCAGGCCCAACCTCATCAACTCTTTGTTTCAGAGAGCTAAAGTGTTACAAAAAACTGAGGTCCCGGGCAATGACTTCCATGCGCGGGATGAGGCTCAATTCTCAAGGTGGTTGCGGGCGGTAGCTCAGGTTCTTTTGGTAAGGCAAAAAGAGTGATCATTCGGGCGAAGAGTGTTCGATCTTTGCGCGGTCGCCGGTTACATCCATCAGGCCTTGCTGGTCCTGTTGTCCGGTCGGCATAGGACACTGACGCTCGTCTTCGAAGTCTTTGATGATGTTGATGAGAGAGAAGAAGAGAGCCATGATGAGAGGTCCGACGATGATCCCGATAAGGCCGAACGCCTGGATCCCGCCGAGCACCGCAAAGAAGGTGAGGAGAAAAGACAATCTGGCCCGCCCTTTTATGAAAAGAGGACGGATGACATTGTCCACCAGGCCTATGCCGAGGATGCCGAAGGCCGCCAGAATAGCCGCTCTCAGTATGTGTCCCGTAACGAGAAGATAAAGACAGATGGGCACCCAGACGATGTGGGCGCCGATAAAGGGGATGAAAGAGGTAATTGCAGTGGTCAAACCCCAGAGGGCCGGCGAGGACATCCCGACCGAGATAAACCCCAAAGTACCTACTATCCCTTGCGCCAATGCTACGGCCACGCCGCCGTAAATGGTTGAGACAACCACATCCTTTGTCTGTTTCGCCAGACGATCCTTGTTCCGCTGTGAAAAGGGCAGGTACTCGAGGATTTTTGCGGCATAGGCGCTGCCATCCTTAAACAGGAAAAAAATGATGAATGTCATGATAAAGAACGTGGTGAATGCGCCGGCGACACTGCCCAGGCCACCGGGAATCAGGTCAAGCAGACGTTTTGACAACTTCGAAAGGCCGTTTACCAGGTAGGCGATTGCCTGTTGTTCATTCAGGCGGAAGACGGGCAACACCCTGTTCGCAACATCGCGAATGAAGGAATCCTGGTACGCGGAACGCACTCCTTCGACCGTTAAACCGGTGTTCGAGAGATCCTGGAGTTCCCCGACCAGACGATAGGAAAGATATGAAAGGGGCCCGAGAATCACGATCAGAACAACGGCGACCGTTGCCAGGGAAGCCGCAGAGGGACGCCTTATATAGCGAAGGATGAAAATGTAAACCGGATAGAAAACGATCGCAAATACTGCTGCCCACGTGAGGGGGATGAAAAACGGCGCGAGGATGAGGTAGGCGAGATAGCTGAGGAACGCCACGAGAACAATAAGAATTCCAATTCTGAATCTGTTGGTCATGAGGACTGCACTTTAGGGTTCGTATGACCGAGAGTATAAGAGGGGCGTCACCACACGGCGTTGACTGCCTTTTATTTCCACAACTCTCCCATCCTCGACAGTGATGAAAAAGGCTGGAACCGACACGATTACGCCCCACGAACTCGTTTCGCTGCCCATGTAAATCCAGACGTCCTTGCGATCTTCACGGGCGACATACCCTGGTTGCCCCATGATAGCTAAGACCATCTCTTCCGTCATCCCGACCTCGACCCGGCCGTCCGCCACTCGCTCCACGGTCGTCTGGTCCCATTGAGGATATCCGGATTGGATTTTTTGTATACGGACTTCTCGGGACACTGCACACCCGCTGAAGAAAAACGTCACAGCCATGATGAGGACAACCGTTATTCTGCGCATATCCAACCACTCCCTTTCGTATACTTTTAAGTCTTTGCGGGCAAGAGTAAAGCCCTCCCACGCAAGCTGTCCAATCCCGCATTCTGACCATAGCTTGGTCCATTCATAGCTGAAAAGCACTTGGGTGTTCCGGCTCGCCTGACCCATTTAGGTGCAACTGCAATCCTTGGAATGAGCAATGATCTGAGTCTTCTTTTAAAGAGGTTTCTGACAAAGCCTTGTCAATAACTTTACTCCAAGAATCGCATCCATAGATGAGTTCCTGACAATATCCACAGTTAAAGTTCCCGACAGTTCACCTTGTAACCTCCTGTGTTTCCTATAAAACTCATATTTTTTCTTCTTGACACATGCTCATTCCTTTTGAGAAATAACGTCCGGGTAGTGGAGTTGGGATATTTTCATGCGCTGACACCGTTGCCGAACAGCTCTGGTGCAGTCCGCTATATCATTCAACCTGTCACCCCCAAGGAATCTGAGGTAGAGGGATGTCACAGGATGTCTCGCAGTTCATTCTGATCGCTGAAGATGATTTCGATGATCGCCTCCTATATAAGGAAGCGATCCAGCATGGCGGCTATCAGGTTTCCTGTGCATTTGTAGGAAGCGGTGATGAATTGATCAAGTACCTCCACGATGAAAGTAATCCAAGACCTTCTCTGATCATCATGGACTTCAGAATGCCTGGGATGAGCTTCGATGAAGTGATTTCCGCTATTGAAGAGAATCCGCAGCTGAACACGATACCTTTGGTCGTTGTGACCGGATCGCCTGTCTGCGGGGAGGAAGCCAAGACTTGTGTAAAGCCCACCGTCACCAAGCCAAACACATTTGATGAGTGGGTGCATACCCTGGATCAGATACTCACGCACCGGTTCGAGACAGTAAAATTCCCCCGCCTCCATGATTCCATCTCCTATCTTCAATCCCATCATTCATCGACATAAACTTCAACTGCCCGGCATTGTCCAACGGGGTGCAGCTGGCAGATGGAATCCATCCTGGCGTTTATCAGGTTTCCTGCAGGAAGCCAGGGGCTTATTTTAAATGGTCGGAAGACAGTGAATACCAGAGCATGGTTGACAGAGGATCCCCTGCTCCCGCATCCTTGTACAGCCCTTGTACAAATCGCGAATCGTTGTTTCACAAGAAAAAGGGGTTAGCCTCAACTTCAGCCAACCCCTTCTCTATCTTCACATTTTGAAATGCCGAGACACAGAATCGAACTGTGGACACGGGGATTTTCAGTCCCCTGCTCTACCGACTGAGCTATCTCGGCATGAGGGGAATTATATTTTGATGCTCTCCTCAGGTCAAGAATGAAATTGCGTAACTCTATTTGCGCTCCGGGCCTTCGAGGTCCAGCTCAAGGTCCAGGTTCTCGAGATCCAGGCTCTCCACACCTTCGGAAGCAGCCGGAGCTTCGATTGCATCATCGCCAAGCAGCAGGCTCAACTCGTCTTCCTGCTCTGCGCCAGATGGCTTTGTCTGATCAGGGTTCAAGTCCACCGTCTTGACCGGCCCCCTCTTTCCGGAAATGCCGGGAATGAACTTTCCGATCTCCAACTGACCCGTCTCATTGTTCACCTGGAGATCGTCCAGGGTCAGTGTAATTTCATCCGTCCCTGATTTAGGATCCTTCTCCTCTTTTATCAAGTCGGCAGCGCGATCGGAGATCTGCTCTCCCGTTCCCCCGGCTGATACCTGCGATGTCTCTGCTCCTGAATCCTCCAGAGAGAAATCGCCCAGATCGATCTCCAGGCCCTCATCCGCTTGTCCGGCTTCCTGTTTCTTTTCGGCGGGCTCATCGAAATCCAGCGTGATCTCTTCCAGGTCCAGGGAGATCTCTGCCGCCGGTTCTTCTTTCTCCGGTTCTTGACCGGCAAAGACCTCGGAGTCTGCAAGGGAGATGGTGCCCTCGATCCCGGGCTCCTCCAGCGGAACCGATTCCTGTTCAGCCGCAGTTCCCCCCATGGGTCTCATTTCGATTCCCTGCACAGGCTCTTCAGCGATACCATCGAGTCCGAGATCCTCCTTCTCTTCCTGAAGGTCGGGACCAAGGTCGATTTCCTGTGAGTCGTCAAGAAAGGGCTCGTTCAACTGGACCGTGGCTTCATCCAGCGAACGCGGCTGGTGATCTGCCTGCGCCTGGCCGCTCAAAGCGTGGTCCGGTTGAACCTGATCTCCTAGGAGACCGCCTAAAAGCGAAGGGGGCTCGGGTTTGAATGCGGGGATGTTCAGTTTCTCCTGTTCAAGACCGAGGTCCTTATGACATTTAGGGCATGCCTGATTGTAATCGAAACTGATGTAATTGCACTTCGGGCATTTCATGACCTTCTCCTGGCTAGATGCTCTTCCTGAATTTGCGGCGAAATATTCCCGCGACCTGAAAGGGGGTGTAAGCTATCATAATCTCTCAAAAAAGTCAAGCACTGATTGTCCATTGTTCTCTTCAGTCCCGATTCCCCTTTGCCGCCTCCTCCAGGCATTTGAGAATAGCCGCCCTTGCAAGCTGGTCGCACCGTTCATTTTCCTTGTGTCCTGCATGCCCCCTGATCCACTGCCACTCCACCACATGAGGACGGCTCAATTCAATGAGAGTCTCCCAGAGTTCACGATTCAGAACCGGTTTCTTGCTGGAGCCGATCCAGTTTTTCCTGATCCATTGGGGAACCCATTCGGACATCCCCTTGACCAGATATGTCGAATCGGTAGAGACCCTGATTCTGCTCGGCCGCTTAATCAATTTGAGGGCTTCGATGACCGCCCTCAATTCCATTCGGTTGTTGGTGGTCTTCAACTCGCATCCTGAAATCTCTTTCACCCTTTCCCCGTACCTGAGGATGGCGCCATAGCCTCCCGGACCCGGGTTACCGCTGCAGGCACCATCGGCAAAAATTTCCACGAGCTTAACCACGCGTTTCACTCTCCGTGCAAAAAAACAGCGAGCATCCGAGTCGCCGAGAATTGAATAAATCGAACCGCCAAGGCGCGAAGGACGCAAAGAAGAACGCAAGAATTTGTAATTTCATCTGCCGGAGTGACTTCCGGCAGATGAAAAGACAAATGTTTCTCTTGGCGTACTTGGCGTCTTGGCGGTTTAAAGCTTTTTCAGTCACTGCGCCTTCGCGGTTCAACTCTTGTTCATTGCGCCTTCGCGGTTCGCTCTATTCTACGATCCGAATTTGCACCGTATGCGAATGCTCACTTCGGGCTTTTCAGGATAGTTTGTTTTCAACCTCAGATTCCCATAGGCGATGCCCGACAGACCCGGGTCATTGGAAAAATGGACTATATACCTTTTTCCGGGCTCGACCTCTTCAATCGTATAGACCACCTTATTGTGCAGATCGAAATGAGAAGGCTCCAGGCGGAGTTCTCTCCCCTTCATACCCTTTATTTCCACGCTCCCCTTGACGACCTGATCCTGCTGTCCCTCCAGATAAATCACTGTGGGTGTGATGCTGATGAGCGGACGAATGAATGCCTCAAGAGCGATCAGGCTGGACTTGGACCTGGGATCGTTGGTATGTACTGTCGCCGATTTATGAACCCTGCCGCTATAACCGCGCGTGTCGACTTTCAGCGTAATGCCGCCCTCCCCACCGGGGAGGATGCTCTTATCGAAAGAGGCAACCGCGCACCCTCACGAGGGACTGACCTTGTCTATGTGCAAGGGTTGATCCCCGCGGTTGAACACCTTAAAGGTATGCTCGAGCAGTGCGCCTTCATCCACTTCCCCGAAGTTGTGGTTTCTTTCACTCAGCTGAATCAGCGGCCCTGAAACCTTGTCGGAACAGGCTGCAGGAACAGCGTTGAGATGAACGAGAAAGGCTGCTGCAAGAACCAGAGCAAGCCTGCAAATCTTCATTCCGTGCCTCCCCATGCAGTACTCGGCAGTCAATGGCCGGCCGATCGGCGAAACAGTGGGGCTCGTGTTCCGGCCAACCTGCAAGCCATGCTACGGCTCTCACTTGATAGCATGGCCTCAAAGAGGATAACAACAAAAATGTCATGGCAAAGGCACCTGATTTCCGTTAGAGTGTGCCTTGTCACTGGTAAGCCGCCGGGGCGGCACGGTTGGCCGAACCGGAACTTCTAACAAAGAAAATGATACACCCCTTCGTACGCTTCGTGGCAGGATAGACCCTCTCTTCCGAGAACCCTTTGTTTCCAACACGGAGGACTCGAAGAGCACGAAAAAAAATCATAAATTTTTGCAGGACCTGTCGTCACTCAGTATGTCAAAAAAGAAAAACATTGCCGGCCCACCGTTCGCGTCATCGGAAGAAAGATACAAGGCTTTCATCGAGAATCTCGACGACGGCGTGTATGAAGTGGACCTCCAGGGGAATTTCACGTACTTCAACAATAGTCTATGCAAGGTCTTCGGCTATCCTCGGGAAGATATCCAGGGGCAGAACTTCAGCAAGTTCATGGATGAGAAGAGAGCCCGAGCCGCATTCGACATCTTCAACCAGATCTATGTCACGGGCAGGGGAATATCCGATCTCCTTTGGGAGACCATCGATAAGGAAGGCAACCCCAGGTCAGTCGAGCTCTCTGCCAACCTCATCACCGATTCCGGCGGGGAGAAAGTCGGATTCAGGGGAATTGCCAGAGACGTCACCGAGAGAGCGAGGGCTCAATCGGCCCTTGTAGAATCGGAGCTGCGTCTTCAGAGGGCGCTCGAAGCAAGCCGCCTCGCTGAGACGAGGTACAAGACCCTTCTCGATTTCCTTCCCTATCCTCTGGTCGTCTTCAATCTGGACGGCACGGTCAGTTATCTGAACCCTGCGTTTACCGAGATCTTCGGATGGTCCCTCGAAGAACTGCGCGGCAGGCGAATTCCTTATGTCCCGGCCGACCATGAGGAGGAGACCCGAGAAAGCATCGAAAGGCTTATCCGGGACAAGGTGATCCTCCACCATGAGAGCAGAAGGCTCACCAAGGACGGACGGACCGTGGACGTTCTCATGCGAGGTGTCCTGTTCACAGAGCAGGGTTCCGAGCCGGCCGGAGAGATCGTGCTCCTGCGTGAAATCTCCCAGGAAAAAAGACAGGCCAGAATCAGCGAAGCCATGCTCCACATCAGCACCGCCCTCCCTGCATATCCTGACCTCGAGGATCTGCTGGATTATGTCAGCGAGGAGATCAGAAAAGTGCTGGACGTGGAAGGGGCGTTGGTCATTCTCCTTGACCGGGAGAAGAACGAGCTCTTCTTTCTGGGGGCGGCCTATGATGACCGGGCTACCGAACAAAGGGCCAAGGAGATCCGTTATCCCGCGGACAAGGGAGTTTCAGGCAAGGTGATCAAGACAGGAGAACCGGTCATTGTTCATGACACCTACAAGGACCCTGACTTCTATCGGGTGGTCGACCAGCGTCTCGGCTACCGGTCGCGATCCATGCTGGATGTTCCGATGAGAAGCGGTGATCGAATCGTGGGGGTACTTTGCGCCATCAACAAGAAAGGGGGGGCTTTCGATCAGGATGACGTGGAGATCCTGAGCATGATCGCCGCAACCGTGGCCCCTTCCATTGAAAACGCGCGCTTCTCCCGGGAGATTCAAAGAGCCTACAAGGAAGTGAGCAGTCTGAACAGGGCTAAAGACAGGATGATCAACCGTCTCAGCCATGAACTGAAGACGCCTGTTTCCGTGCTGATGGCATCCCTGAACATCCTCTCCAAAAAGCTGGCTTTGCTGCCGGAAGAAAAATGGAAAACCACAATCGAGAGGGCGCGAAGAAATCTCGATCGCATCCTGGGGATACAGTATCAGGCTGAAGACATCATGGAGGGCAAGTCTTACAAGAGCTATGGTCTCCTGAACAATCTCCTGAGCCAGTGTGAAGATCAGATCGAGGCGTTCGCAGCAGAAAAGACGGGAGAAGGGGACTTCGTTGAATTCATCCGGGGGAGGATCCAGGAGATCTACGGTCCTCGAGAACTCAGGAGTTCGGAAGTCCCGCTCAGAGAGTTCGTGGCGGAGCGGCTGGAGATTCTCCGACCCTTGTTTCACCATCGACAGGTCAACATCGAGACCCGGCTCGAATCCGCGCAGGTAGTATCTGTTCCCGTGGACGTGCTCCGCAAGGTTGTGGACGGACTGATTCGCAATGCGGTGGAGGCGACACCCGATGAGGGGAAAATCGAGGTTATCGTGCAGAAAAAGGGCGGCGGCACCGAACTCGTTGTGACCGATTGCGGCATCGGAATCACAGAGGAGAACCAGAGCCGCATTTTCGAGGGATTCTTCACCACTCAGGAGACCATGTCCTACTCATCCAAAAGACCTTTCGACTTCAATGCAGGCGGCAAAGGCGCGGATCTCCTTCGCATGAAGATTTTTGCGGAAAGATATGGCTTCCGGATAGGCATGACCTCATCAAGGTGCTCCCACCTGCCGAACGACGGCGATCACTGCGCGGGCACCATCAGCCGATGCACATTCTGCGGGGACAAGGAAGATTGCAGGGATTCAGGCGGAACTTCTTTCACTGTCTACTTTCCTGCGGCACCGAAAGAAGGATGCTAAAGACCTGAAAAATTGTGAAACCGAAGGTTCTCGTGAAGCAAATCGACAAAGGGGGGATGCATTGGCTGATCCTATTACTGCCTTGAAGAAAAGGGCCCAATCAGAAAGATATGCAAAAATGCTCGGCATTACCCTGGTGGAACTCGGGCCCGGCCGAGCCGTGGTGGAAATGGCGCTGCGAGAGGAACTCTCCAATATCTTCGACATGGTCCATGGAGGGGCCATTTTCTCCCTCATCGACGAAGCGTTCGAGCTCTCGTGCAACGCCCACGGCACGGTTGCCGTCGCTCTGAGCATGAGTGTGACCTTTCACAACCCGCCGGCGCCCGGCGCCGTTCTCAGGGCCGAATCCCAGGAAATCCACCGTTCCCGAAAAACCGCAACTTATGAGATAAAGGTGCGGGATGGGAAACATCTGCTGATAGCTTCCTGCCAGGCCCTGGCATACAGAAAGGAAAATCCCCTGCCGTTCATGGAGAAAGACTGCTAGCTTATTGACAATACGAAATAAATACCGTAAGGTGCACACGGATCGGAAGCTGCATGGAGCGGTCCTGCGCGAGACCGCAACGGGAAGAGAAGAGAGATGGAAAGGGAAATCCTGATAGAGAGACGGTTTATTCTGGCCAAGGTTCAGGAGATAGCCGAGAGGATTTCCGCGGATTATGCAGGGAAAGAACCGGTATTGATCGGCGTTCTGAAGGGGGCCGTCTTTTTCTTCGCCGATCTTGTCATGCATCTGACCATTCCTTGCAGAATCGACTTCATCGGTGCAGCCAGCTACGGATCGGGCCGGAATTCCAGCGGAGAAGTGAGACTCGTAAAGGATGTGAGTATCCCGATTTCCGGAAAACCGGTGATTCTGGTGGAAGACATCGTAGACACGGGTTTGACTTTGAATCGCATCGTCAAAGCGCTCCGGCAGAAAGGCCCGGAATCGATCCGCGTATGCGCCCTGATCGACAAGAAGGAACGAAGGGAGGAGGCCGTACAACTCGATTACAGCGGGTTTGAAGTCGAGGAAGGCTTCCTTGTGGGATATGGGCTGGATTACGATGAGCAGTATAGATATCTGCCGGACATCTGCGTGCTCAGGTGACGAACAAGGAGGGCAGTCATGATCATCGAATGTGAGGGGTGTCGATCGAAATTCAACCTTGATGAGAGCCTGCTGAAGAGAGAAGGCTCAAAGGTGAGGTGTTCGGTCTGCAAACACATCTTCACCGCCTATCCACCCGAACCGGAATTTCCCGGTTCCGGCCGAATGGAAATGGAGGAGACCGTGGCTCTGGATTCTCCGCCCATCCTTGCGGAAAGAGACGACTCCTCTCCCGCTCGGCCCCGCGATCAGGAATTCGATCGGGCCTTTCAGGATGCTCTCGAAGAACCTCCGGACGACTCGGTGATATCCGGAAAAGAGGAAGAGTCCGGGGGCCGCGACGATCTGGAAGGCCCTTCCGGGATGGACGATCAGGATCTGGACACGGCCGAGCCCGAGGAAGAAGCCCCTTCCACCAGACGCGATAAAAGAACCATCCGCGCTCTGCCCATCATCCTCGTGCTCGTGCTGATTCTGCTTGCAGGATCAGCGGCCATATACTTCCTGGCCCCCCAGTTGCTTCCCGACTCCCTCTCTTTTCTGAAACCCCAGCAAAAGGCGGAAGTAGCGGACATGGGAACATCCAGGCTTTCCTTCGGAAACGTGAAGGGAGGCTTTGTCCAATCCGAGAAGGGAGGTCAGTTGTTTGTGATACAGGGGATCGTGATCAACAACTATCCCAAGGGCCGGAGCTATATCCTGGTGAAAGGATCCCTTCTGGATGACAAGGGGCAGGTCGTCAAGACAAAGTTGGCCTACGCCGGGAATGTCTTCAACGACGAACAACTCAAGACCCTGCCTCTCGAGGAGATCGATAAGGGGATGAAGAACCGTCCCGGAGCCCAGAACGCCAACGCCGCGGTCAAGCCGGAAGGCCAGGTCCCGTTTTCCATTGTCATCGAAAATCTTCCCGAGAACCTGAGCGAGTTCACCGTCGAAGCGGTCAGTTCATCGCCCGCGCAGCCGTAAAGGTGACTAAATTCGTACCTTCTCAGCCGGTCTCCTGTCGACCATGATCTCCTTTCCACATCCTTTCCGATCGTGAAGGGAGGGAATCTTACATATGGAACCCGCGGGTTACAGAGGCAGGCACAAAGTCCTCATCATGAAATGCCCGGAATATGATCCTGCCGCAATCTCCAGGATCATTCGCCGGGGAATGGACATTCTTGGAGCGAAACCCTCCGGCAAAGTCCTTGCCAAACCCAATGCCGTTCTCGCCCATGCCGATGTTTTCCCCCATGCATTTACGCGCAAGGAGTTTCTGGAAGGCGTCCTCTCGGCTGTCCGCGATTGTGGAACGGTTATCGAGGAACTTGCAGTGGGGGAACGGTCCGGGATCACTATCCCCACCCGTTTCAGTTTCAGAAACGCCGGATACCCGGAAGTGCTCAGAAAGAACAGGGCCAGGGCTTACTATTTCGATGAATGCCGGCAGGTTCCTCTCAGGCTCACAAAGAAGGGAAGCCTCCACAAGGTGATCTTCGTCGCCAAGCCGGTTCTGGATTGCGACTTCTTCATCAATCTGCCCAAACTCAAGGCCCACCCCTGGACGAGGATGACGGCCGCTCTCAAGAACCTCATTGGAATCCAGGATGACCGCCACAGGCTGATCGATCACAACTCCTTTCTGGAGCATAAGATCGCAGATCTCCAGGAAGCGATCCCGCCCGGTCTTATTGCCGTGGATGCCATTATCGCCGGACAGAAGATGATGCTCACCCCTACTCCCTTTCACATAGGCGCCGTTGTGCTGGGGCTCAATGCGTGCGCTGTGGACACAGTGTGCTCTCACATGATTCATCTCCGCAGTGACGACGTGGTTCATCTCCGATTGGCATCGGAGCGGGGACATGGTCCTCGCCGTCTGGAAGAAATCGAACTTCTCGGCGACTATCCACTCGAGGAGGTGAGGGAGAAGACGAAAGGGTTCCAGTTCTGCATGGAAAGAATCGACCGGTACTTCACTCCCCCAGCCAATTTATCCTGCACCGTCGGCTCCTTTCCGGAAGAGTGTTCGCGCGAGTACTGCTGGGGAGGATGTCCGGGCGCACTCCAGGAGGCCATGCATATCTTTCGGGGCTACGACCCGGATGTGGACAACAAGATGAAAAAGGTCCGCTTCGTAGTCGGAAACGTAAGGGGGCCTCTCGACCTCCAACCGGATGAGCGGGTCCTTTTTGCCGGCGATTGTACGGCATGGGAAGGTTTTCTGGACGGCAGCAAGGTGACCATCCAAAGCACCTACAAACGAAATGCAGAGGAAGAGGTGACCGAAACAAAATCCAATGACATGCTCCTGAAACTCACGGGAGCCCTCTGGCACTGCTTCCGGCGCAGATCCTCCCGGTTCCTCCATGTCAAAGGTTGTCCGGTCTCGGTTGCACAGCATGTCAGCTATCTCTCGTCTTTGGGAAAGATAGGAAATCCCAATTTCGACCGGAGGATGGTCCTCCCCGTTACGCTCGCCTACTGGCAGATGCGGGCCCATCGGCTCTGGAACAGGTTTTTTGGATGAACTTGAAGAACAGAACATCGAAAGACAATACCTGGCCACGAAGGCACCAAGACACGAAGAAAAAAAGCAGTTCTGCGGTTCGATATTCTGCCGTTCGACATTGCCTTGACCCTTTTCCCCTGCAGCGTTATGCTGGCAACACTCTGAACACCGGATGATTTCCCATCCGGCCGTGCAAGGGATTTCCCTATGACAAAACAAAAGCCAAAAGGCACCAGGAAGAAAAAGTGTATTGTCGAAATCAACCGGGAGTGGTGCAAAGGCTGCGGCATATGCATCGCCTTCTGCCCCAAGGGGGCTCTGACCGGGGGCGATGATGATAAGGCATGCTGGTCCCCGGAGAACTGCATCTGTTGCGGCGCGTGCGAGCTCCGATGCCCGGACATGGCCATTGAGGTGAAACAGGAATGAACGAGAATGTCTTATTTCTGCAGGGGAACGAGGCCTGCGTCGAAGGTGCGCTCTATGCCGGTCTTGACTTCTTTGCGGGGTACCCCATCACTCCCTCCACGGAGATTGCAGAGACCCTTGCCCGTCGCCTTCCCCAGGCGGGAGGCAAATTCATCCAGATGGAGGATGAAATCGCGTCCATGTGCGCGATCATCGGGGCTTCCCTGACTGGCCTCAAATCCATGACGGCAACGAGCGGACCCGGGTTCTCTCTCAAGCAGGAGGCTATCGGGTATGCTATCATGGCCGAGGTCCCCTGCGTTGTGGTGAATGTCATGAGGGCCGGTCCCTCTACCGGAATGCCTACAAGGGTCAGCCAGGGAGACGTGATGCAGGCGCGTTGGGGGACCCATGGGGATCACGCGATCATCACCCTGACCGCCTCCAACCACCAGGATCTCTTTGCCGTCACGGTGGAAGCCTTCAACCTGTCGGAAACCTATCGCACGCCTGTTATACTGCTTCTCGATGAGGTAGTGGGCCACATGCGGGAGAAACTCGTCATGCCCGAACCGGGCGAGATCCCTCTGGTCAAGAGGTTGAGGACCTCGGTAAGGGAAGGCACCGACTACCATCCTTATCTCCCGAGAGAGGACGGCCGGCTCCCCATGAGCGATTTCGGCGGGGTCCACCGGTACAATGTCACAGGGCTTCACCATGACATGTGGGGCTTTCCGACGGACAATCCACAAGTCGCTCACGGGCTGATGCGTCACCTTACGGACAAGATCGAAGGCCGCTTGAGCGAGATCACCAGATTCAAGGAATACTTTCTGGACGATGCGGACGGGGTGCTGATCTCCTATGGGGCGCCGGCCAGGTCCGCCCTGCACGTCGTGGAAAACAGGAGGGCCAGGGGGGAACGACTCGGTCTGCTGGAGTTGCAGTCCTTGTGGCCCTTCCCGACCGAGCTGGTGCGGGAGCGATGCGAAAGAGCCAAGTTCGTCATGGTTGTCGAGCTGAATATGGGGCAGGTTCTCCAGGAGGTCAAGAAGGCAGTCGCTGACCCGGAAAAGGTCTTTCTCGCCAACCGCATCGACGGTGTCTTCATCAGCCCGACCGATATCAGGAACATCCTGCGGCTGATCCAGGGAAGGGGAGTCTGAAGACAGAGGTCAGAAGTCAGAGGTCGGAGGTCAGCAAAAGAAATTTCTCTCGCAGAGATCGCGGAGAATAAAGAGAGAAAGAATCTTTTTCTGATCGATACGATCAGAAAAAGATCTCTGTGAACTCTGTGAGAGATTGTTTTTTTCGACGAAAGGAAGCCTATCGCGATGGCAGCGAGAGAGTACGTAAGGGAAAGATTCATGCCGCACATCTGGTGCCCGGGATGTGGCCATGGGATCGTGATGAACAATCTCATCCGGGCCATTGCCGAGCTCGGCATCCCCAAAAACGACATCGTGATGGTTACCGGCATCGGGTGCTCGGCCAGGATCTCCGGGTATATGGATTTTCACACGCTCCACACCCTTCACGGGAGGGCGCTGGCCTTTGCGACCGGGGTCAAGCTATCCCGCCCCGATCTGTCCCTGATCGTCCCAATGGGAGACGGGGATGCCCTGGCGATCGGAGGCAATCACTTCATTCATGCCGCCCGCCGGAACATAGACATCACCGCGATTATCATGAACAACAGCATTTACGGCATGACCGGGGGCCAGTTCTCTCCGCTTTCGGGTTACGGCGCTATGGCTACGACCGCGCCTTTCGGGAACATCTACGAATCCTTTGACATCGTGGAGCTTGCCAGGGGCGCCGGTGCATCTTTTGTGGCGCGCACGACAACGTATCACGCCGCCTCCATGAAGGAGCTTTTCGTCAAAGCGATCACGCACAAGGGGTTCAGCATCGTCGAGGTTCTTTCCCAGTGCCCGACCTATTTCGGGAGAAAGAACAAGCTCGGAGATGCGGCGGAGATGATGAAACATTACAGGGATCATACGACACCCGTAGGATCGGGCAAAAAGCAGGCGGACCCGACCCTGATCGAGAGAGGCATCTTTGTGCAGGAAGAGCGGCCGGAGTACTGCTCGGAATACGCCAAGGTCGTGGAAAGATCGAGAAAGGGCCGGTAACCATGGAGAGGGAAAGATACAGGCTCGTGTTTTCAGGCTCCGGCGGCCAGGGCGTCATCACGGCCGCGATCATCCTGGCAGAGGCTGCCGTCATCTACGAAGGACTGAATGCAGTGCAGTCGCAGAGCTATGGGCCCGAGGCCCGCGGAGGCGCGACCCGGGCGGATGTAATCATCTCCAACAGAGACATCCGGTTCCCTAAGGTGACCCAGCCCAATGTCCTTGTCTGCCTCACACAGGAGGCCTACAACAAGTTTTCGGCGACTATCAGACCGGGAGGCCTGCTCCTATCCGACAGCCAGTTTGTCAAGCCGGAGAGAAAGGTCGACGCAAGGCAACTCGGGCTTCCCATGCATGAGACCGTGATGGGCAGGCTCGGAAAATCCATTGTGTATAACATCTGCGTCCTTGGCGCCACGCTCGGCCTCACCCGTCTGGTAAGCACGGAATCGATCATGAAGGTGCTGGGAAACAGGGTTCCGCCCGATCTCCTCGAATTGAACAAGGCAGCCTTTGATATCGGGCTGGAACTGGCGGAGGGATCTGAAAAACCAGAGGTCAGAGGGCAGAGGTCGGAAGTCAGCCAACAGCGAAAACCGTAGAGGTTTGGCTCAGCCCCATCGATCTCTGAACTGTAGGAGCGACCTCCTGGTTGCGATTCCGTCTGAAGCTCCATCCATCGCGAGCAGGAGCTCTCGCTCCTACCTCATCCTGTCGATCCTGTTATCCTGTCTAATTTGTATGACTTCAGAGGAGGAACTGAACATGCTCCAGGATGTGCTTCTCACGGACCAGGAAAGAACGCTGAAGCAGGAAGTCAGAGAGTTCGTCAAGAGGGATGTCTCATCCGATCTCCTCAAGAAGATGGATCGGGACGAGGTCACTTATCCCAAGGAATTCGTGAAAGCGCTGGGCGAGCGGAACCTCCTTGGCCTGAGGTTCCCGCCCCGCTACGGGGGACGAGGACTCGGGTGGACCGCGGAAATTGCCGCCCTGGAGGAGATCGGCGTACTTGGGATGGCACTTGGCTGCGCCTTTTCCATGCCCTCCATTGTCGGGGAAGCTCTTCAGGGATTTGCATCCGAAGACCTCAAGGACCGTTTTCTCAAGCCAATGCTGGAGGGACGACTGATTTCCGCGGAGGCCCTGACAGAGCCTCGCGGAGGCTCCGACTTTTTCGGCGCCACCACCGTTGCCGAGTCCAAGGGGGATCATTTCCTTGTAAACGGGCAGAAGCGTTTTGTGGTGGCGGCCAGCGGGGCTGACTTTTTCGTGGTTTACTGCAAGACAAATCCTCGAGGAAAAGCACACGAGAGGATCAGTCTGCTGCTCATCGAATCCCAGCGGGAAGGAGTTCAGGTAGGGCACCTGTACAATCTCCTGGGCACCAGGGGAGGCGGGACCGGTCGGCTGGTCTTCAAGGACGTAAAGGTCCCGACCTCCAACCTGATCGGCAATCTGAATCAGGGGGCCGAGATCTTCAACTCCATGATGATCCCTGAGCGGCTGACCTCGGCAGGTGGATCTCTCGGTCTTGCAAGGGCTGCCCTTGAGGTAGCCGCCCGTTACAGCAACCGCCGCTTTGCCTTCGGGAAGAGAATCCGCGAATTTCAGGCCGTCAGTTTCAAAGTAGCCGACGCCGTGACCCAGCTTGACGCTGCCCGGGCGATCACCCATGCTGCGGGAAAAGCGGCTCAGGCCCATCTGCCTTCGGCCCGCCGTCTCGTGAGCGAGGCTAAGAAGTTTGCGACCGACATGTGCTGGGAGGTCTGCAACCAGGCCATGCGGATAGTCGGCGGCATAGGGTATACCAATGTGTTTCCAATAGAGCGGATGGTCCGGGATGCAAGGCTCTCCCAGATCTGGACCGGCACAAACGACATCATGAGTCTACTCATCCAGCACGAGTACTACAACGAGGTCCTGAACGATCCCAACCCGCCGCGTCTGAGCGAAACCGATGCAACGGAAGGCCATCTCGAGTCAGAAAAAGTCTACGAGGACGGCGAGATGTGGACGAAAGGCTGGCCCTGATTCCAATCCGGAGAGTGCGGAAACGAATCAAAACACCTTCAAAAAACCGGGCAGCCAGAGGGCTATCCCAGGCCAGACCATGATCATTGCCATGATGAGGACATCAAACAGCATGTAAGGGAATGAAGCCCAGATGATCTGCTCCATGGTCACGTCATCCGGGGCTACTCCCTTCATGACAAACAGGAGCATCCCGAACGGAGGGGTCATCTGTCCCATCTCCACGTTGATGAGCATGAGCACGCCGAACCAGACGGGATCAAAGCCGAGCAGACCGGAGATGGGCATGAATACGGGAAGGCATATCATCATGATGGATATGGCATCCATGAAACATCCCATGAAGGCGATGATGATCTGCATTCCGATGATAATGAAAAGAGGATGGATCTCCAGACCCTCGACCAGCCCCAGCAGTCCTCTGGTTGCACCCGTGTAAGCCAGGATGCTGCTGAAGGTGGCGGATCCGGCAATGATCATAAAGACCATGACCCATATCTCGATCGAGCCCTTCAGAGATGCCTTAAGCATTCGCCAGCTGAAGCGCCGGTAGACAATCGTGACTATCGCCGTGGCGATAGTGCCCGAGGCCGCCGCTTCGGTAGGCGTTGCAAAACCGAGAATAATCACCCCTATGACCGCGAAAATGATGAAGGCGACCGGAACCAGGTACTTCACGGTCAAAGCCAGTTTCCGCCCTAAAGAGCTGGGAGCCACCTCGTAGGGAGGCGCTATGGAGGGGTTGAGCCAGGCAGTGAGCACGATATAGGCGCAGAAGAAGAGTCCCAGGAGCAGGCCGGGGATCACGCCTGCAATGAGGAGCTTCCCCACCGAGATTCCTCCGATGCTTGCCAGAATCACGGCCAGCGCAGAGGGGGGGATGAGCATGGCCAATCCGCCCACCCCGACGATGGGACCTACGGACATGGAGACGCTGTAGCCGCGCTTCCTCATTTCGGGGAGGAGCACGGTGCCCAGCATGGCCGTGTTCGCCATGGTCGAGCCGCTGGTGGCGGCGAAAATGGTGCCGCTTGCCGCGGCAAGCAGGCTTAGCCTTCCGGGTATGCGTCCCAGCCAGCGATCCAGGATGTCAAGGGTGCTGTCCGCAATTCGGGAATGGTACATGAGCTCACCCATCAGGATGAACAGCGGGACCGGCGTAATCGTGAAAATGGAGAGAGAGCTGAAGATTCCGAGGGTGATGTTTTGCAGTCCGGCCGAGCCCATGAAAATGACGATGCTCAAGACATCCATCAGCAGGAAGGCAAAGGCGACTGGAAAGCCTGAGAGGAGAAAAAGGATCAGCCCGCCAAGGAAAAAGAGAAGAACAAGCCACCAGTCCATTCTACTGTCCGCCTCCTTCCGGTTTTCCCATCTCGCGAATTCCGTTGACCAAGCTTCTCCCGAATTGAAGGGATAGAAGAAAGAACCCAAGGGGGATCACGAAGATGATGTAAGCCATCGGCACGTCAACGGCCTGCACATGGATCACCTTTCTCTTGAAGTTTTCCAGTGTGGTGAAGATTCCATACCAGCAGAGAACCGCACAAAGAACCATTCCGATCAGGCTGTGGAACAGGCCGATCATCCTCCTGCCCCTTGGACCGAAGCGGGAAACAAGAAGCCCGATGGAGACATGTTTCTTCTTGGAGAGAAGCCACGCCGCCCCCAGGAAAGTTGCAAAGAGCATTGCATATTCGTTGAACTGGATGATCCATACCGGGCCTGGGAGCTTCAGGGCTCGGACCAGTATGGCGTAGCCAATAGAGAGGGTCGTGAAAACAAGAATCACACCCGTAACCACTGCCAGGAAATCAAGGATCTTGTCCAGCGCCTTCGTCATGTGAAGGATCCCTTTTCACAAATCTCACAGACAAACCGGACCGCGAGGTCTCTCACAAAGACCTGTTGGCCCGGTTTCTCCAGGAAATACCTATTTCTTGGTGATCAGTGCTTTCAGTTTCTTCCCCTCTTCCGGAACTTTCTTGAGGACCACCTCCATCAAGGCATCGTCAGCCATTTTCGAGAATTTGGCCGCTTCATCCGAAGAGAGCTGCATAGTGCTCACTCCCGCCTTCTGGAACTCCTCGAGCTCCGTCTTGATTTTCGTTTGGATGTTCTGCATCGCAAGATTTTCCGATTTCTTGAAATTCTCGGTCAAAAGGGTCTTCAAATTGTCGGGCAGCTTCTTCCAGAAATCGAGATTGACCAGAACGAGAACGATCGGCTGATAGAATCCGGGCTTTACCATATGCTTCGTGACCGGGAGAAGGCCCATGGTCCGGATCGAAGCCACAGGCTGGATATACCCCGACACGACCGCCCGCTCCATGGCCGTATAAATCTCCGCAGGAGGGGTGACCACCGGCTCGGCGCCCAGGGACTTCATGAAGGGAATATGGGTGGGGGAAACACGGATCTTCAGCCCCTTGAAGTCATCGACCTTCTGGATCGGCTTAGCCATGAAAACATGGAAAAGATCCCCTGAGCCAAGACGGGCCATGTAGTGGGCATTTGCTTTCTTGTTGTGGAGTGTTTCCAGGTAATCGACCACTCCCGCATTCCTCTCCTCGGCGGGGGTCATGGCGGTCAGGCTCATGACGTCCATCTCCGGCATGATGGAGGTATAGTAGCTGGCTGCGGTCATGATCATGTCCACAAGACCGCTCCGGAGAGCCTCCACCTGCTGAGCGGTCGGGATGACCTCCCCGGCGCCCTTGTAATCGATGACCAGCTGGCCGGGGTACTTCTGATCCGCATCCTTCTGGATCATCTCCAGAAAGCTGACGAACTGCTGACTCTCGAACTGGGCCGCTCGGGACCAGGCGCTGACGGTTCTTACGGTGAATTTATCCGCAGCATGGGAAGGGACCTGCAGTCCCAGAATGAAGAGAATACCAATTCCTGCCAGAGATATCGCTTTTAGCCTCTTGCTCAACATAGCTTCTCCTTTCTCTCGGGTGTGTGATCGACTTTCGGACGTTCATTACGGCTCAGGGCCTGTTCTTCAAAAAGCCCCGGTAAACGTTCCTATCCAAGCAGCAATTGGGGAAAACATCAATGAAAAAAGGATCACACATGCAAAGCCCTTTATTGCGTTTTCAATCACTGCAATTTTCCCCTGGAACTTGTCCTTTCCGTCATTGTAAGCTCTGAACGGATGAAGTGCGAAACATCCGGACAATAACAGGAGGAAGCTCTGATGAAGAGGATAGATTTCGAAGCCCATTTCTACACTCAGGAATACATGAAGGCGATGTATGGGAACAAAGGGTATCCGCGGTTTTCGGATGACCCGTCCGCCGGACGCAGGCTCTGGTACAACTCAGAGGTCGGGCAGCCGTTCGCAGACGGGCTTCTTAACCCGCTGCTGGATTTGGGGGAGAAGAGGATTCAGGACATGGATAAATGCGGTGTAGGCGTGCAGTTGATGAGCTTGTCGGCGCCCGGGATCGAGCAGTTTGACCCGGAGACCGGAACCGGGCTTGCCCGCAAAGCCAACGACGCCCTGTATGAAGTCACGAAGAGATACCCTGGGCGGATGATGGGCTATGCCGCGCTTGCGCCCAGGAATCCGAAGGCGGCGGTGGATGAACTGGAGCGGGCGGTTACCGAGCTCGGATTCAGGGGATGGAACACGCATTCGAATTACGGCGACACCATGCTGGATGACCCAGCCTTTTGTCCCATTCTCCGAAGAGCCGAGAAGCTCGGTATTCCCATCTACCTTCACCCGACCGTTGCAGCAGTCCCGCAGCTGAAAGGGTACGGCTTTGCTCTGGCCGGGGCCCCCTTCGGATTCGGCATTGACACGGCAATATGCATGATTCGCCTCATTTACAGCGGCGTCTTCGATGAGTGCCCAGGCCTGACAATCATCCTCGGACATCTGGGAGAGGCCCTGCCCTTCCTCCTCAAGAGAGTGGACTGGGCCTATGTGAGACCTTTCGATCCCAAGGCCAGACCGAAGCTTGACAAGAAGCCCAGCGAATACCTCAAGAACAACGTATTCATCACCACCAGCGGAAATTACTACCAGCCCGCCTTCATGTGTGCCTACGAGGCCATGGGAATAGACCGAATCCTGCTCGGTACGGACTATCCCTACGAAGACATGGAGGAGTGCATCGAGTTTGTGGACGGACTGCCCCTGAAGAAGGAAGAAAAAGATAAGATTTACAGCCTCAACGCCAGGAGGCTCGGCCTGGAAGCATAAACACGACTATTCCCCCAACATCCTTGGCAGCCAAAGGGCGACCTGGGGCCAGCCGATGACGATGCCCATTACGACTATATCAAACAGCATATAAGGCACAGTCGCCCAAACGATCTGCTCGTAGGTGACATCCTTGGGGGTCACGCCTTGCATGACGAAGATCAGCATGCCGAAAGGCGGCGTCATGTTCCCCATTTCCAGGTTGACGAGCATGATCACCGCAAACCAGATGGGGTCGAAGTTCAGGGCCGCGACAATGGGCATGAAGATCGGGATCGTGATCAGCATGATGGAGACCGGGTCCATCAGGCACCCGAGGACCACCACGATCACCTGCATGGCGATCAGAATGAGGATGGGGTGAAGCGCGAGCCCTGTGACCAATTCCACCATGCCGTCGGTTGCGTTGGTGAAGGCGAGGACCGTGCTGAACGTCTTGGAGGCGGCCACGATCATCAAGACCATGGTCGTGACCTCCAGGGATCCCTTCATGGATGCCTTGAGCATCCGCCAATTGAACCGGCCCATGAAGATATTGACGATCAAAGTGGAGAGGGCCCCGAAAGCAGCGGCTTCGGTGGGTGTTGCCACGCCCAGAAAAATCAGCCCCAGTACCGAAAAGATAATCAACCCTACCGGCAAAAGATACTTGACGCTCAGATAGAGTTTCATCGAGAGCGGTGTCGGCTCTGTTCGGAAATTCGGGGCGCAGGAAGGCTTGATCACAGCACAAAGGACAATGAAGGCGCAAAAAAGCAGTCCCAGGAGCACACCGGGGACCACGCCGCCTATGAGCACCTGGCCAACCGATATTTGCGCGACACTGGCGAAAATAACGGCGAGGGCAGATGGGGGAATCAACATGGCGAGTCCCCCCACGCCAATGATTGGACCGACAGACATAAACGTGCTGTATCCCCGCTTCTTCATTTCAGGTACGAGCACGGTCCCCAGCATGGCCGTGTTGGCCAGAGAGGAGCCGCTGGTGGCGGCGAATATCGTTCCACTGACCGCAGCCAATATGCTCAGGCGGCCCGGGATCCAACTGAGCCACCGGTCCAACACATCCAATGTATCGTTTGCGAGGTTGGAGTGAAACATCAATTCGCCCATTACGATGAACATAGGCGCCGGAGAGAGGACGAAGGAGGCGAGGGACGCATAGATCTGGAGAGTCAAGACCTCCATACCGGATGTGCCCATCAGATATGCGGTGAATATAAGGTCTGTCAGCAGAAACCCGAATGCGACGGGAAAGCCAAGGAGGAGAATGAAAATGAGCCCCCCGACAACCAGGGTCAATGAAGCCCACCACTCCATATCAACCTCCTGCTTTCACGGGAGCCGTCCCCTCATCCCGCCTGGATGAGGATCCCCCGCCGGAACCGCCGCCCGACTTGAATTTCTGCACATCTTCAAAAACTCTCACCAGGAACTGCAGGGTGAGAAGAAGAAATCCCAGAGGGATCACCACGATGATCCAGGATTTCGGTACGTCTATGCTTCCGACGTCCACCACGTTGTCCCGGAAGTGTTCCCACGTGGACAAAATGCCCAGGTAACAAAAGACTGCGCAAAGGAGTGCGCTCACCGTGTTCTGAAGGATCAAAAGAATGTTCTGCCCTTTCCGACCGAACCTGGAATAGAGGATATCGACGCGGACGTGTTTGTTCTCGGACAACACCCAGGCCGTCGCCAGAAAACAGACCCACACGAGACTGTATTCGTTTATCTGGACGATCCAAATGGGGCTCGGCAAGTTGAAACTGCGGGTCAATGCCCCGTAACTGATGGAAAACACCATGAACAAAAGCAGGGCGGCTCCCAGGACGGCAAATACCAAGTTGACTTTGGAAAACAATCCGGACATCCATCCTCCGTAAGAATTAAGAATGTGCGCCTCGCCCCCTGCTGGTGTAGTGCGACAGAAGTTCTTCTACTTATGAAATTACCGCCATGGCCGACCCCCTTCAATGTAAAGAAACGTTGGACGCACTACACTAGGATCGCCGGGTCGAGCACGCACATCTGTTCTCAGTTACGGTTTCTTCTGCAAATACTCCAGAATCTTCTTGCCCTCGTTCGGCGCCTTCTCCATCACCACCTGGGTCAGGGTATCGTTCGCGAGCTTCATGAACTTGTCCGCTTCAGGTTTGGGCAGGTCGATGAATTTCATGCCTTGCGATTTGAAGAACTCCAGTTCGTTCTTCTCAAGATCGGCGTTGTAGGCGACCATGTTCCGGGAGTGCTTGTCGGCTTCTTCGGTGAGGAGGTCCTGAAGATGCTTTGGCAGCTTCTTCCATGTGTTGAGGTTCACGATGAGCACGTTGGGGGAATCGAAGAACTGAGGAAACAGGAGATACTTGGTCACTTTCACGAGACCCAGGGTCCGAAGCATGATCGGGGGCGTGATGTGGGCCTGGACAACGCCTCGTTCCAAAGCCGTATACACGTCAGCCGGAGCGACCTGCACGGGGTTCGCCCCCAGAGCCTTCACGATCTGGACCGTGGTGGGATTTCCTCGAATGCCCATGCCTTTGAAGTCCTCGAGCTTTTCGACAGGTTTGATGAGACCGAACTGGTGCCCCCGGCCTATACCGTTCCGGACAAGGTAGTGAGCGTTGACCTTCTCGTTGTGAAGCTTGTCGAGATAGTCATTCATGCCCACGGCCTTTTCTTCCCACGGCTTCATGGTCGTGATATTCATGAGATCGAGTTCAGGCATCTTGGAGGCATAGAAGCCCGGGGACGTGTACATCAGGTCGACCATGCCTTTTTCAATGGCCACGATCTGCTCGTTGATGGGGACCAGTTCCGGGCCGCCTTTGAACACCATTTTCAATTGACCTGGATATTTCTCGTCAGCGGCCTTTTGAACCGACGTCATAAAATCTTTGATAAAAAAACTTGTGACCTGCGTGGATTTTGCAAACCCGGCGATGCAGTTGATGGTGTATTGCTCTGCGGCCGATGCCATGGAGACAGGCCCCAACACAAGAACGATTGCAGAAAAAAGAACCGCCGGAATGTGGTAACCCCTAACTCCTCTCATTCATACCTCCATTTTGGTTTTGGGTTTAAGGTTTCCTGTTCGTAAGAAGGTGAGCACACCGGAGTGGTCTTCTCCTAAATAGCCACGATCTCGTCATGCTTTCAAAATCAGGTTACTCGTTTCTGCCATACTCAAAGACGGCCTCGGTCATTGCCTCCACATTCTCCGGCTTCGACTCCGGGGGCGGGCCGGTGCTCGAGGCGTCCACGATGAGGCCGCCGTTGTCCGCAAAAATGTCGATCAGTTCCTTGACGTCATCCTTGACCTGCTGCGGCGTTCCTGCGATGAAGAGCGATGAGGGAACGTTGCCCCAGAAACACATCACATCGCCCAGGATTTTCTTATATTTTTTTCGATCCATCCTGTCGAAGTGGCCCAGCACCTTGCCCGGCGGAAACTCCGCCAGCCTTTCGAGCCTGGGGGTGTAATCCCCCTCGAAAAACGGCACAGGCGTGAGCCCCTTTTCAATGATTGCCATTATCAGGTTTTTCAGACAGGGCCAATAGAATTCATCGAACTGTCCATCGTTCATGAAACCGGCGGCCCCGCGGTGAAGCGGTATCCAAACACGCGGGATACCGCTCTTGGCGGCCCCGGTCAAGGCCATCTGGATTGTCATGGGTTCGAGGAGTTGGATGGCCGCCTTGAGTTTGCCCGGCTGCCTGTACATGTCGAGCATGGACCCTTTCATCCCGCGCAGGCAGTCGGAGATCCAGTCGAATGCGCAGTAGGTGACCCCCATGGTGAAGAGGGGATAGCCCATTTGCTCGAGCTCTTCACGGAGCCTTTGCTGCATCCTGTCCCATTTTGCTTTCTCCTCGCCTGCCTTTCGGAGTCTCTCCATGAGTTCCTGGATCGCCGGCAACCCCGTGATCGTCGGTCCCATGCCGAGCAGGGTGTAGCCGGTGCCCAGCCAGGAGATCGGCGGAAGGTTCCCCAGCGGCTCCAGGCTGGTGGCCATTCGCGGCATGAGTTTTCGGATGGTAAAATCCGACGGATCTCTCAGGAACTCATCATACTCGTCTGCCATCATGTATTCGCGTTCCACCCACTGGTAATAACTGTTCTCGGGCAGGTCGTAGCCGGGCCATTTGAAAGTCTTCATGCCGAGCAACTCCATGGTAGGCCCTGAGCGGATAGCGTGCTGCAGGGGAGCCATGTCCCAGTTGTATCTTTTCATGGAACTCTTCCATGCCGCGGCCATCTTGTCATAATCATACATCGCTTCCGCGGCCGTCAGACCTGCAGAACGGATAAAAAACATCTCGGTAGCAGAGACGATGGGAACCCGATCCGGCTTTCTCAGGCCGATAGCATCCCGGACCCTCTTTTCCCTCTCGGCATAGAGTCTCTCAATTTCAGTGGACATTACAACTCCTCGTGGAAAACGTTTTTATCGAACGGATCTTCAATTGTACCAGAATGGATATCAAATAAGTATACCTTAGGAGTAGCAAAAGAAGATTATAAGAGCAAAAACGGTCCTTTCATTGAGGAGAGGTGGAGTTTCCGGGCAAGAAACTCCCCCAACGATGTTTCTTATTGGATGTCGGAGGGGAACGGATGTGGGTGGAAGAATCTCAAGGTGATGTTCTGTACAGCGTCGGGGCGATAAGGAATTTCGTTTGTTTACTTCTGTCTTCTGTCTTCTGCCTTCTGTCTTCTGTCTTCTGACCTCTGTCTTCTGTCTTCTGACCTCTGACCTCTGTCTTCTGGTCCCTCAGACCGGTCTGCTCTCCAAAACCACCACGCTCCGGCCTCTCACCGGGATCCTCTTCCGTCTGACGACCGGCTGTTTGCCCGGCGCGAGGATATCGCCCGGCGAAGGCTTCGAAGTGTCGATGGCCAGGGTCCAGTACCGTCCTTCGACCTCCGGCAGTGCCATTTGAAACGTCCCTTCCGACATGTTGAGGATCACGTGCAGATCCTCTTCCTCCGGATGGACGGCGCCGAGCGTAAAGGAGAGGACCTGCGCATCGGGGTCATTCCACAAGGGCTTGTTCAGCCTGAGACCGTGCCATGTCACATCGGCGACCCTTCCCCCCTCCTGCCGTGTCCCTCGGAGGAAATGTCTCCGCATGAGGCAGGGATGGCGTTTGCGAAAACCGATCATCATGCGGACGAACCGGAGCATCTCCCTGTTTTTCTCCAGGAGGGTCCAGTCGATCCAGCTGATCTCGTTGTCCTGGCAATAGGCATTGTTGTTGCCCTTCTGGGTGCGAAGAATTTCGTCACCGGAAAGGATCATGGGGACGCCCTGGCTGATGAGCAGGACGGCCATGACATTTTTCGCCAGTTTCCCTCTGAGAGAGAGGATCTTCGGGTCGTCGGTTTCCCCCTCGACACCGCAATTCAAACTGAGATTTTCATCCCATCCGTCGCGGTTCTCCTCCCCGTTCATCTCGTTATGCTTTTTTTCATAGCTCACCAGATCGTGGAGAGTGAACCCGTCATGACAGGTAACGAAGTTGATGCTGTTTATGGGAAGCCTGCCCTGGTGCTCATAGAGATCACTGCTCCCGCCGAGACGGGTTGCGACTTCGCCGATGAGACCCCTGTCGCCGCGAACGAATTTCCTTATCACATCCCTGTATCTTCCGTTCCACTCGGCCCAGCGAAATCCCGGAAACCCGCCGACCTGGAACAGCCCTCCTGCATCCCAGGCCTCAGCGATCACATGGCTGCGGGAAAGCTCGTTGCTGAATTCGATATTCCAAAGAACAGGGGCGTTGTACATGGGCTCCCCCCGTTCCCCCCGGCTCAAGACGCTCGCCAGATCGAAACGGAAACCATCCACATGCAGTTCCCGCACCCAGTATTCCAGACACGAGATCAGAAAGCTGCAAACAAGGGGATGATTGCAGTTTATGGTGTTCCCGCAGCCGGTAAAATCCCTGTAGATCCTCCGGTCCTCCGGGTCCAGGTGGTAGAAAATGTCGTTAGTGAGTCCCCTGAAGTTGATTGTTGCCCCGTCTTCCCCTGCTTCCGCCGTATGGTTGAAAACCACGTCCAGGATGACGCCGATGCCGGCCCGGTGAAATTTCTTCACCATGTCACGGAATTCCTTGAGTTGCTCCCGGTGTCCGCAGGAGAAACAATAACTCGGATGGAGGCTGAAGAAGCTGTGGGGGCTGTAGCCCCAGTAGTTGGTCAGGCCCCGAAGAGCCGCGCTTTTGGGTACATCCTGCTCGTCGAACGCCATGATCGGCATGAGTTCCACATCGGTGACGCCGAGATCGAGCAGATAGGGGATTTTCTCCGCCAGCCCGGCGAAGGTCCCGGGGGCTGCGGTGAGGGCGGAGGAATGGCGGGTGAATCCGCCCACGTGGAGTTCATAGACGATCATCTTCTCAGACGGGTGGTTGAGGGGCCGATCGCCTTCCCAGTCGTATTCCTCTTTGACGACGATGGCCCGCATGGACGAACCCCTGTTGTCCCCCGGTGCGATCGCCTTTGCCCTGTCCCAAAGTTTCATCGAAACGGCACGGGCATAGGGATCCACGAGATCCTTTTCCCTGTCGAACCGGTACCCCTTCTCTTTGGTGTGATTCGGGCCGTCTGCTCGCCACGCGTAAACGGCGCCCGGTCCAAGTCCCTCCACAAAGACGTGCCAGAAAAAGAAGGTCCTGTTCCGTACGGGATCGAGCTGGATGATCTGGAAGGGCTCTACACTCTCTTCCCGCTCATAGAGGTGGAGCTGAACAGAAGAGGCGTTCTGACTGAAAATGGAGAAATTGACACCATCGGGAAATACCTTGGCGCCGGGTGGATATCTGGAACCTGGACGGGTCCGGTGTGTCAACGTTCACCATTGTCCATTGATGGGATCAGTCCATTGCTCTGGGTTGTCCGGTGGAGCACAGAACGTCGCTCCAGAGTCTCCCGTTGGGATCGATTCTCTTACGGCTGGATGTGGCAAGCTGAATGGGCACATGCGTGAATTCGCCTTTCCAGAACCCGACCAGCATGTTTGTCCTGCCCGTCATGCCGGCATGAACCGCATTGTGCCCGAGGCGCAGGCAAAAAGCGGAATCGCGGGGGTTCGCCGGCAGACTGCGGATCGTATAGCTCGGATCGATGTACTTGAGATTCACCTCTATACCCAATTTTCTGAAATGCTCATTGATCCTGTTTTTCAGAAAAATACCCACGTCGCTGAAGCGGGGGTTCCCGGATGCGTCCCGTTCTCCCGTTCCCTTCATCAGGGTCTGTCCGGCCCCCTCCCCGACCACGACTACGGCATGCCCTCTGTTCGACAGCCTCTGCTCCAGCACTTTCAGGAAACCCTCAAGGCTGAAACACACCTCAGGCACGAGGCAGAAGTTGACGTCGTTATTCGCCAGCGCGGCATTGGCGGCGATGAAGCCGGATTCGCGCCCCATGAGTTTCACCAGCCCGATTCCATTTCTCGCACCGACCGCCTCCGCATGGGCGGAATAAATGGCAGTCCTGGATTCCGCGACCGCCGTCTCGAATCCGAATGAGGACCCTACAAACGAGATGTCGTTATCGATGGTCTTTGGAATGCCGACGATGCCTATCTTGAGACCACGGCGGCCGATCTCTTCGGCAATAGCCTGTGCACCCCTCAGGGTTCCGTCCCCGCCGATGGTGAACAGGAGTCCTACATTCATTCTCTCGAGGGTATCCGTCATCTCGGAGATATCCTGCGGGCCGCGGGATGAGCCCAGGATGGACCCTCCGAATTTGTGGATCTCCTCCACCACGGTCGGGGTCAATTCCAGTGGAACGTGCCCGTGCCGATAGGTCAATCCTTCAAAACCGAAACGAAATCCGAAGATGGTCTTGACCCCATAGTGATGGATAAGCGCCAGAACAATGGCCCTGATCACGTCGTTCAAACCGGGGCACAATCCCCCGCACGTGACGATACCGCACTTGAGCTTGGAAGGGTCAAAGTAGATCTTTTCCCGAGGTCCGGCCGTCTCGAATTGGGGAGGTTGAATCCCTTTTTCCATAAAACCGCAGATCAGCCCGAGATCGCTGTGAAACAGAACGCGTTGGTCGTCTACCACGAAACTTGCGTTCCGCATGGGTGAGGGAATGCGGGGTTCACCGAGGTGGGAAACCGTAAAATCAAGATCTTCGTCGGACATGGCGTCTACTTTTTCCCCTTGAGTTGATCTGCAACAGCCTGAGCGGCCTTTGCGACAGCCTCCTGATCGCCCAGATAGTAGCTGCGTATCGGGCTCAGGTCTTCCTTCAGTTCATAAACCAGCGGGATCCCCGTCGGGACATTCAGTCCGACAATCTCCTCTTCGGAAATATTGTCCAGGTACTTGATCAGCGCCCTCAGGCTGTTTCCGTGAGCTGCAATGAGCACCCGTTTCCCCTCTTTTACGGCCGGTGCAATGGTGTCATGCCAGTAGGGCAGAAACCGCTCGACCGTGTCTTTCAAACACTCGGTCAGAGGCACCTGTTCCGGACTCAGACCCGCATACCTTGGATCGCTGCCGGGGAACCGGGGATCGTCCGGGGTGAGGGCGGGCGGACGAATGTCATAGCTTCTGCGCCAGATCTTGACCTTTTCCATACCGTGCTTTTCCGCGGTTTCCGCTTTGTTCAACCCCTGAAGTGCGCCGTAATGCCGCTCGTTGAGTCTCCAGCTTCGGAAGACCGGAATCCACATGAGGTCCATCTCCTCCAGTGCGATCCAGAGAGTTTTGATGGCTCTCTTCAGTACGGACGTGAAAGCCACGTCGAACGAGTACCCCTCCTTGAGCAGAACCCGGCCGGCTTCTACTGCCTCCGCAGTACCCTTTTCGCTGAGCGGAACATCTGTCCAGCCTGTAAACCGGTTTTCCATGTTCCAGGTGCTCTCACCATGGCGGAGCAATACGATCTTTTTCATTCTCGTCCCTCCTTGGCAGGCTCATCATTATTGCCAAGCCTTACTCTCCCCAAAAAAAGGAAGGGATCGCTGATCCCCGTGCGTCTATCATAATAGACAAAGGGGCTGAAAAAGCAAGAACGGAAAGCTGGAGATCAGCCACCAAGGCACTAAGACACAAAGAGAGTCATAATGAATATCCCGGTGTCTTTCCGTCCTGGGTGGCTGAGAGGAACCTGAATCGCCTTGACACTGAGCCGCGATTCATTTAACAATTCTTTAGCCTCTTTTCACGGTTCTATTCCGGGAGAAAAGGCACTTCCTCTAAACGGAGTCCTCCTATGGCCGATGAGAAATTGAGCAAGGTTTCTATGTGCATGCAGTGCGGAATGTGTTCAGGGAGTTGCCCTGAAACCTCCATTACTCCTTTCAACATAAGAAAGCTCGTCAGGAAAAATCTGCTGCAGCGTGAAGTCGAAGAATCCCTTCCCTGGTACTGCACCTCCTGCGGGGAATGCACCCTCAGATGCCCAAGGGATGTCAAACCTTCGGAGATGATCATCGAGCTGAGAGCTTCCCTTGTCGAGGAAGGGCAGATCCCGACAACCATACAGAAGGCTCTCGAGAACACCTATGTTCAGAAGAATCCCTGGGGCCGGCCCAAGCCCAAGAGAGGCGCCTGGACCGCCGAGTTGGATTTCAAGGTTCCCCATGTAAAGGAAACGCAGTCCAAAAGGCTGCTTTTTACCTGCTGCATTCAGGCCTACGATCCGAGGTGCATGGTCATTCCCCTGAACGTGGCCAGGATTTTCAACAAGGCGGGGTTCGAATTCGGAATTCTGGGCGCGGAGGAATCCTGTTGCGGCAATGAGATAAGAAGAATGGGGGAGGCAGGGCTCTTCGAGGAGTTGCAAGGGCAGAACGCGGCAACTTTTAAGAAGTACGGCGTAAAGGAGATCATCGCTCTCTCCCCTCACTGCATGAACACCCTGAAAAACGAGTATGGCGATCTCGGAATCAAAATCTCCCATTACACCGAGCCTCTGGCTGAGATGATCGAAAAGGGCGCCGTCGCCCCGAAGACAGCCTATGCCAAGAAGGTCATCTATCATGACCCCTGCTTCCTGGGAAAGCAGAACAAGGTCTTCGACGCCCCCAGGAATATCCTGAAATCCATTGAGGGGCTTCAACTGCTCGAGTTTACCTGGGCAAGGGAGAATTCGCTCTGCTGCGAAGGAGGCGGAGGGAGGATGTTCTTCGAAGCCGAGCATCCTTACACAAGAAACAGCGAGAGGAGGGTGCTGGAGGCAGTGGAGAAAGGCGCCGAAGTGCTCGCAACAAGCTGCCCCTTCTGTGTGATGACCCTGGAGGATCCGGCCACGGAAAAAGGTCTCCCCGTGAAGGAGCTGTCGGAGATCCTCATAGAAGCCCTGTAGAGAATCCCGGCACAGAGAACCCGGACTTTGACCTGCGCCCAGAGGGCATTATTTACTGAATTGCCGTTGGCCAAATTCGACCTGGCGGACTTGTCAGGTTGTTTCTGCGTGAGCTTTGAGACCGAACGTCTGAATCAGCAGTTCGGCAACCCCGGTGACATCCTCAAAATCAAAAACAGGCACCCGCAAAGTGAGGTTCTCGCTGCTTACCACGGCCAGCAGGGCGGGATCGTCGAGGCAGAAGAGTCTCTTGTTTTCCGTGGCCTCTGGCCTGAAGATCTCCACCTTGGGATAAGGGCCTCTCTTGTATCCCTCAGTGAGAATCAGATCGACACCGGGTGCAAACAGCGCCAGTTCCTCCGGTGAATGATCGTGATCCACATCCATGACCACGCCGATCCGGCTGGGGGATGAAATCACGGTAACGGCCGCGCCGGCCTGTTTGTGCCGCCACGTATCTTTCCCGGGTTTGTCCAACTCAAACCCATGATGATGATGTTTGATGGTCGCCACCTTGAGCCCGCGGGATTTCAGGGCCGGTATCAACCGCTCGATATAGGTTGTCTTCCCGGAACCCGAAAAGCCCACCACGGAAACGATAGGGGCCTTGTCGCGGCTTTTCATTTTTTCTTATGCTCTCCCTTTAATCTTTCGATCTGTTATAATGCAATTACACCCCTTGCCCCTTGGCAGGCAAGAGGATTTGTCCTATACTCGCACGTCGAGAAATTCCCGGGGACCGGCGGTAAATGAAAAAGATCTTGATCATACTGGTGATTGTGGCAGTAGGAAGCCTGGGGGCATTTCGCGCCGTACAGGTGATCTCCGCCAAAAAGGAAGAGCCGAAAAGAGGGAGATTAGGCCAGATCCCTCTTGTGGAAGTCGCCCCTGTGACTCAGGGATTGATCGAGGACAAAATAGTCAGAAACGGCGATATTGCCCCGATTTACCAGGTCACCATCTACTCCAAAGTGCAGGGATGGTTAGAAGAGGTCCACGTTCGGGAAGGAGATCTTGTCGAAGTCGGTCAGGAGATCGCGACCCTGGACAAGCGCGAGGCAGAGGCCGCTGTGGCTCAGGCCCGCGCCAGCCTGGAAGCTGCCAAGGCGCGCCTGAAGCAGGTCACCGCAACGGCTCAGGAGACGGTTCAATCCCAGATCCAGCACGCCAGGGCGAACCTGGAGCTGGCCGAGGTGGACCTGAACCGAAACCAGGAGCTGCACGACAAGAATCTCGTCGCACGCCAGAAACTGGACGAAGTGCGGATGAGGTACAACGTGGCCAAGGCAGCCTACGATCTAGCCATGAACAGCGTCCGCAAGAAGACATGGGAGAACGATATTGCGCTCGTCGAGGCGCAGGTCAACCAGGCAAAGGCTACTTTGTCTTTGTACGAGGCCCAACTCCGGAACCTGATCATCGTCTCTCCCATAAAGGGAGGGGTGACGAAACGGTTTGTGGACCCCGGCACGATGGTCAAAGACACAACGCGCATCCTCACGCTGATGGACCTCAGTGAAATGAAGATGGTCGTCAATGTCATCGAAAGGGAGTTCATCCACCTCAAAAAAGGCCAGCCTGTGAAGATCACCATCAATGCCTTCCCCGATCGGGTCTTCTCCGGCACCATCCAGATCATCACCCCCGCACTGGACCTGCAGTCCCGCACCGCGGAAATCCAGATTTCCATTCCCAACCCCGACTTTGTCCTGAAGCCGGGAATGTTCGGAAAAGCCGAGATCATCCTGCGATCCAATGCCCACGCCGTCATGGTGCCAATCCAGAGTCTGGTCACCGATGTCGATAAGGATTTTGTTTTTGTGCTGCAGGAAAGCAAGGCCGTTCGCCGGAACATCAGAAAGGGCGTGGTACGGGATACGGCGGTCGAGATAGTTCAGGGGCTGAGCCCGGGAGAACAGGTCATTACAGCAGGACAGGCATCCCTGAAGGATGGAAGTCAGGTGAGGCTGTCGCTCCAGTGAGAAATTTATGAACCTGGCACGATTTGCGCTCCATAATCCCATTACGGTCCTCATGGCTGTGTTGGGCGCGATTATCCTGGGCGCCATCTCTTTTTCCAAGTTGCCCGTGGATATGTTCCCGGAGATCACCTACCCTTCAATAACGGTCGCAACCTTTTATCCCGGTGCAAACCCCCAGGATATTGAGCGGACGGTCACCTATCCGGTCGAGAAGGCGGTCTCCACCGTGAACGGCGTCAAGTACGTCTCCTCGATCTCGCGACAGGGCGCTTCCGTCGTGACCATTTACTTCAACTGGGGCACCAATCTCGACAGCGCCCAGTCCGACGTGCTCCAGTCGGTCAATCTGGTACATGGAGACCTGCCCAGGGATGTCGAGTACCCGATCATCCGAAAATTCGATGTCTCCCAGATATCCGTGATCTATATCACCCTTATGGGAGGAGGACTCTCAGAGGGGCAGCTTTACGATCTCGCCTACAACGTCATCGAGCCCGAGATCGAACACGTGCCCAACATTGCCTCCGCCAGGGTGGTGGGCGGAAAAGTCCGCGAGATCCAGATCCACTTCGACCGGCAGAGGCTCCAGGCCTTCAATCTTTCTCCGGAAGCAATCATCCAGGCGGTTCAGCAGGCCAACCTGATCCTCCCCTCCGGAGACATCAAGGCGGGGCCGTTCGATTACCGGCTCTTTACCGAGACTCAATTCAGCCTGGTCAGACCCATTGAGGACATCATCGTCACCAATATCCAAAACCATCCGCTTTATATCCGCGACGTTGCAGAGGTGAGGGACGATTTCGAGGAGCAGACAAACCTGATACGGGTGAATGGGCAGCCGGCAGTGGCCCTTTCCGTTCAAAAAACGTCGGGAACCAACACGATCCAGGTAGTGGACGACGTGCGCAAAGCCATGCCGAAAATCAAGAAGCTCCTGCCTCCGGGAGTGGAGATGCTGGAACTCTTCGATCAATCCGTATACATCCGGAACTCCATCAAGAACCTGCAGCATGAGGCGCTGATCGGCGCGGTGCTGGCGGTGCTGGTCATCCTGATCTTTCTTCGTAATGTCCGGAGCACCCTGATTGTTTCCCTCTCTATCCCGATATCCATCGTCTGTGCCTTCAGTCTTCTTTATTTCAGTAAACTCAGCGTCAACATGTTTACCCTTGGAGGTCTGGCCCTGGGCGTAGGCCGTCTGGTAGACGACGCCATTGTTGTCCTGGAAAACATCTACCGCCATCGAAGCGCGGGGGAGTCTCCGGAGCAGGCGGCCATCCAGGGCTCCGGTGAAGTGGGCATGGCCGTTCTGGCTTCCACCATCACGACCATCGTTGTTTTCCTCCCTGTGGTATTCATTACCGGAATTGCCAAGCTGCTCTTCACCCCTCTTGCGCTCACCGTCGCCTTTTCCCTGATCGCCTCCTATTTCGTATCCCTCACCGTGATACCGGTTCTTTCCCGGAAGTACCTTCATCCGGAAACTGAAGATGTCCTCCCCTCCTCCCCCACCTCGATCCAGTCTTTGAAGTGGAGACTCAAGTCGGGATTCGACCGCATCGACGCGGGATATCAATCCGTACTGACATGGACGCTCCGACGCCGCAAGAGCGTGGTCGTCTGTGTTTTAGCCGTGCTGATCGGCAGCCTGCCTCTCTACTTTTTTATCGGCAGCGAATTCTTTCCGTCCATGGATGAAAGCCAGTTCCGGTTCTGGGTGCAACTGCCCGTGGGCTCCCGCCTGGAGGAATCGGAGCGGGTGGCGGCACAGATGGAGGAGATCATCGACCTCGCCATCGGAAACGAAACCGAGGCGGTTCAGGTTAATTTCGGCATGCCCTCGGGTGGCGTCTCGGCCATTTGGTCCCAGAACACGGGACCGCATATGGGGTGGGTCCGCTGCAAGCTCGTGGACCCTGGAGAACGAAGCCTTTCCTCCGACGAGCTGATGGAAAAACTGCGGCCAAAGCTGCTGGAAAAATTCCCCGGTGTGAAGGTCTTCTTCACCTCGGGCGGAATCGTAAGCAGGCTCATCTCTTTCGGTAATGAAAACCCGATCGATGTGGAGATTTTAGGTTACGAGCTGAAGATATCCGAAAAAATTGCCGAGGAGGTGGCGGCCCTGGTGCGCTCCACCCCGGGGGCAAAGGATGTTCGCGTCAGCAGGGAGCAGGACTACCCGCAACAGAACATCGTCATCGACCGTGTGAGAGCGGCGCTGATGGGGCTGAGCGTCGCCCAGGTGGCGAGGGCAGTGCAGACTTTCATCAACGGATATCGAGCATCCATCTTCTCCGATCCCCAGACGGGAAATCAGTACAACATCACCGTACGCGCCCAGGAAAAAGACAGGGCTTCGCTGGACGATCTCAGCCAGATCTTCATCTTCAATCCCCAGGGCCAGCCCATCTCCCTGGACAATATTGCAGAAATCACTCGGGGAGCCGGACCGATCCAGATCGAGCGGAAATATCAGCAGCGCGTCATTCACGTAACCGCCAATACCTTCGGACGTGATCTGGGGAGCGTGGCAGCCGAGATACAATCCAAACTGGACGAGTTGGACCTCCCCGCGAACTTCAAGATCAACCTGGCAGGAGCGGTGGAGAGCCAGCAGGACTCTTTCTACTCTTTGATGGGCGCGTTTCTCCTGGCGGTCGTCCTGGTGTACATGGTACTCGCCTCCCAGTTCAAGTCCCTCCTCGACCCCTTCATCATCATGTTCTCCGTGCCGCTTGGGTTGATCGGGGTCTTGTGGGCCCTTTTCCTGACCGAAACCAATCTTTCCGTAACCTCCTTCATGGGCGTCATCATGATGGCCGGGATCGTGGTCAGCAATGGAATCCTGCTGATCGATTACACGAACCGGCTGCGCGCAAAGGGACTGGGAATCGAAGAGGCCGTGGTGCTTGCCGGAAGGACCAGGCTGAGACCCATTCTCATGACCACCCTCTGCACGATCCTTGGCCTTATTCCCATGGCTGTGGGCCTTGGCGAGGGCTCCGAATCGAATGCGCCCATGGCCATTGCCGTTATCGGAGGGCTCTCCGTCTCCACCCTTCTGACCCTGGTCTTCATTCCGACCCTGTATACGATTTTCGAAATTCGGCTCAAGAGGGTCATTCGCCCGGAGGAGTAGACAAGCTCTACCGCCGCGGGATCCAGGGATTTTTCTTCGCTACCCCTCGAACACCCTTCGGGCGGGTGCCAATCTTCCGCTTCGCTATAACAAGCTGCAGGGAATCTTCGACATCGGGAGGACTTTCCATCTGTCTTGGACTCTCGCGCTGTTTCGGTTCAAGTTGCACCCTTCATGTTCCGATACACTATCAGGCCTTTTCAGCGAATCTATTCGGGACCGCAACGAATGGGGCCGAAAAAGGGTGGTATCTGTCCGGGCGCATACCCGATGGACATGACGGGGGCATGAAAACGATTCCTGTGAATTTCAGAAAGGTAGTCGATGGTCCCGCAGAAAGAGATTCCCAAAAACCTTCAAAAGATCTTGAACCTGGTGAGAGACTCGGAGATATCTTCCATCAAGAATGTGGTATCCGGGATCCTCAAGATCATCAATGACCCCCAATCCACTGCCAAGGAGTTGAAAGAGCTGATAGAGGTCGACCCTCCGCTCACCGCTCAGGTGTTGAAGGTTGCCAATTCCGCCTACTATTGTCCCCCGTCGAAGATAGGCGAAATCCTCAAGGCCATCCTCTGGGTCGGGTTTGAAGCCATCAAGGAAATGGCGCTACATCAAAAAGTCTGCAGAATTTTTTCGGACGACAAAGCCACGGACGGGTATTCAAGGCTCTCCTTGTGGAAGCATTCTGTTGCGGTCGCAGTCATGGGGAAGATGATCTACAGGAGGGAATTCGGAGAAAAGGGTGAAAACATCTATGCCGCCGGCCTGCTTCATGACATAGGGCTCATTGTCGTGGATCAGTTTTGCCACGAGCAGTTCAGCGAGATCTTGAAAAAATCAGCAGAGGAAGAGACGGAGTTCACGGAAACGGAAAAATTGACTTTCGGTTTCGACCACGCCGAGCTGGGAAAAGCGGTGATGTCCGCTTGGGACATGCCCGAAGAACTCTGCTCGGCAATCGGGCAGCACCACAATCCTGACCCGGCTTCCTCTCGATTCAAAAGGATGACCTGCACCCTGTACCTTGCAGACACATTGTGCCAGGAAAAGAAGATCGGGCATGTGGACAACCGGAATCATAATAAAGGGCTGTTCAACCGATGTATGAGGGAGTCCGGGGTCGAGCGCCGCGGCCTCGACCTGATTATACAGGATGTTCAAGAGCAGATCACGAGAATGGAAGAACAGGGGCTTTTGGGGTGATGGGAGAAAGCTCAGCCATTTTGGACCTCAATGAAAAGATTGCGACTCTGGAGACCCAGGTCAAGCATCTCAGGAACGATCTTCGTCTCACCAAGGAAGAAAACGAGATCGCCACCACCAACTATTTCGAAATGGTTTCCAAACTGGAAAGCATGGTGGCGGAGAGAACGAGGGATGTACAGAGGCTGCAGAAGATCGTGGAGCAAAAGGCCCATGAATTGGAGATCATGCTTGACTCCACCCCGGCAATTGTTTTCTACAAGGATGCGGATCAGAGACTCATACGCGCAAACAGGAGCTTCGCAAAGGCAGTCGGTATTTCGGCTAACAGCGTTGTCGGCAGGAAGTACAGCGATCTTTTTCCGGAATATGACCCTGAAACGTATAAAAGGGACCTGGAGGTGATAAGAACCGGAGAGCCTGTCCTGAACAAGAGAGAATCCATCACCACTCCCTGGGGAAAAAGACGGGTGCTGATCGACAGAATCCCATATAAAGGCCCCGATCAGAAGGTCCTGGGACTCATCGGCTTTGCGCTGGATGTCACGGATCTGGAGAAGGCGGAAGAGGAACGGGCCAAGCTCAGCGCACAGCTCCAGCAGGCGTTGCGGATGAAATCCCTTGGAACCCTGGCGGGCGGGATTGCGCACAATTTCAATAATCTGCTTATGGGCATCCTGGGGAACGTATCCTTGATGCTCCTGGATACGAGCTCGGAGCACAAGCACCACGGCAACCTCAAAGTGATTGAGACGCTGGTCAGGAGCGGATCCGACCTGACGAGACAGCTTCTCGGGTATGCGATGGAGGGAAAGTATGAGGTAAAGCCGATCAGTTTGAACACAATGGTCAGGGAAACGGCTGAGACCTTCGGCTCCGCCAAGAAAGAGATCCAGGTGCATTTTCAACTGGCAGAGGAGTTGTCTTCAGTCCGGGCTGATCGAAGCCAGATCGAGCAAGTCATCTTCAATCTCTACGTCAATGCCGCTGAAGCGATGCCCCGCGGAGGAGACATGTACCTCATGACAAGGAATGTCGACCCGGATGACATGGAAGGGAAGCCATACAGACCGAAGCTCGGGAATTACGTCATGCTGAGCGTCCGCGACACCGGCACGGGCATGGACAAAGATACTCTGGAGCATATCTTCGAGCCTTTTTTCACGACCAAGGGATTGGCCAAAGGCACCGGCCTGGGGCTCGCCTCATCCTATGGCATCATCAAGGCTCATGGAGGGTACATCGACGTCGAGTCGGAACCCGGCCGCGGCACCACCTTTTCCATCTATCTCCCGGCAACGCAGGAGATATCCAAATCGGAAAAGAAGGACACGATCCCGGAGATCTCCACCGGCAGCGGCACGATACTTTTTGTCGACGATGAGGATACGATTCTCACCCTGGCCGGACAGATGCTGACCGCCCTGGGCTATGATGTATTTCAGGCAGGCAGCGGGGAGGAGGCACTGAGATTGTACAAGTCTCATCAGGAGGAGATCGATCTCGTGATCCTTGATATGATCATGCCCCATATGGGCGGAGGGGAGACCTTCGACAGGATGCGGCAGATCAATCCCCATGTGAAGGTGCTTCTCTCAAGCGGGTACAGCCTGAACGGACAGGCGCAGGAAATCCTGAACAGGGGCTGCGACGGATTCATCCAAAAGCCCTTCGATCTGACAGCGCTCTCCGGCAGCCTCTCGGAGATTCTCTCTCCCAGGATAATTTAAGACCGGACCGACGACCGGGGACGAAAGAAAGGCTCCATGCCGAATGTTCAGTCGCTGTTGATGGCATCGATGAATTCCTTGAGCCGTGCAAAATCCCTCCTGTTGAATTTCACGACCAGTCTCGAAAGATGACTGATCTCCGGCTCATCCATCTCGGCAGGCAGAGGCCCCGAACAACACATCACGCCCTGTGGTGCAAGGATGTCGGAAAAACCCCTCTGCAGTTTCTCCAGCCGGCGAGGTTCAATACTCGAGCTCAGACGAATCACCAGATCGTCACCGACATAGCGCAGGCTGTGATAGCGCCGATAGAAGAGATCGATGGCCGCTACCGCCTCATCCACGGTTTCAACCCTCTGGAAGAGCCTGAGATCAGGTTCGCTGATATATCCGTTCGTGAGTACGGTTTCCCGCACGAAGCGGATCCAATCCAGCCAATAGGAGCCGCCGGTCTCCTCCGCAAGGAGTATCGGGAGCGGATTCCGTTTGCCTGTCTGGACAAGTGTCAGGAGTTCCATGGCCTCATCCAGGGTTCCGAATCCTCCGGGAAATAGAACGACGGCATCGGACTCTTTGATAAAGGCTACTTTGCGATTGAAGAAATATTTGTAGTTCACGCTCCTTGGGCTTCCAAGGACAATTGGGTTTGCCTGCTCAAAGGGAAGTCGAATGCTGATTCCGAAGGAGTGTTCGGACCCGGCCCCCTCGTTTACCGCCTGCATGATCCCCCCCCCGCCGCCGGTAATCACCATGTATCCCTTTTCTGCGAGTCTCCTGCCCAGCAGAAAGGCAGTCTTATAAGGCTCCTGATCCGGTCTGGTGCGAGCCGAGCCGAAAACGGATATCTTTCTCATGCCGGGATAGGCGCCGAAAACCTTTGCCGTATACCTCATCTCCTTTAGAGACGTATTCATCAGCTTGAGGTTGACACCCCCCGTGTCCTCCTGACCGGCCTTCAAAGACGTCAGGATCATCTCCCGGACGAGTGCGTGTCTCCGAACGCCCCCTGTCAAAGCGATCAAACGCTCGATCACTTTATCGACAGGGCCATTGTCCCCCCTCAAGCGTATTTGCCGCATTTGAGGTTTTCCTTTGGAGCCCTTTTCTTCTTTCCTGGAATTGCCTTTCACCTTCGTTCTTCTTTCATTCGTTTTAAGATAATAACGCAATCTGGTTATAGCCACCCCAAGGGGCATTTCAAGAAGCAGCGCCCCCCAACCCATTACCCACCGATTTCCGTTTTCTGGTTGGGATTTGTCAAGATCCGTGTTCTTTCCTGACGCGTCGTGAACGCCAGACGATTTCATACTCCTACGGTAAAAGTTCCCCCGAAAGAGCGCTTTTGCTATACTTTTTGCATGGGAACCAGGAGCACGATTTTCATCGCGGCAATTACTCTTCTCTGCTTCCTCTTATTTATCGGATGCAGCGAAAGGAAACGTCCGTCTGAAGAGGCTGCGAGGAGTATCATCGTATTCAAGCATGGTAAGATTTCCGGCGATCCCTCAATCTTCAGGGCGATTCTCGATCGGTTTGAATCCGAGAATCCGGAAATTTCAGTCAGGGAGGAGACCCTTCCGGCTTCAACCGACGAGCAGCACCAGTTCTACACGCTCAATCTTGAGGGGAGAACCTCTGATTTTGACGTCCTGAGCATGGATGTCATATGGGTCCCGGAATTTGCCAGGGCAGGGTGGATCAGGGATTTAAGTCATCTGGCCTCCGAGCAGGAGAGGTCCGATTTCTTCCCCGGCCCCATGGAAGCGGTTACCTACAGGGGCCGGATGTATGCCGTTCCCTGGTATCTCGATGCAGGGGTGCTATATTACAGGAAAGACCTTCTGGACAAATACGGCTTTTCCCCTCCCAGGACATGGAATGGACTCGTTGAAGCGGCACAGCATATCACGCCCCGGGAAAAGGACCTCTATGGGTACATCTGGCAGGGGAAACAATATGAGGGACTCGTTTGTAATGTCCTCGAATTCTTCTGGGGTAACGGAGGCGATGTCCTGAAAGAAGGCCGTCTGGTTATCGACAGCAGGGAGAACATGGAGGCTGCCGCCTTCATGAGAAATCTCATCGAGTCGGGAATCACTCCCCCGCTCGTCACCACGGCCATGGAGGAACCGACAAGGCATATCTTCGGGAACGGAAGGGCCCTGTTCATGCGCAATTGGCCGTACGTGTGGAATATCTATAATGCAGAAGGATCGCCCCTCCGGGGCAAAGTCGGCATCGCGCCTCTCCCCTCCTTTCCCGGCAAAACACCCATATCGACCCTGGGAGGCTGGCAATTGGGTGTAAACCGTTTCTCAAGAAATCCTGAGGCCGCGGAAAAGCTCGTCCGCTTTCTTTCTTCGCCCGATGTTCAAAAAACCGCCGCCATCACCATCGGCTACAAGCCCACACGCAGGTCGCTTTACCAGGATGCCGAGCTGAGGGCCATGCAGCCATTCATCGTTTCCCTCCATGACATCTTCATGAAGGCAAGACCCCGCCCCGTGTCCCCTTACTACATGATGATGACACAGGTGATGCAGCCCGAGTTCAGTGCGATCATCTCCGGAATCAGGAGTCCGGAAGCGGCTCTGGCCTCGACCCGCCGTCAGATCCAACACATCCTGGAGGCCGACCGGTGAAACGACACAATGACGGCACGCCCTTCATTGTTCCATCCCTCATCCTCATCGCATTGATCACCGTCTACCCCGCTGTCTACGCGTTGTACCTCAGCTTCCACCGCAAACTCCCCATCTTCGGGATCAGCCGTTTCACCGGCCTGGACAACTACCTCTTTCTCATCGGGGATGAGCGATTCTGGAACGCCTTTCGGAACACGCTCTACTTCACGGTCGTATCGGTCACCCTTGAGCTCATTCTCGGCCTTGCCATTGCCGTTCTCCTGGACAAGGCTTTTCGCATGAGGGGCATTGTCAGGGCGATTGTCCTCGTGCCCTGGGCAATCCCGACGGTGGTCTCCGCAAAGATGTGGGAATGGATGTACAACAGCGATTTCGGAATCCTCAACTACCTGCTGGGGACTGACATCAACTGGTTGGGAAGTCCCTTCTGGGCACTGAACGGTGCGGTGTTCATGGATGTCTGGAAAACCACGCCCTTTGTGGCGATCCTCCTCATGGCAGGACTGCAGGTCATCCCAAGAGAGCTCTACAAGGCGGCCCGTGTGGACGGCGCAGGAAGCCTGGACATCTTCAGGAGGATCACCCTCCCCCTCCTGAAGCCCGTAATCCTCGTGGTTCTCACTTTCAGGACCCTCGACGCGTTCAGGATCTTCGACGCGGTGTATGTTCTGACCGGCGGCGGTCCGGCCAACACCACCGAGACCCTTTCCATCTATGCATACAAGATGCTCTTCCAGACGCTTCAGTTCGGCTATGGCTCGACCCTGGCGATCATGGTTTTTCTCTGCGTCGGGATGATCAGTCTCTTCTACGCGCGCCTGCTGCGGGGAGGGATTGCAGCATGAAACGGCCGGCCCATTTCGCAATGCTCCTCATGCTCTGTGTTTTCTGCCTCGGCCCGCTGCTCTGGCAACTTGTGACGAGCCTGAAGCCGAACGAAATCCTTACAACACTCCCCCCGATTCTGCCCGACCGGTTCACCATGGATCATTACATTTCTGTGCTTGCCGAACGGTCTTTTGTGAAGTGCATGGCCAACAGTGCAGGGGTCGCTGCCATGACCACCGGACTCTCCCTCGGCATCGGCTCCCTCTGCGCGTTCGCTCTTGCCAAGCTGGGAACGCCCTTCAAGGCCGCCGTCCTTGGGTTTGTGCTCTCCGCATCCATGTTTCCCCCTATTGCCACAGTCAGCCCCCTTTATCTGATCATCAGGGGACTTGGGCTGCGCGATACGTTGTGGGCGCTTGTCCTGACCTACACGAGCTTCTCTCTGCCTCTTTCGATATGGATCCTCACGAACTTTTTCAGACAGATACCCGACGAAATCCATCGCGCCGCACGGGTGGACGGTTGCTCGCCTTTCCAGTGTTTTTATCGCATCATGCTTCCCCTTTCGCTCCCCGGTCTCTTCACCACGGCCATTCTCGTGTTCATCTTCTCCTGGAATGAGTTCCTCTTCGCCCTCACCTTCACGGCGACAGAGGCGTCGAGAACCGTTCCGGTGGCCATTGCGCTCTTCCCCGGGGTGCATGAAATCCCCTGGGGAGAAATCGCGGCCGCCTCGGTCACAGTGACCCTTCCTCTCATCGTGGTAGTTTTCGCGTTTCAGAAACGCATTGTCGAAGGTTTGACTGCGGGAGCGGTGAAGGGATGAGTGACCCGGCTCGAATCAGGATATGCAAGGGGAGGGGATGAAGATCTCTTCTAGTTTCAGCGTTCAGTGTTCGGTGTTCAGGAAAGACTCTTTCGTTCATTCTGGACCCTGAACTCCGGGAGTCTATCTCCCCCTCCCCTGCTCACTTTCGCAGCTTGCTGAGGATCTCTTCATGCTGGGGAAACCGGTGCACTTTCTTCTTGGAAAAAACGAGATCGTCATTCACGACCACGTCGAATACCCCGCCCTTTCCCTGGATCAGCTCAGCCTCGATCCCGAGCTCTTTTGAGATTGCGGCCGCCAGACTGGAGGCTTGCGGAAAGTAGTTTCAGGCGCCGCAGTAGGTAATGGAAATCTTCATTTGGTCCTTGGTCATTTTTTGCTCCTTCATGCTTGGCGGAATTTCGATCACTTCATACCGTACCACAAGTGAAGTCCCGCATCCACTCCACTCTCCTTGCATTGGGGTTATTTGTTCTTTGCCTTTGTCGGGGAAATTGTATAATGCGCTTTAAAAGATCCCCTTTGAAAGTCGTAACACTTTAGCAACCAACCCCGGCGCCAGGCGCCAGGCTTATAGATGAAAGAAACTCTGTAGGTGTCGGGTGTCGGGTGTCAGCAAAGTAGTTCATCAGTTTTCTGACACCTGAACACTGAAACCTGAAATGAAGTTTCTTAGGAGCTCTTTGAAATTGGGCGCAGGCCCGACCTCATCAGCTCTTTGTTTCATAAAGCTAAGGTGTTACTGAAAGTCGAATACCAGGGAAGGAGAGGAACCATGCTCGATGTCTTGACCGGCGAAAAACTCGCAATTCGTGAAGTCGTGGAAAATTGGGTTTTGTACCGCGACTCCGGGGACTGGGAACGCTTTGCAACCGTGTGGCACCCGGACGGCTGGATGACGGCCACCTGGTTTCAGGGACCTGCACGGGAGTTCATCGAAGTGAGCCGTGAAGGCTTTAATAAGGGAGTGAATATTCTGCACCTGCTCGGAGGGTGGACATGTGACATTGCCGGAACCAGAGCGATCTCCCAAACGAAAATGACTATATATCAGCGTGCATTGTTGGACGGCATGCCTGTGGATGTTTCGTGCATGGGCCGGTTCTATGATTTCTTCGACAAGCGGGAAGGCCGCTGGGCCATTGTCCGGCGGCAGCCGATCTACGAAAAGGACTGGATCGTCCCGGTCGACCCGGCTGCGGTTCTCCATCTCGACGGCAAAGTGCTCAGCCGTTTCCCGGAAGGATATAAGCACCTGGGCTATCTGCAATCGAAGAACGGGTTCAAGGTAAAGGAGGGTCTTCCCGGTCTTCGCGGGCCGGCCGTGGAGAAGCTCTACGCAGAAGGCAAGGAGTGGCTGGCCGGAGCTGCCCGGCCTGGCGAGCCAGTATGATCACGGAAGGAGTGCGGTTCATATATGGTAAAATCATTTCACCGCCCGCTGCGCTAGAGGCGCGGAGTTCGCAGAGAATGTTTGTTTTTGGCTTGCAGGCGGCACGTCCCGCCGGTTTGCGGGGGAGACGACTGCAAGCCAAAAGAAAACCGATACAGGCAAGTAGGCAGCTCACACATATCTCGAAGAGCAGCGTTCTTTTCATTTGCCGGCATCTCCCCGCACAAACCACGGGATGTGCCACCGGCAATGAAAAAATTGTCAACTCTGCGCCCTCTGCGTCTCTGCGGTGAACGATCTTCCAGGGCGAGTCGGTTGCTCAGAATACCGAAAAGGAACTTTTGAAATGCTTTACGGGGCGATGAATTCTCCGTTGCGGCCTCTTCTGCAGGAAATCCATGAAATCGGCAGAATGGGATTCGACTATCTCGAGCTGACAATGGATCCCCCCCAGGCCCATCATACCCTCATCAGGAAACAGAGGCGGGATGTGTTGGATGGACTGGCCCGGTACGGGATGGCGGTTGTCTGCCATCTGCCGACCTTCGTCTCCACGGCGGACCCGACGGAGAGCTTGAGGGAAGCCTCCATCCAGGAGACGATCCTTTCGCTCAAGGAAGCCTCTGATCTCAAACCTCTGAAAGTGGTTCTTCACCCAAGCTTCATACAAGGGCTGGGCACCATGATGCTGGAGCAGACACGCCAATATGCCGTTGAGGCGTTGGACCGGATCCTGAACGAGGCCGAACGGTTGAGTTTTCCGATTTGTGTAGAAAACCTTTTTCCACGGTCGTGCTCCCTGGTAAACCCGGAAGACTTCGATGCGCTTTTCCGCAGGTTTCCTTCTGCAAGGCTTGCACTGGATACGGGACATGCGCACATCGGCGGCATCGAGAGAATCAGCGCTTTTATCCACAGGCACGCCGGCAGGATCGGCCATATTCACGCGAGCGATAATTCGGGTCGGGATGATGAGCATCTCCCCATCGGAGCTGGTTCCATCGACTTTCCACGGGTTGTGAAGGCTCTGAGGGAGATCGGATACGACGATACGATCACGCTCGAGGTTTTCTCAAGGGACAGGGATTATCTGCGTATCAGCAGGGAGAAGCTGTCCGCGATGTTTACGGCAGTTTGAAGGAGCGCCCCCAGGGTCATATTGTCTGGCGGAAAACCCGGTCCTTCGGGCCGAACCGGAGACAATCGCTCAGCCGGAAAAAGACCTCCTGGAATGATGGAATACTGGAATTTTGGAATAATGGGTCTGAGATGAGTCAAAGCCCACCCCCACGTCTTTGGTTGTTGTTCCCCAATTTTCCACTATTCCATCATTCCATCGTTCCGGTCCTCTTCGCTTTCGGCTCGATCCCCTCGATGACGATCTCGGCGGCAAAAAGTTCCTCAGCCATCCTGAGAAGAATCCTCCGGTGGCATGCCTTTGACCGTCCTTCGTAACAAACAAGATAAATCTCCCGTGTCCCGGATCGAGCGGAGATGCTCTCAAGCTTTTTCATCGCCTCCGGGTCTTTCAGAATGTTCTCTCTGAACCGGCGTTCATAATCGCATTCCAGAAATGCCCTGTTGTGGGCTTCATCACTCCCCTTCCCGTATTCGCTTTCCAGCCTCTTTTTTCTCTCATCAAAATCACGATAGAGATCATCCGAGGGTGCGATTTCGTCGTTTCCTCTCTTCCGCGCCACATAGATGCAGTGTTCCCGCGGGATCCCTTTCTTCACCGTCTCCGACAATCCTGCTTCTCTCAGCATGGAATACACCTCTCATCCACTTCGGATTCATTTGCGACTCTAATCCGCCGACTCCTGCCTTATAGCACATGGGACGGAATTGGTCCCTACCAACCTCAAGCCGATCGGTTGAGCTAGCGCCACAAACTTCACCCCTTCGGGGTGCATCAAAGCCGGTCCCTGTGGGGGTCGGATATTTATTGTTTCATTTTCTCTCAAGCGAAGAAAATGTGATATACAACAGAATCGTCGAATTTTCGATTCCCGCCCCGCTGGGAAAAGGAGACCGGATGGCGCCCATCAACGTGCCGATGCTTCTTTCGGTTTTCGAGATCATGATCGAGAATGAGCTTGCTCTCGCTGAATTTTATCAGACGTGCTCTGAATTCACTCAAAAAGACTCTTCATTCTGGCACGCACTGGCTGAAACGGAAAAACTGCACGCGGAGAACATTCGCAGGATCTCGGAGATTGTCAAGTCGAGACCGGATCGCTTCGAGGCCGGAAGGCCCTTCAATACCGTGGCGCTTAAAACCATTATTTCCTATATAAGACGGAATATCGCCGATCTTAAGGAAGGGCGGCTGCTGGATACCAAGCCCTTTTTCCTTGCTATGGACCTGGAAAACTCGGTACTCGAAACACGTTATTTCGAGATTGTAAAATCGAAGGATCTGGAATTTCAGGACCTCTCCTCCGCCATCATGAAGGAGACGTTTGATCATCGGGACAGCCTGAAAATGAAGGTCGATAGCCTGAAACACTCATTATCGAAATCAGAGCCCCGGAGATGATTGAAAAGATCGTATCAGGCGGGCAAACAGGGGCCGACCGCGCCGGGCTAGATGTGGCGATAGAGCTGGCAATTCCGCACGGCGGTTGGGTGCCCAGAGGCAGGAAAACAGAAGAAGGCAGGCTGCCGGATCAATATCTTGTGAAGGAGGTCTCATCCATCAGCTATTTTCAAAGAACGCTGATGAATATCATCGATTCAGACGGCACGCTGATCATCTCCCATGGGAAACTGATCGGCGGAACGGCTGTCGCAAGAGCCCTGGCGGCAAAGCACAGAAAACCTTGCCTGCATATCGATCTGCGCGAACTCGGATTCACTGAAGCTGCCGCCGCGGCAGCGAATTGGATCGATGCGAGGGAAATCAAGGTACTGAACGTGGCAGGCCCTCGTGCCAGCGAAGATTCCAACATCTATGAGGACGCGAAGAAGCTTCTGAGGCTCGTCATCGAGCAGTCTTCCCCCCGCTCACTGGAAGAAGCCGTTGAGAGGCTCTCATCGGCTCTTCCTTTAAAAGAAAAAGCTTCTATCGCAAAGATGAAGGAGCAGGATCTTCTGCGCCTTGATCCTCCGCTTGGACGAGCTATTCAAGGAAGGATCAGGCTATGGTTGGGGAGTTCAGCCCTGTTGGAATCGTGCCGTCAATATTCCGGCAAAGACCGGATTGAGCTTTACGAGGCGTCCGCAGTCATCATCCGGCGCTTATGGGAGACATTGAAAGCCACCCATTCGATCAGATCGGTTTGAGCCTGAACACTATTGTGCCGCGGCCTGCTCTTCGGGACTCTTCTCCTCTGAACCACCCTTCTTCTCTTTGGCCTTGGCCTGCTTCTCAGGCTTTTCCTTCTTGGCTTTTTTCTCTTTCTTTTCCGGCGGTGCTTCCTTTGCCGCCTTCTTCGGCTGCTTCCCGGCTGCCTTCTTTTCGGCCTTTGCTGCCTGCTTTTCGGCCTTTGCCTTCGCAAGATCCTGTTTCTGTTTCTCCTCGGCAGCTATGCTGGACAGCCTGAAATCCGCCTTTCTCACCCACGCCTTCAGCTTCCGCACCGTGGCGTCCTTCCTGATGGAATCTTCGTTCATCCCTTTTTCTTTCAGGAAGACCCGCCGAGCCTCCAGTTTTGTCTGGGCACTCTGCTTCTGCTCTTCGATGTATACCTTTCCCTTGGGAGTCATCGCATTCTCCTTCCATTCTCAGAGGTAATTTTTCTTTATAGCATAGCACTGGAAAGACAGTAAACAGGAAGATATAAAAAGGAGAGTCGCAAGTGGGGCACAACGGCAAACTGTCTCGCTATGCCCCTTGCGCTTTGCCTGATCAGTGACAACCGGAAGAACAGTCACAAGAGGGAGAGCATCCCGGTTCTGCTTTTGTAGGCTCGTTATTGATCCCGACAACTTCAACTTCAAAGGTCAATGATTCGCCCGCCAGCGGGTGGTTGAGATCGATGGTAACAGCCTCTTCATTCACCTCGGCGATTCGGCCGGGTATCTGCTGCCCCTCCGGCGAGGTAAGAGTTACGGTCTGCCCGACTTGCGGATTTGCGCCGGGCGGAATCTCCTTTCGGGGGATTGATGTCTTGAGCTCTTCGTCCCGATTGCCGTAAGCCTCCTCCGGTTGGAGAGTAAAGGTCTTTTTCTCGTTCAGGGACATCCCCATCAAAGCGTTCTCGAAACCTTTGATGAGTCGTCCGGCGCCCATTTTCACTTCCAGCGGCCGCGTTCCTTGGCTGGTGTCGAATACCTCCCCGTTGCCAAGTGTTCCTTTGTATTCGACACTCACAAACAAGCCGTTTTCCACCTTATCCATCATCAACTCCTTCTTATGGAATATCCTTGATATTTTAACGTAGCCACAAAAGATTCGAAATCAACTGGCAAGCGCTTTGAATGGGTCTTTTGCAGTGATTGCCTTGAAGATCCCTAAAAAATCCTGTCTTATGGCTCCTCTTTAGATTCCCGCTACGTCAAGAGATGCCCCATGCCTTTCGGCAGGGCTGGTCTTGCGTGCCAAACTATTGGATGTCGACTTGGTATCTTGTGCGGATCTCAACAAAGATCCGTTCGTGCCGACGCATCGCCACGAACGGATCTTGTGAAACGGGCCTTTGCCGATCTCAGTCCAGTGCCTTGTAGCTCAGTACTGTAAAAATATTCCGTCCATGACTCACCTTGACCACTCCGGTGATCTCTACCATTTTTCCTGCGAGTCTGCCGATTTCATTTGCCACATCGTTGGTGGCGTTGACCGTGTATTTCTTGCCGTCTTCGCCATCCAGCCGTGTCCCGCCCTCTTCCATTTTTCCTTTGAGGGTCACCTGATCGGCGGCAAATGCGGATCCCGCGAAGAGCAGTGAAACGATCAGAACGCAGAACCCCAACATTGCCAATCTTCTCTTCATAGCCATCTCCTTCTAACTAGGGCCACCTAGACGCCTGATAATTGAAGCTTATTTTAATTAATCGAAAGCCAACCTTCATTTTGAGCTAAATTGTAGCTTAATTGGGATATAAAGTAAATAAAATAATTTATAACAGCAAAACCTCATATATTCTGACTGCTTAGCGAGCCCAAAGCTCCTTTTAGTGAGGAGTCTACACGCTTCTCAGATCTGTTCATATTACTGCGCGTTGTATTACTTCCTCGGCCCACATCAATTACATTTCTTTGCCCATACAAAAAAGATCACAAATGGCCGACACTGGCACTGTTTACTCAAGGAGGTCAGGGAATGGCTGATATTCAGAAGGTTCCATTCAATACCGAGACGGCGAGCAAGTGTTTATGCCGGGGTGTCCGGTTCAGACCAGGAGCAGTTGCGTGGCGGGTCTCAAGAAAAATCTACAGGGGGCCCTTGCCAGAACTCCTCTGAAACGGGAGGAGATCCCGGGGGTGTACTGTTCGACAGGCAAGGCCACATGCACCGATCTCGATCCGAGCCAGCAATGTCAGTGCGGGAGTTGCTCTGTCTTTGCCGAGTACAATCTCTCCAGCGGAAAGCCGGCGGGTTACTACTGCCGAGACGGCGCCCAACTGAAAGGGTAGAAAGCCCGGAGTAATGTCAGGCTGAAGGCGCAGAGGTCCAGCAGGTTGGTGAAAAACGCTCATCTCCCCCGCAAGAGACGCGGGATCTTCGAGCGGCGTTGCCCTCGTCCTGTCCCGTGTCAAGCACGGGACAGGCTTGTTGCGACGTACTTATAACTTAAGCCATCGTTTTGCATTCAGGTGCGATATCTTCTCTCTGACTTCGTCGCTCATGGGAGTACTCTCAAAGCAATCAATGGAATCTTTGGGCTGCACAAAGGGGTAGTCCATCGCATAGAGGACGCGATCTTCCCCCATCGCGCTAATAGCGCACACCAGCGCCTCCGGCCTGTATAGACCGCTCGTGGTAACCAGAATGTTGCTCCTGACATAGTCGGAAAGCCGCTTCTGGAGCTTCCTGCCGCTCTTGGCCGCCATGACATACCCCTCATCCAGACGACCGAGAAGATAGGGGAGTGTTTCACCCAGGTGCCCCAGGATCAGTGTGGCCTTGGGGAAGGCATCGAAGACCCCGGCGTTGATAATGCGCAGCGCGTGTGTTCCGGTCTCGACTCCCCAGGCCCACGTTGCTCCCGTCAGTTCGGGGTGTCCGGCGTACACCTTTGCGGAGTCAAAGGAAGGCTCCTGCACATGGAGGTAGATAGGCACTTCAAGTGCCGCTGCTCTTTCCCAGATCACCCAGTATTTCTCGGCGTCGAGGTACTCCCAGTTGGTGCTGCCCTGTATCATAGCGCCCTTGAATCCCAGTTGCTTCACCGCTCGTTCAAGCTCATCGGCAGCAGCCTTCGGGTCCTGCGTGGGGAGACCCGCAAAACCTGCAAACCGGCCGGGGTATTTGGCGATGGTCTCCGCTTGTGCGTCGTTGATCTTCTTGGCCTTGGCAACGGCGGACTGCGCATCTGCAAAGCCCTGAACACCCGGAGAGCCTGTTGAGATGACCTGCATGGCAATGCCGAACTCGTCCATGAAAGGGATGCGGAACTTCTCAAAATCCGGAGTCCTGGGAAAGGAGTAGCCGATAGCCTTCGGATCGACTGTGGTAGGATAGCCGGTCCTCTTTCCCCACTCAATCCGCAACTCGTTCAATTCCTGGTTGGCCCAGTGTTCCTCAATGGCGATCTTCTTTATCTTGGCACGGGCCTTGTCCCCGACGTCGCCTGAAGCTTGACCCTGCGCACCGATATTCCCGGATCCCGCACCAAGTACGGCGGGCACCATCATCGCCGCAACAGCGGCTTTTCCGAGGAACTCCCTTCTTCCCATTCTCTTCTGCTCGTCCATGTCCATCTCCTCTCATGCGCACTGCAAATAGCGGCACACGAAAAAAACATGTCGTGGGAATGCAGCCATCGGATCTACCCGGCGCCGATGCAACCACGCCCCCTGCCAACCGCATCCGGGGGCGTGATCAGAATCGGTCGCTATTTCCATGCAGGTTTGTAGCTCTTGTATTTCTCAAGTTTGGCCGGCAGCTCCACCTTTCGGCTGTCGAACTCCCTCTGTACGTCGGCGATCTCGTAGAAATGTCGCCTTTTCCCCTCGAGGGTCAGTCTGGAAATCGCCTGCTGCTCCTTCGAAAAGGTGACGGTGATCTTCCCGTCCTTTTGTTCCAGCTCGCCTTTGATGCCGCAGATGGCGCACTCCACCATGGATTCCCTGCCTACCAGCATGGCATTGCAGTGGCAAACCGGGCAGGTGCCGGGATCATCTCCCATGTACTTCACCTTTTCCTTCGGCTTCCCCATGGCGTTTGCCACATTCTGGCCAAGCTTCCTGGCCCGGGCCAGGGCCGAATCGTTAAGGGACACCTGACCGGGTATGGCAGAGCCCATCACCTGGTGCATATCGACAACCTTGATCTCCATGGGAAAGGTGAAGGTGTTCATGAGCGGCAGGGCCAGGGAAGCCCAGTCAAAGTGGGGCGCCCCGCCCACAGAGAGAAACCCTGCGACCCTGGATTTGAAGATACGCGGATCGGCACCGCTTTTTCCGCCAGCCACCTTTTTTGCCTCCATGACAAAGGCCTGGTCATGGGAAGGGCCGCACCGGTCGATGAGCACCTTCAGGTAACCGGGCGGTTGGAAGATGAACACGGGCATGCTGATGATGATGCCATCCGATTCCCAGAGTTTCTCATTGAACAACGGCATATCGTCGTTCTTGATTACGCACTGCCCTGAACCTCCAAAAATGAGGCCGTTCTTGCCCTGGACACAGGAGGTGCAGCCTGTGCAGGGTTTAATCTTGAGATCGTGGAGCCGCAGGATCTCGGCCTCCACGCCTGTCTCCTCAGCGGCCATGAGGGCCTCCTTGAGGAGAATTTCAGAGTTGCCCATTTTCCTGCCTGCCGACAATCCGAGAAGTTTCATATTACTACCTCCCTCTATGTTTTTGTGACTTCTGAGACGACCGGTTAACCAAAGTCGAAAAAGGCAAACACGACAGCTTTCAACCGCCAAGACGCCAAGTGCGCTAAGAGAAGACTTGTTTTTTCACCTGCCGGAGCGGCCTCCGGCAGGTGAAAAAACAAGCTTTGTGATCTTCTTTGCGTCCTTAGCGCCTCGCGGTTCAATTATTCAGCCTCAGCGATACACATAATCGCCTGCCCGATATCTCGGCGGAATGACGGGCACCTGGAGGTACGAGTCATACTTGCCGCCGGAGTGGATGACGTGCTTGCCTTTGTTATTCAGCTCCCACGAGAAGGGCTCAAACCACCCTTCGCGGATGTAATGGCCCGATACGAGCACCCGTAACTGCTGGCCTTTGTGCCAGATCCTGCTGTGGGGCCATATCTCGATGTCCACGGGAACAATCTCGCCGGGTTTCAGCTTTTGATCTCTACGATGGGCCTGGACCGGCTGAAAATCGGTGGACAGCTTCTCATCCAGTTCCCGGCGCGACACCCTCATCTTTCCCCATGCGCCCGGATGGGGCTCTCCAAGGACGTTTACGGGCAGCCAGTTGCCTTGCTCGTCGAGCTTGCGGATCGCGATGAAGAGGTCCATGTCATCATTGCCGGCGGCCTCGACCCACAGGCGGAGTTTCATGAAACCGGTGATCTCCGTGTCTTCCTCAAATCTGATATCGAAGGTCGTGGAGCCCTTCTCCGCCTCGTAGCTTATCTTGGATTCGACGGTTACGGGGACAAGGGAAAGCGCCCCCTTTGCAGCATCTACATAGAGTTTCCTGTACTGGGTCCTGGCAAGGGGAAATTCCCTTTCCGCACGATTGGTCTGAAAGTCGTACTCGTAAGCGTCCATCACCTCGAGCCGGACCCTCGGGGTGAGCTCCCAGCCGTTGCGAATGTCCTTGAGATATCGGTCATAGAAGAGCTTCAGATCGAGGATGCCGGCGGTGCCGAAAGTATCGGGCCACTCGAACTCCCTGTGGGCGCGAAGCCACTTCTTGGTTGAACGGATTCTTCTGAACCCTTCCATGGAACCGCGCAGGTGGAAGTGGTTCCAGCATACTGTGGTCGAAACCGGGATTCTGATGTTCCTCCACTTGGGGATCTTGTCTTCCCAGTACGCGTCCAGGAAGGGGTGCTCCATTGCCATGGCCGCAGTGTCATCGACGTATCCGGTGCCCGTCAGAGAACCTACGATGAAGTCGTTGAAACCCAGAGCAGGGATGCCTCCCTCGTAAAGCGATTCGCGATAGAGGTCTCCTGTTCCCTCCCACGGGGCAATGCAGGCCAGGTGGGGCGGCTGCTCTGCGGCGATCCGCCACTGGGTCATAGCCACTCCTGAGTTCCCGCCCATGCTGACCTTGCCGTTGCACCAGTGCCGGGTTGCGATCCATTCAATGAAATCATAGCCGTCCCGCCCGTCCTGCGTGCCGAACATATTGACGTTGCCCTGTGAATGACCGACACCGCGGGGGTCGACGTTGGCAACCGCATATCCATGACGGCACCAGTACGCAGGATCCGGGGCCTCAAATTTGGCCATGCGGGAGACCGTTCCCGGGGGGACTCCGATAATCTGCCATTCGTCAAAGCCATCGCCGGGGCGCTTTCCGAAATAGCTCCATGCAACGATGGCAGGGATGCCAGTCTGCCCCACGGGGCGATAGATGTCAGTATAAATGACGATGCCGTCCCGCAAGGTAACGGGAACATCCTGCTCGCAGAGGATGCCGTCTTCCGCCAGATAGGTTCGCTGATTAAAGGGCGAGCAAAAACCGTGTCCTGCTCCTTCCAGCGATTTTTCCTCCAGTCCGTCCCAGTTCTCTTCCTTCCCTTCCCTGGCTTTCTTGTCGGCCTGGGGAGCCGGCCTTCTGGTCTCGCGGTAAATCCCTTCGATCTCCACGTTGCCGAAGAGTTCTTTTTTTCTGATTTTCTCAGCCATGATGATCTTCCTTCCTTCTGTCTTGGTTATTGAGACGATCAGCCGCCGCAGAGCTGGGCGACGAAGCCTGCTGCCTCACCGAGCGTCTTGTTCCTCCTGAACTGCATGAAGTTGATCTCCACATCAAAGGCATCCTCCAGTACGGCGATGATCTGCACCAGATTCACCGATTTGGCCTTGAGATCAGCCACGAACTGCGTGTCGGCGCTCAATTCGCCGGGGTTCTTCTTGAAAATCTCTGCTGCTCGCTGGATGATTTTTTCCAACACCTCTTCTCGCAATCCCATAATTATCTTCTCCTGTTTCATTGCTTTAACGATGTAAACTCAGCCACCAAGTATGTAGGATGGGTTGAGCGGAGCGAAACCCATCTGTTTTAAGTGTGCGCCCTTTGCAGATCGATGGGTTTCGCTGCGCTCTACCCATCCTACGATTTGTAAGAACGAGGGTTGCGGATCGTTTCCCATGTCACCCTGCCACCCGTTTAATGAAATCCATCCCAAACAGGTCTTCCGGTATAGGTCTTTGCCTGTTCCTGGCCCGTCAACACCCTGAGTGCGCCCGCTGCCAGGGCTTCCATCTCGAACTCACCGGCATAAACCACGACAGGGGCGATGTACTTCACCCTGTCGGTGATCCGGTCTACGAGGTAGTCATCATGAGCGATGCCGCCGGTGAGCAGAATGGCATCGACTCGCCCTTTGAGGACCGTCGCATAGGCGCCGATGTTCTTCGCGATCTGGTAGATCATGGCGTCGTAGACGATCTTTGCATAACCATCTTTGTTCCGGATCCGTTCCAGCACCTCTGTGACATCAGAGGTCCCGAGATGATCGACAAGGCCTCCGGTCTTGGTGATCCGGTCATACATCTCCCTTTCGGTGTATTTGCCGGAGAAACACATTTTTATGATGGCCGTGGCCGGTATGGCGCCGGCCCTGGTAGGGGCCATGGGGCCGTCGCCGTTGATCACGTCGCTGGAGTCCGCCATGCGGCCTCTTTTGTGGGCCGTGACCGATACGCCGCCGCCGATATGAGAGATGACCAGATTCAGATCCTCGTAGCGCTTTCCCACGTCCCGCGCATAGCGTATGGCAACCTCCTTCTGATTCAGCGGATGCCCCCTGCTCTCGCGATAAACGTCGGACAACCCGCTGACGCGCGCAACAGGATCGAACTCATCCACATCGGGAGGATTGACGACAAACGGTTTGCCTCCGTACGTGGCTGCGAACTCATGGGCCAGCTGACTGCCGAGGGTAGCAGGGTGCTTTACGGTAAAGCCGATTCTGGCGTGATGGAGAAGGGTTTCGTTAATGATGTATGTGCCCCCCTCGAGCCCGACCAGCCCGCCGCCGCGCCCGGCAAAGGCATCGGTTCCCCGGAGAGAGATATTGCATTTGGCCAGTTCCCTCATGATCGTCTCTTTCCGGTAAGGGAGCTGGTCTCCGATCTCGCGGAACTCCTCGAGCCTTGCCGCATCATGAGAGACGCTGGAGGCAAAGACCTCCGTCTCGTTTTCAAAGAGTGCGATCTTTGTCGAGGTGGAACCCGGGTTGATCGCAAAAATTCTAAATTTTCTACTCATAGCCGGGGGCTCCCTCGTAGATCTGCCACCAAGACACTAAGACACTAAGAAGAAATCTTCTAAACTTCTCACCTTCTGCTCCTGTCCGTCCTCTCCCTTACTTGGATATTGGACATTCGGAACTGGTCATTGGACATTCCTCTGATTCTGCGCCCGCACCACTGCCATGGTGACGGCGCCTATGATCTCTTCCACAGGCGCTCCCCTGGACAAGTCCGATACGGTCTTGGCAAATCCCTGGAGCAACGGCCCATAGGCGACGGCGTGAGCAAAACACTGGACCAGTTTGACCCCGATGTTGCCGGATCCGAGATCCGGAAAAATCAGGATATTGGCCTTGCCTGCCACGGGGCTGTCCCCCTTCACCTTCTTGGCGGCAACCTCCGGCACGATGGCGGCATCCAGTTGCAGTTCACCGTCTATGAGAATGTCCGGTCTTCGCTCGCGGACCATTTCCAGGGCCTTCAGTACGGTGTCCACGCGCTCATGGCCGGCGCTGCCTTTTGTGGAGAAAGAGAGCAGGGCCACGCGCGGCTCCCAGTCCAGAAGAGTTCGTATTGTATCTGCCGTGGAGATGGCTATATCGGCCAGTTCCTGCGAACCGGGAGCCGGGCAGACTGCGCAATCGGCAATTCCGAGAAGGCTGCCTTCAGGTCCTTCATAGCCCGGTATCACCAGAATCCCCGTACTCGAGACGGTGGAGATTCCTTCCTGAAGACCGATGATCATCTCGCTGGCCATGATGACCTCTCCCGTCGTATGGGAGAGCCCGGCCACCATGCAATCCGCTTCATCCAGCCTGGCCATCATGGCCGCGAACATGAGGGGGTCTCTCAGTTTGCGCTTGATGGCAGAGGCGGGAAAATCCGAGTTGACCTTTCCAAAAGCTTCAGCAAAGCGCTCGACTGTTTCCTGAGCCGTATGATCGATGATCTGAATGGCCTCAAGGGACAACCCCATGCCCTGCGCCTGCACGGAGATGACATCGGGCGTGCCGATGAGCATGGGTTGAGCTATTCCCTGGTCCCGAATCTCACAGACAGCGCGCAGGATCTTCTCTTCACGTGCTTCCGGGAAGACAACCCGTTGTGGATTGGCCCTGGCCCTGGCCCGCAATTGCTCCATAATGTCCGTCGTCATCATTCCCCTCCTGCCAGCGTGGCTACTGCGATGGCGTAGTCACCATCATAAGACAAACTCAGGAGCACCCTGGTTGCCTTGCGTTCAGAGACAAGCTCGAGAAATCTTCCGGTCAGAACGGGAATCGGCTCTCCCCACTCCCCGTCCCGCACCTCTATTTCCTTCAACTGCACTCCCGTCTCCCAGCCTATGCCGAAGGTCTTGAAAATGGCCTCCTTGGCGGCAAAGGTCATTGCGACATAGGCAACGCGGTCATGGTGTGTTTCAGACCGCTCCCGCTCATAGGACGTCAGCACCTTGTCCATGAACACCTTGCCGCTGGTCTCCAGAATGTCTCTCATCCTGCTGATCGCGATGATGTCCACACCTATGCCCATGACCATAACGGCTCCTGCACCGCGCCTCCACTGTCAGATCCCACTTGTCTGTCATTTCAAAGGAGCGAAGCGACAGAGAAATCCATGCGGAGCATTGTCCCGAATGGACGTGAGGGACCTGTTCTAATGCCTAGAGATCCTTCGCTTTGCTCAGGATGACCCGCTTCGCAAGGCAGATTTCTCCCCGCGGCCCGAAATGACATCAAAGAAGAGACAGGGATATTTTCCGTGAAAAGCACATTGACAGACTACTCGTTCTCAATCTTGAACCGCGGCCGTTTGTTGTGGACCATCAGGTAAGGCCTGTCGAATCTCACCTCTTCCCTGGGTATCAGCATCCGCAGACGTCCCGAACCGATGCACGCCTCCGCTGCATTCTCCAGAGGGTTGCCTTCAATGGCCGCGTGAATCTTCCCGCCGAACTCCTTCATGAATCCTTCCCAGTCGCACGATATCGCGCCGGAAGGGCAGATCATCTCGCAAAATGTGCAGCCGAGCCACATGTCGCACTCCTTCCCCTCCGAGCCGAAGCGCCGGGGCTCTACAGACAGGTCGATATAGTCCATGAGGCAGTGATCCATGCACAGGCGGCATTTGGGATAGAGACACTTCTTCTCGTCATATCTCATGTACCCATGGGGGTTGCGCCCAGCACGGTAGAATTCGGCAAGGACCAGCAGTTGCTCTGTCAGGACATAGGGGGGAACCGGAGGAATCAGTTGGGTCTCGCCGGCCGATATTCTCCGGCTTGTCTCCGCCATCTCTACCCCGAATGTCTCGGCCTCCCGGAGTTCGATCTCATCCGGGTGGCCGTGGGTGAAGTAGGGGCTGGGGGCAAACTGAAAACGGACGTCCCCAAACCAGTCCCGCATCCCAATGACCGTGAAACCCCTTGCCTTGAGCCTCCTCACTACGGCCGGGAAATACTGTTCCGGCATGACTCCGTGGGTGTTGAAGGTGAAAATGTGCTTTCCCTGTTGATGTGCCAGGCTCTCCACAAAACGTCTGACATTAGGTGTCTCGGCGCCGCACCATACAGGACTGCCCAAGCCGATCAGGTCGTATCGGTCCAAATCCTGAGGCTTTGCCTCTTTGATCGCAAAGATGTCGCATTGCTCCGTCGATCGGCTTAGCCCTTTGTGAATCGCACGGGCGATCTTCCTGGTGCTTCCCGACTGAGAATAGTAGATGATCAGGCATCTCATAATCGGTATCCTCATTACCGAGCAGAGCACATCCTTATTTTCAGGACAGTTCCAAGAAAAGGAATGCGTCTCTCGCCCGCTTCGCCAGGACGCAGAGCTCACAGGGAGAGTCCGCTTGCCCTGCTTCTTGGACCAAGAAGCAGGGCATCTCTGTGACCTCTGCGAGAGAAAAATTCAAAATATCCTGCACTTCATAAAGCTACACGTCCTTGATGTACTCCGCTGCGTTTTCTCCGGCCATGCGCCCGGTGTTGAGGGAAAAGCCCATGGTATTTCCCGGCAGCACAAAGACATAGCTGTCCCCATAGATGGAACAGGCATCCACACCGGCTGCATACAGGCCCGGAATCTTTTTCCAGTCCTTGCCGAGAACCTCTGTCCTGTGGTTGATCTTGATCCCGCCTACGCTGCCGTATGCACTGGGCAGGTGCCTGGCGGCATAGAACTTCGGGCTTTTGATCGGCCTGAGATACCGATGCTCCTTGTTGAAGAGATCGTCATATCCCCCTTCGCAGGATTTGTTGTATTCTTCGACGGTCTTTCTCAACCCATGAGGGTCGATCCCGGTCTTTCCTGCCAGTTCCTCGATGGAATCCGCCACAAAGAGATGCGCGTAGCCCTTGTCCTGTGCATCGTGAATAGCCTTGTCGAAGTCCGCGATCCGCATGAAGGGGAAGACCACACTCAGAAAGTCAAAGCCTGCTTCCATCTTCTTCTTGATCTCTTCATCGAAAATCAGAAAGGCGCACCGCTCCTTTTGGATGGATATGGCATTTCCCGTGAACGTCGTGTTGGGGAGCACTGCTTCGTTCATAAAGCGCTCTCCCAGGAGATTTACCAGGAGATGGGGTTGACGACAGGCTTCGTGAAGCTCAGGACCGATGGCCATGACGTCCGGCATGCCGTAAATGATTTCCATGTTCATGTCGGTCCGCGCAGCACCCGCTTCCCAGGCCATGCGAATGCCGTCCCCTTCCAGCCCGGGGATGCGGAAGGAGAAGATGTCCTTGCCGTATTCATACCCGGTAAATTTCTTGATCATTTCCGGATTGTCCCCAAACCCTCCCGTGGCGATGATCACAGCCTTGGCATGGGCCTCGATGGTTTCCCCTGCCCTGTCCTCCGCGACCACACCGGTGACGCGGTCCCCCGTCTTCAGGACTTTTCTGGCCGGCGTCTGAAGAAGAATCCGGACGCCCATCTCCTTCGCCCGGTCCGTCAATACCTTCATCATGGTGGCCGAAGACATGGGGCCGGGCCTGCCGCCGGTGCCCGGCTTCACGAGGTGCCATGTAGGATAAGCTGTCGGGAAGTAGGACGCGGGTTCGACGAATTCAACCCCCAGATCCTCCAGCCAATGAATCGTATCGCCTGACTTGTTGAGGTATGCCCGTACCAGCTTGGCATCCACCCGCCAGTGGGTGTAATTCATGAAGACCTCGAAGGCCTCATCCTTCGAGGGCCTGAACTGTTTCAGCCGTGTATGCCTGCTTTCAATGCCCAGGGGACCCATGCCCATGTTTCCGGTTCCTCCGGTGGTGGCGCCCTTCTCGAAAACAATCACCTTTGCCCCCTGCTGGGCCGCAGCCACGGCTGCAGCCAAACCGGCCGCACCCCCCGCAACGACAACGACATCCGCCTCTAATTTGCTCATGGCTCCCTCCTAATTCCCTCTTGTACTTTATGGCTTGGCGTACGATGGCTAGACCCGACAGGTTTCAGGCTGGGGAAAACCCATCGGTTCGATGGTTTGCGCCCTCGTAGACGCCATGAATTGATGGGTTTCACTTCGCTCTACCCATCCTACCGGCTATTGACTCCCGGCACCTGAGTTTCGCCTTCCGACTTCCGCCTTCCGACTTCCGCCTTTCTTTTAGTATTCCCCCCAGAACTTCACCGGTGTGATCCTGAGTCTCAAATCGCACCGCAGGCACCTCGAGGCTTCGGCCCGAGCAGATCCCTCATCGAGACCGTCACTCCATTCTGTTCTTCGCATAAGCCCTGCAAACCCTTCGCACGGCCCAAGCCAGGATTCAGGTTCTTCCTTCGGCGCCAGGCGCTCATCGATGTCGCCGCTCCCCCCGAGATACCGATCAACGGCTGCTGCCGCCTTTCTGCCGGAACCAATCGCCTCGATGACCCACGATGTCCCGGTCACGGCATCGCCGGCGGCAAAGACTCCTTCCCGGCTGGTCTCAAGGGTATAGGAATCCATTTCAATAAGGTGTCGTTCATTCTTTTCGAGTTCGAACCCAACCGGGATATCCGGAGTCTGTCCGACGGCGAAGATGACGGTGTCCGCCGGGAAAACGTGCTCCGAACCCTCGACGGTTTCCACCTGAGCTTTCCCGTCGTCGTCCAGTGAAAAGGATTCCACTTCCAGACACTCGACACCGGTGATCCTTCCGCTTATGCTCAGAACCCTTGTGCACGTCCGCGAAGGGTGGATGAGGATCCCCTCCTTCTCGCCCTCTTCGATCTCCTCCTGGACGGCGGGCATGCCGGCCCTCGCTTCCAGGCAGACGATGTGAACCTCTCTCGCCCCGGCACGATGGGCCGCGCGGCCGCAATCCAGGGCTGCATTGCCTCCCCCCACGACCAGGACGCTCTCCCCCACCTCCACCCTTTTCCCCAGGTTGACTTCCCTGAGAAAATCGACGCCTGCCCAAACCCCATCCAGGTCTTTGCCCGGAATGCGAAGTCTGTGGCCCCTGTGAGCGCCCACGGCTACCAGCACCGCATGGTATCCCTGCTCCTTCATCAGTCCATCCAGGGATTCGACCCTTGCATTGGTTCTGATCTCGACCCCGGTATTCTCGATTTCCCTAATTTCGCTTTCCAGGACATCCCTCGGCAGCCGGTATTCCGGTATGCCGAATCGCATCATGCCGCCGGCAAAGGGGAGGGTTTCAAACACGGTCACGCCGTGCCCCTGCTTTGCAAGATAGTATGCGGCCGTCAATCCGGCCGGCCCGGCGCCTGCCACGGCAACGCGCTTGCCTGTGGGAGCATCTCTCCTGGCATTCTTTTCCCAAAGCAGTTCTCTGTCGTTCTCCGCGGCAAACAGCTTGAGTTCCCTGATGGAAACCGCTTCATTCACCGCTGCCCTGCGACAGACAGACTCACAGGGATGATGGCAGACGTAGCCCAGCACTTTGGGGAACGGCACCTTTTCTCTGATCACCGCCGCTGCTTCCGCATACCTCTTTTCACGGATGAAACGAATATAGCGGGGAACGTCGATCTCCGCGGGGCAGGTATACTTGCACGGAACAAGGGCCGGTCCGCGTTTCTTGCCCCTTACCAGTTCTTCCTTGTCCCGCATCGCTCCGGTGGGACAGACCTCCACGCATGCCCCGCAGAACCGGCATCCGGCCTTGGCGAGGGTTTTGTCATCAGGGATGGAGATCCTGCTTTCTCCCCCTTCCTCCTTCAACTGGAGGACCCCTGCACCCCGCAGTTCGTTGCATGCCCTCACGCACCGCCCGCAGCGGATGCAGCGCGCGAAGTCATGCACGAAAAGGGGATTGGACGTATTGACGGGGATCGGCCTGATGCGCCTGGGCACACTCAGCACCTCGGTCATGCCCAGATACTGCTTGACGGACTGCAGTTCGCAATGGAGATACTGGCTGCACTCCAAACATTCGGAAGGATGGTCCACCAGGAGCGACTCCATGGCCTTTCGCCGCAGGAGATCGATACGCTCACTCTTTGTCTTCACCACCATGCCTTCCTCGGCCGGAGTGGTGCAGGACACGCATGGATCCTCCATGCCTTCGACATCTACAACGCACAACCCGCAGGTCCCTACCGGCCTGAGGTCCGGGTGGTGGCAGAGGTGGGGGATATAGATCCCTGCCGCCAGTGCTGCCTCCAGCACGGTCTTGCCCTTGCTTGCGTCGACCTCTTTCCCATCGATGATCAGTCTGATGACTCTTGCTCCCCTTCCCCAACGTTCGATGTTCATTCTTTCTGTTTGGCCAAAGTTGCTGCTACTTATGACTGACGGCTGGCTGACTTCCGCCTTCCCCCTTCCACCCTCCTCCTTCCACCTTCCCCCTTCCTTTCAAACTCTTCCCGGTATGAACAGGGCGATTTGCGGGAAAATCACGAGAAGGATCACGCACACGATCATGGCGATCACAAAAGGCAATACGCCGCGGAAAATGGTATCGAGCGGAATGCCTGTCACGCCGGCCATGGCAAAGACATTCATGCCTACTGGCGGGGTAATCAGCCCCATTTCCAGGACCAGCACGATGATCACGCCAAACCAGATGGGATCAAACCCGAGTCCTGTCACTACCGGGAAGATGACGGGGATGGTGAGAACCACCGCGGCGAAGACGTCCAGGAACATGCCGAGCAGGACGTAAAGGATGATGATGGCGGCAAAAACCCCGTAGCGGGGCAGGGCCAGGTCATTGATGAAATCGGCAAGGGCAAAAGGGAACTTGCTCATGGCCAGGAATTTCATCAAAATGAAAGCTCCCATGATGAGGAGCACGATCATGGCACTCACCCTGGTGGCCTCCACAATCGAGCCGACAAGACCTTTCAGGGTAAGCCTCCGACTCGCGGCGCTGATAACGATCGCCCCAAAGGCCCCCACAGCCGCCGCTTCGGTAGGAGTGAATATTCCTGCATAGATGCCGCCGATGATCATCACAAACAGGAGCATCGTGTGCCACGTTCCTTTGAGCGAGAGAACCTTTTCCTTGAAAGTGGTTCTTGGCCCCGGGGGCCCTGCATCCGGCCGCATTGCAACGACGATCCGGACGGCGGCCAGGAACAGGCAGGTGAGAAGCAGCCCCGGCAGGATGCCCGCCATGAAGAGCGCACCCACGGATTGCTCCGTCAGGATCCCGTACATGATGAAGCCAAGGCTGGGGGGTATCAGGATTCCGAGTGTGCCTCCGGCCGCCACGGATCCGCTGGCCAATTGTGAGTCATACTTGTACTTCTTCATTTCCGGCACCGCCACCTTGCTCATGGTGACCACCTCGGCCACGCTGTCGCCCATGATGGCAGCCATGCCCGCACAGGCAAGGATGCTGGCCATTGCCAGCCCACCCCGCAGTTGACCCAGCCAGGCGTGGGCCGAGTTGAAGAGGCTGGAACCGATCCCCGTGTTGGCGATGATAACGGCCATGAACACGAACAGGGGTATGGCCGATATGGGATAGAAGGCAACGTACTTGAAGGGAACCGTCCCCAACACCCCCAATGCCCCGTCGAGTCCCCTCAGATAGGCAACGCCCAGAAAACCGACCAGCGCCATGGACAGGCCGATCCACATGCGGGCGAGCATGAGGACCACCACCACACCGATGCCGATGATTCCGACCGCTTCAGGGCTCAATTTTTACCGCCTTCCCCACCACTTCTACAAACTGCACCACCATCACCAGGCACAAAATGGCGAATCCAACGGCCATCACATAGTAAAAGGGGTATGCCGGGATTCTGAGCAGAGAGCTCTCTATGTTGAGCTCCTTCACGACCATTGCTTCCAGGAAACTCCGCCAGGAGATAAGACCGACCAGGCACAGCCCGGCAAGTAAGGTGAGGCTGTCTACTATCGCCTGCACCCTTGCCGGGAGCATGATCATCACCAAATCGACCTTCAGGTGGCTCCTCTCGACCGCGCACCATGCGAGAGCAAGGAATGCCAGACAAGCCATCATGTTTTCGGTGAGCTCGGTGGTGCCCAGGATTGGGCTTCGCAGGAGACTGCGCAAAACCACGTCTGAGACGGTGAGCAGCATCATGAGCACGAGCACGCCGCACGCCACCGCATTCATGAAGCGGGAGAGGGATCGGATCGGTTTCATCGCCCTTCCTGTAAGGGGGGTTAAAGTGTTCAGTGTTCAGTGTTCAGTGTTCAGTGTTCAGTGTTCAGTGTTCAGGGTTCAGGGTTCAGTGGTCAGTGGTCAGTGTTCAGTGTTCAGTGGTCAGTGGTCAGTGGTCAGTGTTCAGCGTTCAGTGGTCCTTTGTCTTCTCATTCGATGTTGGACGTTGGACGTTCGATGT
>PHBH01000083.1 GCA_002840535.1 Deltaproteobacteria bacterium HGW-Deltaproteobacteria-15 | reverse complement strand
TTGTCCTGTTTTTTTTCAAAAAAACAGGACAAACTTCACCCTTCGGGGCAAGAGCTATAAGCGGCATTTCGGTTCTGCCATCGATCGAGTACCAACTCGCTCTGTGGGCTCTGCGAGATAAATGTAAACTCTTTTCTGCTCTCCGTAATACTCAGACAGTCAGAAGAGGGTTAAACGAGTATGAATTTTGTTGCAAATGGCTATAATGTAACTAAGATGGTTTCACTTTCAAAGGTCTCCGCCCAGAGAGACTTATAGAGAGGGTCATCGTGGCCGATATCAATCTTGAAAACGCAGACCCGGGGTTCAGGAAAGAGCTCGCACAGCAGCCCGGCGGGGAAAAGATCACGGCCTGCTTCACTTGCAGGACATGCGTGGCAAGCTGCCCGATCGCAGCCGTGAATGACAGGTTCAATCCACTCCGGATCATCCGGATGGCCCTGTACGGACTCAGGAAAGAGGTGCTTGAGAGCGATTTCATATGGCTCTGCTCGAGTTGCTACTCCTGTCAGGAACGATGTCCCCAGGGAGTAAATATTACAGAGTTCATGACCCTGCTCAAGAATATGGCCGTGAAGGAAGGTCATGTCCCGACCGGTGTAAAGGCACAGAAGGAGATTATCAAGGACAAGGGGAGGATCTACTCCATTGACGACTTCGACAACAAGAAGCGGAACAAGATAGACCTGCCCTCCTTACCGACAACCTGTGAAGTCGTAAAGGTTCTATTTGCCGAATGAATACCTCTCTGCGATATGCGCTCTTTCTGGGATGCACTATTCCTGCAAGATCCAGAAACTATGAGCTCTCTGCAAGGAAAGTGGCGAGCCGCCTGGGCGTGGATCTTGTCGATGTGGAAGGTTTCATCTGCTGCGGCTTCCCCGTCAAGAGCGCGGACAAGAAGAGCGGCCTGATCCTGGGGGCATACAACCTGGCACTGGCGCAGAAAAAGGGTCTTGACCTATGCGCCCTCTGCAGTTCGTGCACATCCGCACTCACCGAGGTTGCCCATCACCTTTCAGGGGACGAGGCCCTGAGAAAAGAGGTCAACGAAAGCCTCGCAAAGGCTGGTCTCAGCTATGAAGGGGGGGTGAAGGTACGCCATTTCGCCCGAGTCCTTTACGAGGAAGTCGGAAAGGATCGGATCAAGTCCGCTCTGAGCAGAGAGCTGAAAGGCCTCCGCATCGCCACGCACTATGGGTGCCATTATCTGAAACCTTCTGAAATCTACGATTCCTTCGATCAGGTGGAGGATCCGCACACGCTGGATGAGCTGTTCGCGCTGACAGGCGCCGAGGTCGTGGAATACGGCAGCAAGAAGAGGTGCTGCGGCGGCCCGGTTCTTGCGGTGGATGAAAAGACCGCTCTTTCGGTGGCAAAGGCCAAACTGGATGACATTCAGGCATCGGGCGCCAACGCCATCGGTCTGGTGTGCCCTTTCTGCTCGGTGATGTATGACAGCAATCAAAAGGGAATCGAGTCGCAGTTTGGGACGAGCTACAATCTTCCTGTCTTCTATTTGCCTCAGGTAATGGGCATGGCCATGGGCATGGACAAGAAGGAAATCGGTTTGAACATGAATGTGGTGAAAACAGCGGATCTGATGCGTTCGCTGAATCTGGAAATTTAGGGCCAGTGACAGTGCCCATCAACAGCCGCTAATGTGTATTAGCGGTTCCTTCCCAAGAAGCCCGACCATTCCAATGGTCGGGCTTTTCCATTATCAAAATCGCGCCATGTCGATGGGTCAAGACCCATCCTACAACACCCCCTGAAAACGTCGACCGTAGGATGGGTAGACCCCGGCAGGCAGTAGGCCGGGGGAAACCCGTCAATCCACTACATGGCGAAAAGATCGGGGATCCTCTGGGCGAGCATGATGTCCCCGCTCACCTTCAGCTTGCCGGTCATAAAGGCCTGCATTCCGTTTACCTGCTTGTTCACCATGCCGAGCCAGGTTTCACTGCCCATGGTCAAGGTCACGCTCGGGCTCGGGGCGCTGCCCTCATGAACCTCGCAGGTTCCTCCCTTGACCACGAGATACCAGTTGCCGCCGCCTTCCCCTGTAATGTTGAACTGGCAGACAGCATCCATTCCCTTGGCCGCATTCGGATTAAACCGTTGCGCTACATTATCGAAGACTTCTTTCACACTGGTAACAGCCATGACATAAACCCCCCTTGTTAGGATGATGGACCGCTTGTGAAAGGCTACGCGACGTTGCCGAGCTTGCGAGGAGTCTAGCGGAAATGAACACTCCGATCAATGGGAAAAAAGGGTCGATTTGACGAAGCAGCCTTCCGCGGATATGATGATCACCACGCGAAAGGAGGCTCTATGAAAGCAATAAAATGGGCCCTGGTCAGTGTGGCAGTGGTGATCGCGCTTCTCCTGGCGATCGTGCTTGTGCTTCCTCATTTTATCGATCTTCAGAAGTATAAGCCTGAGATTGAAAAAAGGATTTCAGACAACCTCGGCCTGCCCGTCTCTATAAAAGGGGATCTTCGACTGTCGCTTTTCCCGTGGGCTGGAATCGCCTTCTCAGAGCTTCGCGTAGCAAATCCTCCGGGATTCAAGGAGGAGACACTGCTGTTCGTAAAATCCTTCGATGTGAAGGTGAAACTCATCCCTCTTTTGTCCAGGGATATCCAGGTGAAGGGCTTCATCGTGGAGGGACCGAGGCTGGTCCTTGAAAAGAAGGAAGACGGAAAGGCCAATTGGGAGCAGATCGGAAAGCCATCAGGTGAACCCCCCCCGCCGCCCCAGGAGAGGGAGAAAGCAGGGAAGGAGAAACCATCCGGCGAGGGCTTGCCGATCAAGAGTCTTGCCGTAGGAGAGATGTCTGTCCGCAACGGGAGCCTGATCTGGGTGGACGGAACCAGCGGGGCGCGCAAGGAGATCAAGAATATCGGCCTCGAAATCAAGGATGTCTCCCTGGATCGTCCTGTCACCTTTCTTCTCACGGCAGGAATGGATGCCATCCCCGTGCAGATGGAAGGGAAGGTGGGGCCCCTTGGCAGCGATCCTATGAAGGGGAGTCTTCCTCTCGCGGTCTCCCTCAAGGCATTCAAAGATCTTGCTGTGGATCTCAAAGGCAAGGTTCAGGATTTGGGATCCCGGCCGAAGTTCGATCTGGCACTCGAAGTGGCCCCTTTTTCCCCCCGAAAGGTCATGCAGAGCCTGGGACAGGATTTTCCGGTAAATACCGCAGACCCAAAAGCGTTCGGAGCGGTCTCACTGAAATGCAGGATCAAAGGAAACCCTGACAGGGTATCGATATCCGACGGCGCTATGGGCCTGGACGATTCAAAGATAGGCTTTTCCGCAAATCTCAAAGACCCTGCCAAACCGGACCTGAATTTTGAGATGAAAATAGATCGCGTGGATGTCGACCGCTACCTCCCGCCACAGTCAGAGAAAAAAGGCTCACGCGAGACTCCCGCAAAGCCGCAGAGCAAACCAGAGAAAACCGACTACTCCGGTCTGAGAAAGGCGGTGCTGAATGGGGAGATCCGGGCCGGGGAGATGAAGATCATGTCCGCCCGGATCCAGAACGGACTCGTGAAGGTTCGGGGCCGTGACGGTGTTTTTCACGTGGACCCCTTCGGCTTTTCCGCTTATGAAGGAACCGTTTCATCGAAGGCTGAAATCGATGTTCGAAAGGATGTCCCGAATACGAAAGTGGAACTCAGTATGAACAATGTGAAGGCGCGGCCTCTTTTGAACGACGTGCTCAAGAAAGACATACTGGATGGGACGGCCAAGGCAAAAATGGCCCTCAGGATGGAAGGGGACACGCCCGACAAAATAAAGAAGACTCTAAACGGAAGCGGGGATCTTCGATTCACGGATGGGGCGATCATCGGGATCGATATTCCGGGCATGGTTCGGAATTTGAAATCCGCATTCGGCTCCCCGGCAAAGAGTGCTGAGAAACCAAAAACCGATTTCGCCGAGCTTGCTGTGCCGTTTTCGGTCAAGGACGGAGTTGTACAAACCAAGGGATCGTCCATTACATCTCCTCTTCTCAGGGTAACCGCTGAAGGCACTGCAGATCTCAATCAGGAGACCCTCGACATGCGGGTGGAGCCAAAGGCGGTAGGCACCCTGAAGGGGCAGGGAGACACGAAGGAGCGTTCCGGCATCATGGTTCCGGTCCTGGTGACCGGCACCTTCTCGGATCCCAGGTTCGCCCCTGATCTCAAAGGGGTTCTCGAGAAGGGTTTGCAGGAGAGATTGCTGGGGCCGAAGCAGGAGGGAGAAGGGCAGAGCACAAAGGATAAGCTGAAGGATGTGCTTAGAGGTTTTGGGAAATAATGAAAAAAAATGAACGTCCAACGTTCAACGTCCAACATCGAACTTCCAATGGAACGGAAAGCCTGAACGTCGAAAATTAAGAGCCCTTCGAAGTCAATGGGAAAAACCGAACAGAAGCATACATATGATTTGGAAGAACGGCTGCTCGAGTATTCCGCGCGGATCATAGGGATCGTTGAACTGCTGCCAAATACCAGGACAGGGAATCATGTTGCTGCTCAGGTGTTAAGGTCTGGAACTTCGCCCTATCCAAATCATGGTGAAGCCCAGGCAGCGGAGTCTCCCAAGGACTTTGTCCACAAACTCCGGATCTCGTTGAAGGAACTCAGGGAGACTCACAGGTGTTTGAAACTTATTCGCCGTGTGCCGCTGATTGAAAAAGTTGAACTATTAGATGATATCTCACAGGAAACAGAAGAGCTGATCAAAATATTCTTCGCAAGTATCAAAACTGCCGAGAAGAAACAGAAATAGGTGTTTCCGCTCGATTTGGACGTTCATCTTTTTATTTAATCTTGGCTGTTCGACGTTCGTCATTCTGATTGTTCTTCTCCTGCAATTGGATGTTGGACGTTGGATGTTGGACGTTCATCTTTTCCTTCAGACAGAGGGCTTTCAATGTTCAAGACTGCCGTCACCGATCTGTTCGGCATAAAGTATCCCATAGTCGGCGGAACCATGATGTGGATCTCCACTCCCGAGTTTGTGTCTGCCATTTCCAATGCCGGGGGCCTTGGGATCCTTGCGTCCGCCATCTATCAGAGCCGCGAAACATTTGCTGAGGCGGTTGAGCGCACAAAGGCGCTTACCAGGGAACCCTTTGCAGTCAATCTCAATCTCTTTCCCATGATGCGGCCGATCGACAACAATGAGTATCTGGACGTCCTTATCGATAAGGGAGTCAGGATTGTGGAGACCTCGGGGCATTCTGCGCCCGGGGACCTTTGCGCCAGATTCAAGAAAGCAGGACTCGTCTGGATCCATAAGTGCGTGGGTGTCCGGTATGCACTGAAGGTTCAGGAGATGGGGGCCGACGCGATCACGGTAGTTGGGTACGAGAATGGCGGGGCCACCGGGAGATTGGATATCGGTACCATGGTGCTGATCCCCAGAGTCGCGGAAAGTCTCAAAGTCCCTGTGATCGGCGGCGGCGGGATATCCGATGGGAAGGGTTTTCTGGCGACCCTTGCCCTGGGCGCCCAGGGGGTGATCATCGGAACGAGGCTTCTGGCCACCAGGGAAGCCCCCATCCATGACAACCTCAAAACGGCACTGGTGGGTGCGACCGAGCTTGACACAATGCTGATCATGCGTTCCATCGGGGCAACGCACAGGGTCTGGGCGAACGCCGCGGCAAAGAAATGCGCCGAACTGGAGGCCTCCCAGGCAGCGCTGCCGCAGATCCTTACGATAGTGGCAGGGGAGAAGGCGAGGGAGATGTACGAAGGCGGGGATATCGATCTTGGGGTGATATCCTGCGGTCAGGGTGTAGGGCTCATCCATGATATCCCCACGGTCAAAGAGCTGTTTGAAAGGATCATCAGGGAAGCGGAACAGGCGCTCGACTGCATCCGTCGCTTCTGACGGGCGTTAAGTGATGGGTTTCGCTTCGCTCTACCCATCCTACCATTTGCATCAGCAAGCAATCGTACGCAAAACGGCATCTCTCTCGTCTGACAGGTCACACATGGCATCGGATTCTCGGCTTCGCTCGAATTTTCGTAGGATGGGTAGAGCGAAGCGAAACCCATCAAGATTGGATCGCAGAATAGCTCCTAGACAGGTAGCTCCGGCGGATCTTAGCCCGGGCGAAACCCATCATCTCATACGCGAGGTAAAGCATGGAAGAGCATCCATTCAAGGTTGAGCACGAAGGTTTCATCGCATGGCTTGTCCTGAACCGGCCCGAAAAGCGCAATAGCATGAACATACGATTTTTCGAGGGGCTTCAACAACACCTCGAGGAGTTCGATCGAAACGAAGAAATTCGCGCCGTGATCATTCGCGCCGAGGGCAAGGGCTTCACGGCTGGAACCGATCTCTTCGAACTTGGCCCCCTCGTTCAGTCGGGAGACGCGCATTCCCGGGAGGAGCTTAAAATCAACATCCGCAGGCTGCAGGAAGCGATCGGCGCTGTGGAGAGGTGCCGCAAGCCGGTAATTGCGGCGGCGCATGGCCACTGCATCGGAGGCGGGGTGGATCTTCTGAGCGCATGTGATATCCGCATGGCTACGAGGGAGACGATCTTTGCCATACGGGAAACCAAGGTCGCCGTGATCGCGGACCTTGGGACCTTTCAACGCCTGCCCCATATTATCGGGCACGGGATCTTCCGGGAACTGGCCCTGACCGGAAGGGACTTCACTGCTGAAGAAGCCATGAACATGGGATTCATTACCCACATCTGTGAAACCAGGGAAGAGTTGTATGCACAGGCAAGGAGGACGGCTTCAGAGATTGCGGCATGCTCGCCCATTTCCGTTCAAGGCGCAAAGGAGGTGATCCTCTACAGCCGGGATCACGGGATCCAGGCCGGTTTGGAGTATGTAGCCCAGAAGAACGCTGCGGCTCTATTGTCCGAAGATCTGGTGGAGGCGGTCAAGTCGTTCATGGAGAAAAGGGCCCCTGTCTTTAAAGGAAGATGAGAGAGGGTTGGTGTCGTGACACGCACGGGGTCCGGCCGGCCAAGAGCGGGGCTGAGGCTTTGCGATATTCGCATAAGCATTTGTTATTCATATGCTTCTTTTCGCTTGACCTTTCATCCTGGAATGTCATATAAGGCGTTCTCAAAATGGCCTGGCCCTCTGTTGCGGGCCGATCGGCTCTGAAGATGTTCGCTTTCCGGAGCAGCGGCCTGGGGCAATGGGCCATCTTAGCAACTGTTTTGAAAAGGAGGGAGTCGCTTTGGCCGAGGGAGTTGTAAAGTGGTTTGACGTAAAAAAAGGGTATGGTTTTATCAAAAGAGATGAAGGACAAGATTTGTTCGTGCATTTCTCTTCAATTAACATGGAAGGTTACAAGCGCCTCAACGAGGGAGATCAAGTGAGTTTTGAGGTGGAGGATTCGGGCCGGGGACCTCAGGCCAAGAATGTAATGAAATTACTGTAACTTCAAAAGACAAAAAAGGGCATTGTTCTACAGGGGCAATGCCCTTTTCCTTTCTGTTCAGCACCTGCCGGGCTCATCGAAGAACCTTCTCACCACGAAGAGCACGAAGTGAACCCTGGAACGATGGGTTTCGCTTACGCTCAACCCATCCTACGGCACCACGAAGAATCACGAAGCACAAGGAAATTTGAACCGCGAAGGCGCGAACGACGCGAAGAAGAACACTGATTCGTTTTTCACCTGCCGGAAGCAGCTCCGGCAGGTGAAAAAAATGTCTTCCTTGGCGCGCTTGGCATCTTGGCGGTTACAGCCGGAAAACACCCATTTGCCAATGGATCATAGGTGAGTATACTGAGAAACAACCCAAATGATGATTTCAGCCGGAGCGAAAAGATGAACCGACGAGATTTCATGAAGAAATCCGCCATAATGACTGCAGGCACCGTGTTGCTCCCAAAGTGGTTTCCAGGAGTCGTGCGCGGTGCGGGCGAGCCGAACATCGTTGTAGCCAGCGGGCTGCCGGGCCCTGCAGTGAAAGCCGCAGTGGAAGCGATGGGCGGAATGGCAAGATTCGTCAAGTCAGGCCAAAAAGTGGTGATCAAGCCCAACATGAGCTTTCCGAATCCCCCAGAATGGGGCAGCACAACGCACCCCGACGTCGTCCGGGAACTGGTATCCTTGTGTTTCAAAGCCGGTGCGGCATCAGTTCTCGTTCTCGATCATCCCCTCCGTTCGGCAGAGCTCTGCCTGGAGAGAAGCGGTTTGAAAGCCGCCTGCGGATCCCTGCCCAATACGCGTGTGGAAGGACTTACCAAGTCCGAGATGTTCAGGGAGATCCAGGTGCCCAAAGGAAAGTCCCTCAAATCCACCATGGTGATGAAGGGGGTGCTGGATGCGGATGTGCTGATCGCGGCCCCTGTGGCGAAATCCCACAGCGCAAGCGGGGTGAGCTTTGCCCTGAAAGGCATGATGGGGCTCGTGTACGACAGAAGACCCTTTCATACGGATTTCGACCTGAACACCGCAATAGTGGATCTCTGTACCGTGCTCGTTCCCAAGCTCACCGTTGTGGATGCATCCCGCATTCTCTCTGACGGTGGGCCGAGCGGTCCCGGCAAGGTCATCCCGTTGAACAAGATCGTGGCTTCGGTCGATATGGTTGCCGCCGATGCCATGGCCCTGGAACTTGGGACGTGGTACGGCCGCAAATTCAAACCTTCACAGGTCAAACATATCAAAGAGGCCCATGAGAGGGGCTTGGGGAACATGGAGATCGCCGGCCAGGTGGTGAAAGAGGTCTCTGCCTGATGAGGTTTCAGAAGCGCATTCAAATTCCTCTTTTCCTCTTCTTCCTGCTCCTTCTGTGGCTGGCGTCGTTTCCTTTACCGACATGGGTCGATGTGGGCTGGTTTCTGAAGCTCGACCCGCTGGTTTCCCTCGGAACCATGGCTGTGGCACGCAGTTTCATACCGGGGCTCGCCTGGGGGCTGGCCGTTGTCGGCATTGGACTGGTTCTCGGGAGGGTTTTCTGCGGCTATATATGCCCCATGGGCACAACGGTCGATCTCGCGGACAGGATTCTCAGGGACAAGAGAACATCCAAAAGAAACAGCTTCGAGGAGATGGACCGATTCAGGAGTCTGAAGTACCTGATCCTCGCGGGTCTTGCGGTCTCGGCCCTTCTGGGACTGGGCTGGCACTTTTTCTTTTCGCCTCTTTCCATCATCACCCGCTTCTATGCGCTGGTCCTCTACCCTGTCTTCACCCTCTTCACGAGCATCCTCGTGACCGTTCTCGGGCCTCTTCTTTCCGCATTGGGTTTCGACACCCTCAGCTTTGTCCAGGTAAGGGTACCTTATTTCAGCACAAATCTCTTCGTGGCTGCAATGGTGGCAATCATCCTGCTGCTGGGCATGGTTCAGTCCCGATTCTGGTGCAGGAATCTTTGCCCTGCAGGCGCCATTCTTGGCTTGTGCAGCCGGCGTCCGCTCTTCCGGAGGTCTGTTTCCGAAGCGTGCACAGGGTGCGGGCGATGTCTCCGTGCGTGCCCGACATCCGCCATATCCAGCGATTATGTGACCACTGCACATTCCGAGTGCATCATGTGTCTCAAGTGTCAGGAGGTCTGTCCTGAAAAGGCCGTCTCGTTCAGGCCCGGCAAAGGAGGAAGTTTCCCGTCCCGGGAAATCGATGTCTCAAGGCGGAAGTTCATTGCTGCAGGTGTGACGGGAGCCGCTCTCTCTGCAGTGTCCATGACGAACCTGCATCACCTGCATGGAGGTCTCGATCCCCGCGCCCTCAGGTCATCCACGCTGATCCGGCCTCCGGGGGCGCTTCCGGAACCCATGTTCCAGGACAGGTGCATCCGGTGCGGCGAATGCGTGAAGGGGTGTTTGACCAACACTCTTCAGCTGGTCTGGCTCGAGGCGGGGATTTCGGGGTTGTGGACCCCGAAGATCGCAGCCAGACTGGCAGGATGCGAGCAGAACTGCAACCTGTGCGGCCAGGTATGTCCAACCGGGGCGATACGGCCCCTCAGCCCTGACGAGAAGCAATATGCAAAAATCGGTACGGCAAGGATAGTCTCCTCCCGCTGCATTGCCTGGGAGCAGAACAAGCGCTGTCTGATCTGCGACGAGATCTGCCCTTACAATGCAATATCCTCCCAGTTTGTTGCCGGGCACACGGTTACCGTTCCTGTGGTGGACGAGAACAAGTGCAATGGGTGCGGGTATTGTGAAAACAAGTGTCCGGTGGAGGGTGAATCCGCTGTGGTTGTGGAACCCCTTGGGGAGCTCAGGCTTGCCTCAGGTTCCTATAAGGAGAAGGCCGGGGAATTGGGCCTGGTCTTCCACGCAAGAGATGGAGTGGAAGATCACTTCATTCTGAACGAGCCGGGTGCTGAAGAAAGCGCGGGGAAATCAGAAGAGAAGCAGAGTATGGAGGGAACCGCTTTGCCGCCGGGGTTTACGGTGGAGCAGTAAGGGTTCTTGGTTTGTCTGGTTTGTTTAGTTTTTCTGGTTAACCAAACAGACCAAACAAACTGAACAAACCAAACAAACCAAACAAACCAAATAAACCAAACAAACCAAACAAACTAAACAAACCAAACAAACCAGATAAACCAAAGAATCCGTGAAGCGTGAACTCCAGGAGGGCATGGGCACGCTTCACGGAGAAGATTTTTTTAATCCTTCTGATACTTGAACGAAACGTTTACACGGGCGCGGTAGCTCTTTACCTTCCCGTTCTCCACGGTCATATCCATCCTCGTCACCTCTGCGACTCTCAGGTCCTTGAGGGACTCTCCTGCCGTCTCGACCGCGGTCTTTGCCGCCTCTTCCCAGGATTTCGTGCTCGTGCCCACCAGTTCGATGATTTTGTAAGTGCTGTTGTCTACCATAGTGATCTCCTTTCTGAAAATGTGGGTTTAGGATAAAAGGTTTGTACTTGGGGATAGAATAACCCAGGGAACTGAGGATGTCTAATTTCACAGTGCGTGTCTTTTGTGTGTTTTATGCTAAGGCTTTGGTTTTTTTATGAAAGAAAACAAGAATGAACCGCGAAGGCGCAAAGGACGCAAAGTTGTCTTCTTCCCTGCCGGAGTTTTCGGAAGGGGAGAAGACAAATGGTTTCCTGGCGCATTTAGCGTCCTGGCGGTTTACAGCTTTTTCTCTATCACTGCGAGACGGGGCTTGTTGCGATCTCTTTGACCTCCTTGGATCCCTGGCCTATGATGGGTTATGTCAGATACTCTTTATTGCGAGGCTGGAATGGATCAGAAACAGACCGAGTGTGTGTGCGGGCAGAAGGTGGAATCATCTCCGGATGGCTCCAAACCCCTGAAGTGTTCGGCTTGCGGGCGAGATCTCTCTGTACGCCCGAACGAATCCATGGGTCTTTCAGACAGCGCGATCGATGCCACATGTGAGATCATGGCTGAGGAAGGGGCGATCTGGTCGGGAGCAAGATAGGACCAGAGGTCGGAGATCAGAGGTCAGCAAGGGCAAACGACTAATCTAAAAGATGAACGTCCAACATCGAACATCGAACGTCCAACGTCGAATGAAAAGACCA
>PHBH01000028.1:21932-173931 GCA_002840535.1 Deltaproteobacteria bacterium HGW-Deltaproteobacteria-15 | reverse complement strand
TCACGATCCCAACCGGGACCCTAGATTCTGGAGGCATGAGTGGCGGCGTGGCACCAGTGCGCTCCCCGCCTATTCACAACTGCTCTGGCTGCCTCATATCCAATAGGGGAAATGCTAAAATACTCCTCCTTCAGATAATCTTTCAACCGGTCGGTCACCTTCTGCGGGATCAAGACGGTCTCCTGAACCGAAAGCAGCGAGTAGAAGCCCGCAGGTTGCTGCGGGTGTTAGGCTTTCTCGTCAGCGAAAAGGTACCTGCTGATCACATCGGATGCTTCTCTAACAAATTCCTCTTCGCTCAGCTCGTCATAAAAATGCGTCAAATAGCGGTGAATCAACCTTTCCAGGATCTCATACATCACGCGAGCCGCGAGATCCAGTCTTTGCGGACGAAGATTGGTTCCGCAGTGCTCCAGAAAATTCCTAAACGCTCTGATGTTGACAGACTCCTTTTCGAGCAGCCTTTCCTTGATGAAATCCGGTTGCGGAACTTCCTCGAAAAAGAGTTGCGGCCTTACCGCCCTTTTGTGGATCTCCAGTATTCCTTTGACGATCGATACGATCCAGGTCGGACCAACCCCCCCCTCCCCTTTGAATCTGTTCACAAAGAGATCCCGTCCCCTGTCCGCATCCTCCATGCCCCGATTCCAGATGCCGACGAGAATCGCCTTTTTGTTGGGGAAGTATTGATACAGGGTCCCAATAGAAACCCCTGCCCGTTCTGCAATCAAATCCGTCGTTGAAGCGGTATACCCGTTCTCCGTAAAAACCTGAACCGCTGCCTCGTAAATGGATTCCACGGTGAATTTCGAGCGCTCCTGAATAGCGTCTTTTCGGGGCTTTATGGGCTTCTCAGACATCACGGACTCTCCTTGGGAATGCGAGGTGACAGCAGGGTGACGGCTCGTTAGAGTATACAAGAATTCTTTTGCGGCAGGCAACACGCCAAGCAAGGAGTAAACCATGAATCGAGAGAACGTTCATTTAACTGATTATGGGTCTCAGAACCCAAGCACCATAGCGACGATTTTACCCACTTACCCTGAGTTTTACGGAGGCTCGACCCAATGGTGGCCTGTGAGCGGGGATCATGTCTTCCTGTATAGACTCAACCCTGTTCGCTTCGAATACTTTGACCGCTTCATGGGGACCTGGAAGGACGTCGAGGTGCTCGATGTGGGATGCGGCGGAGGATACGTCTGTGAATTTCTCGCTCGACGGGGGGCAGTGGTATCCGGAACAGACATCATGGCGGAAGCCATCCAGGAGGCCCACGCTCACGCTGCCCAGGAAAACCTCAAAATCGAGTATTATCCATGCACCGCCGAACACCTTCCTTTCAATGACCATACGGTGGATGCCGTCACCTGTGTCGACGTCCTGGAGCACGTTTCCAACAAAGCACAGACCCTTTCGGAGATCCACCGCGTTCTCAAACCCGGTGGATGGTTCTTCTTCGACACCTTCAACAAGACCCTCTGGTCCAAGTTCCTTATTCTCTGGCTTGGCGAAAGGCTGATCAGGTTCATGGCACGGGGGACCCATTACTGGCCCTATTTCATCCGTCCTGACGATCTGAGACTTTTGTTGGAGGAGGCAGATTTCGGGAGCGTGGAATTCGCCGGAATAGAGATAGCAAGGAAAGCCCGAGGGAAAGGCGGTCCTCCTTTTACCATTTCTCCCAAAGGTCATACTGCCGTCATCTATTTCGGAGCGGCCCGAAAGCCCATTTGTTGAGATCGAGGACTACCGATGGAAAAGAAAAGCCTGACCCTGGGTTTCCTAACCAACCTCGGACTGCTATTGACGGGTTTCACCACGGCATTGTCGGGGTTTGTGATTCAATTCGCCTATCACATGGGGCATCACGGACACATAGACCAAAGCAGCCTCGCGCTGAGGATGGATTATGGCGGATGGTCGCACATTCACAAAGTGTCCATCGTCATCATCTCCCTTCTTGCAATTGTTCATATCGTGCTCCACTGGAAGTGGTACAAGACGATTGTGGGGAAAAAGCTGCTTGGGAGAAATAGACCCGTACTCACTCTGACTATCCTGTTTGTTGTTGTAGCCTTAACCGGCTACATACCCTGGGGCATAGATCTGGGAGGGGGCCAGGAAGAGACCAGGAAAGGCTTTATCGAGGTGCACGACAAACTCACCTTCATCCTGCTCCCCTATCTCGTTATTCATGTAACTAGAAGAAGGAGATGGTTTATCAGTTCCTATAAGAGACTGAAAGAATCCTCAGGAAAGGAATCGCGATCTTCAAAAATCCAGGAAGCGCCAGTGAAGATGTAGAGCAGTATGTGGGTGGGGAAGGGGACGCCCGTGACTTATGGACTTTCAACCAGGTCCTGGTCCCAACTCACCGCGCCGTTCCATTGTGTTCTATAATTCACGGGGCGTTACCTTCTATCAAAATCCATCAACTTTCTTGATCTGGACGCAACGATAAGATTTTAAAAAGCAGGCTCCGCGTCCCCCCCACTGCATGACAGAACCCCGCGTTCTCCTGAGTAGGGATTACTGCTCTCCGGTCAAGGTTCTGGACAGAACTCACGATCCCAACCGGGACCCTAGATTCTGGAGGCATGAGTGGCGGCGTGGCACCAGTGCGCTCCCCGCCTATTCACAAATGCTCTGGCCGCCTCCTATTCAATAGGGAAAATGCTGTCGTCAGGCTTGAAAGACTCCTCCTTCAGATAATCTTTCAACCGGTCGGTCACCTTCTGCGGGATCAAGACGGTCTCCTGAACCGAAAACAGCGAGCAGATCCACCAGCGAGCGAGTCAGAATAGCTAAGAAGTCCTCGTGAGGTGGGAGACTCTCCTCGCTTCGCTCGGAGTCCCACCCTTTCGGGGCGGTGCCCATTTTCCCTCCAGCTTTTTCGCAGGGATCTTCAATGAGACCGATGGTGTTCCAGCCAGATGGCTGCTGCGCGAGAGACTTGTAGCTGTTTCGGTTCAAAAAGGGGATGACCGAGATCTGGGGGCTTAGCAAGGTGCACGAACGCCTAGAGTTGCCCTTTACAGGTAATCATCCACGAATTTCCGGGGGGTGATAATCTGCAACCCTTTGTACCCCGAAGCCTTCAAAAGGTGCTTGTCGCCCGAGATGATTACATTGGCTCCGCTCTTCAGCGCACACGACAGGAACTTATCATCGTCGGGATCTTCGCAAACGGGAAGAGGCAGGCTTTCGGGGGAGACAATCTCCGTATTGTTCGCCAGTAGTCCCAAAATCCGTTCAATGTCGACGCCCGGGAATTGCGTTTTGAGAACGTCGCCGACTCGGCGGTACTCCTCAAAGATGTCCGGCGAAATAACTACCCTTACTCTCTCGTCACGCCTTGCTTCAAGGATCTTCGAGGGAGGGCCGGTAAAGAAAACGCCGGAGATAAGCACATTGGTGTCAATCACCACTTTCACTTCCCGCCCCGTGCCTTGAGGAGGGCATCGCGGATATTTCTTCTCTTTAAGCCGGCTCTTCTTGCCTGCTTCCTGGCTTCAGCGATCAGAGAATCGAACTCCTGCATCGTCGGGGGCGAAATCGCCTTGAGAATAACAGTGTCCTTTTCGCCCACTACGACGAATTGAGAGCCCTCTTTCAAACCCAACCGCTTCCGAATCTCCTCAGGAATAACTACCTGGCCTTTTGAGGACATTCTGGTTGTGGCCAAATCTGTCATACCTAACTCCTTCAAATCGATCTTACCAGTAAGATAGCGAATGGTGAAGGCGATGACAAGCGGATTCTTGTCCGATTCTTGTCGAATGCGAGCAGGCCATAAAGAGGCACACGTTCTAGTAGACCCCTGAGCATCAGGACTTCACGTCGCTGCTGTTTTCCCTTCTGATTGCATATACCTGCGAGTTCCCGGCCTTTTCACAACTGCTCTGGCCGCCTCGTAGCTGAACCAAACCAGGTCGCTTCTTCTCAACGGGCCGGTTCATTCATTCTCCTCTCCAGAAGAGACGCAAGAAGTTTCTTTTTAAGTCTTTGTCCTTCTTGGCCGTCGCCAAGATATCCTTCGCGTAGCGCGTCCGAGCCTCTTCCGCTTCCTTGATGCACTGGGCCTCGTTTGCACGCTCAACGCCCGCCTGCGATTCCAGGTACAACCCCAGGCATTGTCGCACGTGGAGGAATTTCCGATTCCGCGCAATCCGCAGCCAAAACTCATAATCTCCGGCCGCTACCATCTTTTCATCGAAATATCCGTGCTCGTCATGCACGTCTCTCCGCCAGACCGGCTGCGGGCCGATGCAGCATCCTTCAAGCAAACGATGGGCACTGAAATCAGGCCATTCGTGGCGCCCCACCGGATGCGCGCATTCGAACGTGTCATTCTCGGTCCTCGTGATCAGGGAATCCCCATAGGCCAAGGTCGCATCCGGGTTTTCTTCCAGGGTGCGCGCCAGGACTTCCAGCGCATCTGCGCGGTGACGATCATCCGTATTGGCGCTGGTCACATACTTTCCCCTCGCCGCCTTGATGCCGCGATTCCACGCACCATATAACGTCTCCCGCTCCCCGCTCCGGATGTACACGATATTCCCATAGCATTCTTGAAATTCCTTCACGATCGCCGCTTCATTCTGCGGCGACGCCGAGTCTACCACCACGATCTCCAGCTCTTTACGGATAGTCTGCTGCTCCAGATCTTCCAGGCAGCCGCGCATGAATCGCTCCGCGTTGTATGTCGAAACGATCGCCGACACCAGCGGCTGTCCGTCCGCTCTCGACACAGGCGTGCCGCCCTCATGAAGCCCTTCAGCCGTTTCTCCCGAGCCCGGCGCCCGGGCCTGAGATAAGACTTCTTCAATCGCCTTTTCCATCCTTTTCGCGCTGGCGCTCCACGAGAATCGCCGCGCGTTCTCCTGCCCAAGGGGAATCAGCTTTTGACGCACGTCTATACGCATCACCTCGTCCAGCAAAGCTTGCAGCCCGGCCACGTCGTCTTCACCCACAAACAGCGCCGCCTCACCGGCCACTTCTTCCAGGGACGAGTTTCGGCACGTAATTACCGGGCAATTGCACTTCTGAGCTTCCAGGATCGGCAGACCGAATCCCTCATATCGCGACGTGTAGACCAGTGCGGTAGCGCCGCTGTAGGCCGCTCCAAGCTCCGCGTCCGTGAGCCCAAGCACGTGGCATGGTGTTCCGGGCACCAGCTTTTCCAGCGCCTTTTCCAGCTTCTCCGCGCCTCCCGTGCAGACAATCTCAAATTCCTTTCTCCGTCTCCATCCCCCGAACGCTCTAAAAAACAATTCCGCGTTTTTGTACAACGCCCGGTGCCCCACAAGCAGAAAATAGGGTTTGCTCACCCCGTATCGCGCCCTGAACGACGCCACCTCCTCGGAACCGGCGGGGTGAATTTCCTCGCCAACGGCGCCCGGAGTCAAGAACACCTCTCGTCCGGAGAAGGCGGCATACAACTGCCGGAAGTCCCTTATTGTCGAACTGGACAGGCTGAAATACCCGCACGCCTTTTTTATGGCCTCCGTCTTCACCTGCCATTCGGGAAGATTCAGATCCTGACCGGTCAACTCGGGGATCATGTCGTGCAACACGATCATCGATCTTGTCATCTCCGCGAAACTGTAATAGGTCGAGATAAGCAATCCCGCCTGTTCCCGGTCACAGATCTCCTGCAGCATCGCCGGGTCGCCTTCAGAATGGGAAAGGTCATACGCGGGCGCCGGTCGCGCCGCAATCCCTTCGATCCGCGGTGCGGTTCCTGCGCGGTCAAGCAGTATGATGTCTTTCGCCAGCGGCGACTTGCCCATTTCCCGTAACAACGATGTCCATACCCGGTAAATGCCGGCCGGACGTTTTCGCTGGAGCTGGAAGATGACCCCGTCGATAAGCACTCTTTTTCGACTCTCCGCCGACTTGATCGCTGTCTCGGAAGGTGACGGTGCAGCGGCATCTGACGATTCCTCGGGGGGCATCTCGTGCAGACAAGCCAGGTTGCGGCAGAGAAACTCCTCTGCCCAGGCGGCCTGGCCGGGGGAGTGAATCAGGAGATCGTCCAGCCGCATCAGCACCCGGGCCCGGAGCTCGCTGATCCGCCGGGAATCGCGCCTGTTGGAGACAATCCAGCAATCCTTGCCGGAACGCCGGAAGAAATTCCATTGATCATCTGCGTCCGGACCGTCCAGGATGAAAACGCGCTGTGGAGTGTCGCCGCGCTCCATCATGCCGCCCGGCTCCAGACCGGCCGACTGCACGAGCGCCCACTCCTTTTTCACGGCGCGAAACGCCATGCACGTGATCCAATGATGGAGCGGATAATGGGTCAACAAGAGTGGCTTGAATGGCTCCCCGCTCTGAATCATCTCGCGGCCGTTCCCCCAGAAGGAAGTGAACAACCGGGTTAGGGCAGTACGCAACGGATGCCGGCGAAGCGCTTCCCATTTCCTGGGCCAGTCAGCCTCTTCCCACCGCCAGCAACCCAGTTCAATGGGGGACCGCATCAGTCCCAGCCCCGTGGCGTAGAGCCAACGCTTCCGTTTGGTCAAGCCCAGAAGATAGCTCGCGCCGTAATTCTTCCTGGCCGGTTCATGGCAGAGGATTTTGGGCACACGCTCCCATCGGCCGTCCGGGATGAGCCACTGCTCGCAAAGGTCTATATAGCGGATGCGCCGACGATGGATCAGTGTCGGGCGCCATGGCCACCGCTTTGTCTTCTGGGCCGAACCGCTCCAGAGGGGAATGATCAGCTCAAATCCGCTGAGGGCTGAATCCGGCTCCGGCGCATCTCGAAAACTTCGAAGCCATCCAGCCAATTCAGGGCTCGGATACTCATCGGCATCAGGGCGGAAAATCCAATCGTGTCGGGCCTGCTGCCAGCCGTAGATGTAGTGTCCATCGCCGGAGAATTTTCGGGGCCTTTCGAAGAAACGCCCGCCAAGTGGTTCAACGAGAGAGCGGACACCATCCAGGTCCGGTCCATCGTGGACCACGACGAGATCGTCGTAGCAGCCTTCTGCACGTGTGATGAGACGGGAGAGAAAATCCCGCTCACGACAGAGGCAAACCACCATGGAGACAGCAGGCATAGGTCACTCGCGCAGTTCTTCAAACCTGTTCATGAGGATAAGTGGGTCCACGTTTTTCAAAATGTCTCTGGTAGAGTTGAAATGCGCGGAGAGTCCGTTCAGGTAGATAGCCAAGTACAACATCCGGTGCGTTCGGGAGCGCTTCGACAATCCGGAGATTATTCTCATAGCCGAGATATTCCTCCCTCATGTCACGCACAGGATCATGAGCATTGCGCTCATGGAAGACGGATGGTTTGCCGTAAACGACAGAAATCCCCCTTGCCTGGAGATGATAGGATGCCCAGATGTCGCTCATCCTGCCGATGAAAGGAAAGAGGAAATAATTATGCAGCAGCTCGCCCCTCAAGAAGGTGTTTTGCGAGTTGAAGGGGCCGATCCTGTTCGAAGCCATCGGGAAAGAAGAATCCTCGAAGCGACAGATAGGCGCATGCTCCATTCGGCAAACGGCGTCGATGTCCGGGTCGCCGTTCCAGAAATCGGCTTGAACATCTGCGCGAAGCCGCTTGCGTGATTTTGCACTGTAATCCCGCCTGGAGAGGAGCTGGAGCGGGTAGCCACGATGCCAGATCTCGCGATAGTTCGTGGCACCGACCGGATCAAAGGCAGGGAGATCGGTCTCGTAAAAGGTGACCTCCCCTTCCCGATCCAACAGAAGATCCCGGCCCCAGACAGGCATAGGGACATTGTCGTCGTCTACCATCGCGACAATATCCGCTTTCATATCGTTGGCGAAAAGAAGCCCGAAGTTCCGGCGCTCCACACAGTTCCAGCCGATGGCATCCGACAACGGTTTGTCATATTTCTCCTGACTCGCGGGATCCAAATAGATTCCGCGATCGAGAGAATACTCCGTAGGGGTCTTGAGGTCGCCGACCACGATGAGTTCCCAATCCGGCATCGCATCGAAGAGTCGGATAGCCCTGGTGGGCGGATGAACCGTTGTCGTGACGATTACTTTTCGCATCGGAGGCAGCCTTCCAGTGCCGAGCGGTAGAGGCTCGGGTCGTGACGGTCGACGATGATCAAATTGCCCGTGCTCTTTGCCGTCGACAGCCAGCCGGTTCGGCTGGAGACGACGTTGCATCCAAAAGACAAGGCTTCAATGGGAATAAAGCCTCCGCCGTTACACAAAGAGGGATGCAGCACGAATCGAGTGGACGCGAAAATCTCTTTGAGCGCTCCATCCAACGGGTCGAAGATGACTGAGGTTTGATCGCGTCTCCGGATCTTTTTGAGGAGAGGCGTTGCTTTTCGAGTAGCAACTACCATCATGTGGCAGGGCTCCTGAAAAGTGTTCGTGATCGCTACCGACAAGACATCCCCGTTATAGGGTTCGCCCCGTAGAAAAAGAAGAATATCGATGTCTCTGGTGGCGCGACCGCCGGTCCCCCGAAGAAAGAGCTCCGGCTCACAGACCACCACCTCGCTGGGTCGACCGGCATAGCGAATGGCAGAATCCAGGTAACCGGATACGGTTCGAATCCGATCCACCAAGCCGATCTGATGGAGATATCGCACGTCCTGAGGAAGTCCGATTTCGCGAATGAGATCTATGCAATCTTCAGGAGAAGGGTACCGCCTTTCCATGCAGTAATCGAGGAAGAACGGAGAGTTCACCGTGTCCCATGCCTCGATCGCCTGAAGGAGATGGACATGTCTGGGATGGGCGGGGTCCGTGACAAAATCAAGGGTGCGGCGGCTCGTCGAAATAAGCAAGTCATACTCTCCGGGATCCACTGCACGTCCGGGTCGCGTGACCGATGCGGCTGCGCGGTACTTCCGCTTGGCCATAAAGAGATTGCGCACCTCTCCGAGATGGGGGCTGCTTTCCGGCACCACGAAAACGTGAATCTCTATGTTGTCCAACCGACGCAGGCGATCGAAGAGTCCGGCAATCACCCGATTGCCGCCGCTTCTTCTCATACTTTTGATCAGGAGCGCGATCCGCATTGACCGGCTCCCGCTTTCAGGGAGAAGGCTCTGCACAAGGTCGACCCGGGTTGCCGGCACCGCAAAAGCGTTGGCAGAGGCTGACGGACCGATATATTCCTGAATGACGCTCTTGTTCACGCGCTCACCGCTGCAACAAATACAGTCTGTTCATTACACTCCCCGGTGGATCGTAGACCCAAGCCGCCCGACGATCACGATTGCGTCCGACGCCGTGGTGGGGATCCTTCTCTACAGGCCTCGCCAGCGCAGAGAAATAGCATAGGGTCGTCAAGGGGGCAACACAAAGATCTGGGAGCGTGGTTGCGGCTGTCTGGCTGTTGATTGAGGGTATATCACCTGACGGCTATTTCTGCTATGATTCGCATCCGTCGCAAAATCGGACGCCGGGATCCAATTGACCCCGGTTGAACTACTCACCCTTCGCGGTGGACGAAGAAACAGAGAAACAGGAAACGTGAGAAGAAGCCATATCTCAGCACGGGTGATCTTGGGAAACCTCCACAGGGTTCTCGTCCATCCATGGGTCGGCACCAAGCTTCTCAAGCTTGAGGGGGAAAAGCTATTCTTCAATCTCCTTCACCCCTTTCAAGGAGATGGACGCGCCGGGAGGATTCGACAGGTGAGCCTTCGAATCACCGATGTTTGCAATCTCCGGTGCCGCACGTGCGGCCAGTGGGGTGAGAGAGGGTTTCTGATCGGGGAGGATCTCAAAGAGAAAAGGAAGGAAGAGGTCACCCCTTCGCGCTATCTCTACCTGTTCAGGGATCTCATTCGGAACGGCCACCGGCCCATGATCTACATCTGGGGAGGTGAGCCCATGCTCTATCCCGGTATCCAGGATTTGATCGATTCGATATCTTCCCTCAAGCTGCCGGTCTCGATCGCAACAAACGGGACCGGGCTGTCGGACGCTGCGGAGCGTTTTGTCAAGGCCCCGCTCTTCCTTCTGCAGGTCTCCATCGATGGTCATTGCGCTGAGTTGCACAACAGGATCAGGCCTTCGGCAGGGAAAGGGGATAATTTCAGGAGCATTGTCAGGGGCCTCGAAACCGTGAACAAGACTCGTGCGGAGCAAGGGAGCACACTACCGGTCATTGCATCGCTCACGGTGATCTCCGGCGAAAACGTTCCTTACCTCGTGGATATCTATGAGGCATTCAGGGACAAGGTGGACCTTTTCGTCTTCTACCTCTCCTGGTGGATGGACGAGGAACATGCAGTTCTTCATGAAAAGGATTTTGAGAAACGTTTCGGGACTACCCCGTTCAGGCACAGGAGCTGGATAGCAGAGTGGAAACCCCGGGACTACGATCTGCTGGACATGCAGCTCCAGAGACTTCTCTCGCGATCGAACAGCCGCTCTGCTCCGCCGGTTACCATCATGCCGCCGATCCATGGCGCCGGGGAGCTGAAGAGGTACTATACCGAGCATGGGTCGAGGTTCGGGTATGATGAATGCATCTCCATTTATCAGTGCGTGGAGATCAACAGCAACGGCGACCTTTCTCCGTGCCGGGATTATCACGACTACCTTGTGGGGAATATCAGAAGGAACACGATCAGCGAACTGTGGAATTCCGGTCCTTACAGGCGTTTCAGGCGGAGCCTGGACAGGGAAGGTCTCATGCCCGCCTGCTCCCGCTGCTGCGGACTGATGGGATATTGATATGTTGCAGGGCACCCTTCTTGAGAGAATGAGGAATTTCACACTGCCTGAAGAGGGCCGGAAAATGGGCCTCTACCTCTTTTTCAGGGAGATCGTCTCTGACCTGGACACGGAGGTGACGCTCGCCGGCAACAGGCGTGTGCTCATGCTCGGTTCCAACAGCTATATGGGTCTTACCACCCACCCCGAGGTCAGGGAGGCTGCAAAGAAAGCGCTTGAGAGATACGGCACCGGGTGTTCGGGGTCCAGGTTCCTGAACGGCACCTTCGACATCCACCTTGAGCTCGAAGCCGAGCTCGCGGATTGGGTTGGGAAAGAGGCGGCTCTTCTTTTCTCCACAGGCTTTCAAGTCAACCAGGGAGTGATGTCGGCATTGCTGAACAGGCATGACTATGTCCTGCTGGACATGTGCGATCATGCCAGCATCGTGGATGGGGCCAGGCTCTCAATGGCAAAAGCTGTGCGCTACCGGCACAACGACATGGATGAGCTCGAATCCCGTCTGCAGGAAATTCCCCGGGAAAAGGGCAAATTCATTGTGGTAGACGGCGTCTTCAGCATGGAAGGGGATCTGGCGAGGCTTCCGGAGGTCGCCCGCCTTGCAGGAAAACATGAAGCCGCCCTCATGGTGGATGATGCACACGGATTAGGGGTCATTGGGAATGAGGGAAGTGGCACGGCCGCCCACTTCGATCTCACGGGGAAGGTGGATTTTATCATGGGCACCTTCAGCAAATCCCTTGCCTCTTTGGGAGGCTTCATCGCCGCCGACGGAGCCTCCATCGAATATCTGAAACATCAGTCCCGCGCCTTCATCTTCAGCGCAAGCATGCCTCCCTCCTCTGCAGCCGCTGCTCTTGCAGCCCTGCGAATCATCCGGCGCGAGCCTGAACGGATCGAAAACCTTTGGGAAAATGGACGCGTGTTGAAGGAGGGTCTTCGGTCCATGGGATACGATACCGGGTCCTCAGAAACCCCTATCATCCCGGTCTATATCGGGGATCCGATCGTGCTGATGAGGATGTGCAAGAGGCTCGAGGAGGAGGGGATTTTCGTCAATCCCGTGCTGCCGCCTGCTGTCCAGCCCAACCGGGCTCTCCTGCGGCTGAGCCTCATGGCCACGCACACCCGATCCCAAATAGCATTTGCCCTGGACAAGTTTGAGAAAATCGGCCGGGAAATGGATCTGATATAGAGTCTTGGGACAAGGATTTCACGGATATTCACGGATGCCCAAAGCCCTGTCCATGAGAGTCCGTGTTCATCCGTTTCCTATCATTCTCTAGTGGCGGATTATGGATACAATCAGTAACGTCCTGGCAATATGGACTCTCGTCGTTGCAGCCGTTCTCATTGGCGTCATATCCCGTGGAATGAGAGGGGTCATTCCCGTCCCATTCGCACAAGATTCCCTCAGACCCGCCGGTTTCGTCTTTCCCTGTGAAGTGCTTGTCCCGATCGCCGGGACCTCTCCGGATCAGGAAGCGATTCTGGCGACACTTCTCACACAGAACCATCCCAATTACCGGGTGCTGTTCATCCTGGAAAGCGAGGACGATCCGGCTAATCCCGCGATTGACGGACTCTGTCGAACGTATGGGAATGCCGGCAAAGTCATCAGCGGTCGCGCAACTTCGTGTGGTCAGAAGAACCATAACCTGATTGCGGGGATTCATCACCTGAAGCCTGAGACGGAAATCATCGTGTTCTGCGATTCCGGCAACATTGCAGATCCGGGCTGGCTCCTGAGGTTTACCCGTCCTCTCCAATCGGACCCGAAGACCGTTGTCACTACCTTCAGGGATTTCAATCCCACACCCCCCACGCTGGGCGGTGTCTGTCAGGCCATCTATGGTTCCTTCCTGCTTGTGCTCCCGAGAATCCGGCCATCTCCCTGGGGCGGAGGTACTGCCATGCATCGGCGGACACTGGAAAAGCTGAATGTCATCGAGGCATGGTCGCAAACCGTGGTTGACGACGTGGTTCTGGGAAGACTCCTCTATGAAAACGGGGTCCCCATGAAAATTGACAAGGGCAATCGGCTGGTTTCCCCTCTGCCGGAACAGTCGGTTCTAGGCTTCCTGGCTTATCTTGAGCGGCAGGTGCTTTACCCGAAATTCATCGATCCCATTCTATGGGTCGGCCCCATGGTGTTCCACCTGAACCTGGCCCTGGCAACGGCATGGGCCCTGTTTTCCGTCTTATCGTCTCTGTTTAATCCTGTTGGTGCATTGGCGGGGTTGAGTGGTCTGGTCTTTCTGATGTGCGAGATTGCGGCGGCCCTGATGCTTCGGGCCGCAAACCGTTATCGGGTTCCCGCAGCAAAATGGCTGCTTGCATTGTACCCATGCATCCTTCTCGGGGCTTTAGTTTTTCTAAGATCCATATTTCTCAGGGAAATCCGGTGGCAGGGCCGGAGATATGTCCTGGGGCCAAAGGGGGTGGTGATGGGAATCAATGTCCAATGTCCAATTACCAATGTCCAATATCCAAGGGAAGAGGGGAAGTAAGAATTGGGAATCCAATGACGCACTGTACCAATGGCCATCAAGTTTCTTGAAAAGAGATAGGGAATCATATATTAGTGCTCATTCCTGTCAATGATGAGTCTTCATGAAAAAAAGAGTCGTGATAACGGGCCTTGGAGTAGTAGCGCCCAACGGTATTGGTAAGGAGCCCTTTTGGAAGGCTAATCTGGAAGGGCGCTCGGGGGTGGACTGTCTTACGGCCTTCGATGTTTCAAGGTTCAATACCAGAATTGCCGCAGAGGTCAAAGATTTCCATCCCGCAATGTACATGCCCGAAGTGACGGCCAGTAGAGTGGACCGGTTCGTTCACTTCGGACTGTCCTCCGCAAGGCTGGCAATCGAAGACAGCCGCTTGCAGCTTGACAATGTAGACAGAGAACGTGCCGGGGTGATCATAGGCTCGGGTCTTGGCGGCATCCTTTTTCACGAGAAGCAAATAGTCGCCAGCATGGAGAAAGGCGCTCACAGGGCCAACCCCCAAGGCGTGCCGCGGGTCACGCCGAACGCAGTGGCTGCTCACATTGCAATCCAGTACGGCCTTCTAGGGCCGAACATGGTGATCTCTACAGCTTGCGCTTCCGGAAACCACGCCATCGGGGACGCCTTGGACAAGATCCAGGACGGCAAGGCGAACGTCATCCTGGCGGGCGGCGCCGAAGCGCCCATCACGCCTTACACATTCGGCGCCTTCTATTCCCTGCGAGTGCTTTCCAGAACGAGCAGGCCGCCAGGAGAGGCGAGCAGGCCGTTTGACAACGAGAGGGACGGGTTCGTCATAGGGGAAGGCTCTGCCGTCCTGGTTATGGAAGAACTGGAGCACGCATTGCAGAGGGGAGCGCACATCTATTCGGAGATCATCGGCTACGGCATGACCAGTGGTGCTTATCACATGGTCATGCCAAAAACAGATGGAGAGGACGCTGCCAGGACAATGAAGTTAGCCCTGCAGAATGCAGGGATTGGAATCGAGGAGGTGAGCTATATCAATGCTCACGGTACCGGTACCAAGGCAAACGATATTGCAGAGACAAAGGCCATAAAGGCCGTGTTTGGGAAACAAGCCTATCGAACCCCTGTGTCCTCCACGAAATCCATGATCGGGCACACTATCGGCGCTGCAGGGGCAATAGAGGCAGTTGCCTCGTGCCTCGCAATCGAACACCAGATCCTTCCCCCTACCATAAACTACGAACACCCCGATCCCGAGTGCGATCTCGACTATGTTCCGAACAAGCCAAGAGCGGCAAAAGTCGATGTGGTCCTTTCAAACTCTTTCGGGTTCGGCAGCGTGAATGCCTCCATTGTCCTGAGGAGATTTCACTGAGACGGAGTGACTATGGCAAGCAAAGAGGAAATCGCAGGCAAGGTAGTCCAGGTTCTTGCCGAGACTCTTCACCGCGATGAAAAAACAATTCTGTTGAGCTCTTCGCTTGCGGACGACCTGGAGATGGATTCGTTCATGGCGATAGAAATGCTCTTTCAACTGGAAGACCAGTACGGCATCGAGATACCGGATGAACAGATCAGGGCCTTCACGACCGTATCCGACATTGTGCAATATCTGGAAAATCGTTTGAGCAAGGGATGAAATCAGGAACCAGACATGGAAGTGACCGTCCGCCAGGTGACCTGCCGCAGGGATCTCAAAAAATTCATCTTTCTTCCTGAAAAAATCCACGCCCATCATCGGAACTGGCTCCCGCCGATTTATCTGGATGAATGGTCGTACTTCAATCCGGAAAAGAACAAGGCCTTTGCACACTGCGACACTACCCTTCTTCTCGCACTCAGCGGGGCCGAGATCGTCGGCCGGATCATGGGAATCATCGATCGCCGGCATAATCGCCTGAAGTCGAAGAAAGATGCGCGCTTTGCCTGTCTGGAATCCTTCGAAGAGGAGGATGCGGTGCTGAAACCGCTCCTGGAATCCGTCGAGAACTGGGCGAGGGGCAAGGGGATGGATAGAGTAGTCGGTCCTTTCGGCTTCTCAGATCAGGACCCGTCCGGGTTCCTCATTGAGGGATTCGAACATCCTCCGACGATCAGCACTTACTACAATTACGACTGGATGCCCCGGGCTCTTGAATTACGAGGATACGAGAAGGAGATCGACTATGTGACCTATCGTATAGAGTGGCCGGCCGATTTCCCTGACCGGTACTGCAGGATGTACGACCGCATTCTGAAAAGGGGCAGCCTGGAGGTCGTGCGGATATACAAAAAAAAGGAGGCGAGGATATGGGCGAAACCGGCCTTTCGCTTGATGAACGAGTCCTACGCAGAGGAGGAGATCTATGGATTCTCACCCCTGGATGATGAAGAGATGGATTTGCTGCTCCGGCGCTACATGTCGCTGGTGGACTCCCGTTTTCTCCTTGGTGTCAAAAAGAAGAACGAGCTCCTCGGGTTTGTCATCGGGATTCCGGATTTCAGTCCCGGCATCCGAAGAGCCAGGGGGCGGTTTCTCCCATTCGGTTTTCTGAAGATACTTCGCTCCATGAAAAAAGCGGAGCAACTCGTGCTCCTGCTCGGGGCAATAAAAAAGGAGTACCGCGGGCTAGGAATCGATCTGCTGTTGATGATGGAGTTGTGGAAATCATCGCGCAAGGCGGGCATGCGCGTGGTGGACACCCATCACCAGATGGAGACAAACAGAAAGATGCGCGCCGTGTCCGAATGGGCAGGGGGAACCGTCTACAAGCGGCACCGGGTTTACAGAAAGGATCTGGGGAAAAACAGATCCGGTTCTTGACAACACCCAAAGGGTGTTTATATTTCTTGGTTAATAGAATTCCAGGAGAGAGATCAACCATTTAGGACTACCGCGGATGTCTTTTTGCCCTTTCATCTTCGAAGGACAAATACTTCAAAACATTTTAGGAGGATTATTTGAATGAAGATCAAGCCGTTGAACGACAGGGTTCTGGTTCTCAGAATCGAACAGGAAGAGAAAACCTCCGGCGGGATCATTATCCCCGATACCGCCAAGGAAAAACCGCAGGAGGGGAAGGTGATTGCTGTAGGGCCGGGAAAGGTCAACGACAAGGGAGAAAGAATTCCCCTGGAAGTCAAGGAAAAGGATAAGGTCCTCTTTGGAAAGTATTCCGGGTCGGAGATCAAGGTGGACGGGGTTGAGCATCTGATCATGAGAGAAGACGATATTCTTGCAATTGTTCAATAGGAGGAGGTTAAGGAATGGCAGCCAAAGAGATCCATTATAGTGCAAAGGCCAGAGAGAAAATGATCAAGGGTGTGGATACGCTGGCCGAAGCTGTCCGTGTGACACTCGGGCCGAAGGGAAGAAATGTCCTCATCGAGAAATCATGGGGATCCCCCAAAATGACAAAAGACGGCGTCACGGTGGCGAAGGAAATCGAGCTTGAAGACAAATTCGAAAACATGGGCGCGCAAATGGTCAAGGAGGTAGCCTCCAAGACCTCTGATGTGGCCGGTGACGGCACGACCACCGCAACGATTCTCGCCCAGTCCATATACCGGGAAGGCATCAAGCTGGTAACCGCCGGTGTCAATCCCATGGCATTGAAGCGCGGCATCGAAAAGTCGGTTGAAGTCGTGGTGGAAGAGCTGAGACGGCTCTCGAAGCCCACTAAAGAGAAGAAAGAAATCGCCCAGGTAGGCACAGTGTCGGCCAACAACGACACCACCATCGGGGACATCATCGCCGAGGCGATGGAAAAGGTCGGGAAGGAAGGGGTGATCACGGTCGAGGAAGCCAAGGTCATGGAGACCACCCTGGAGATCGTCGAAGGCATGCAGTTTGACCGCGGGTATCTCAGCCCCTACTTTGTAACCAATGCCGAGAAGATGGAGATCCATCTGGAAGATCCCCTCATCCTCTTGAACGAGAAGAAGATCAGCGTCATGAAGGACCTTGTTCCTATCCTGGAGCAGGTCGCGAGGATGGGGAAGCCTCTCCTGATCATTGCCGAGGATATTGAAGGCGAAGCCTTGGCAACCTTGGTGGTGAACAAGCTGAGGGGAACCATCAAGTGCGCGGCGGTAAAGGCGCCGGGTTTCGGCGACAGGCGGAAGGCCATGCTGGAAGATATAGCAATCCTGACCGGAGGCAAGGTGGTCAGCGAGGACTTGGGGATCAAGCTGGAGAAGCTGACTCTCGAAGACCTTGGAAAAGCCAAACGAATCACCATCGACAAGGACAACACGACGATTGTCGACGGCGGCGGAAGCAGGCAGGCCCTTGAAGGCAGGGTAAAACAGATCAGGGCCCAGATCGAGGAGACCACCAGCGATTATGATCGGGAAAAGCTCCAGGAGCGCCTTGCAAAATTGATCGGCGGCGTGGCCGTGATCAATGTCGGGGCCGCCACAGAGCTCGAAATGAAGGAAAAGAAGGACAGGGTTGAAGATGCGCTCAATGCCACCCGCGCAGCTGTCGAGGAAGGAATCGTGCCGGGAGGCGGCGTCGCTTTTCTCCGCGCCTTGAAGGCCCTGGACAAGCTGGAACTCGAGGGGGATCAGGCTCTTGGCATCAAGCTGATCAAGAAGGCCCTGGAAGAGCCCATGCGGCAGATCGCAAATAACGCCGGGTTCGAGGGGTCGGTAGTCGTTCAGCGCGTGTTGGACGGGAAAGGGAACTTCGGCTTCAACGCGGACACGGGCGAGTACGAGGATCTTCTCAAGGCGGGGATCATCGATCCTACAAAGGTGGCCCGCTTTGCGCTCCAGAACGCGGCCTCGGTTGCCGGTCTCTTGATGACCACCGAAGCGATGGTCGCGGAAAAACCGAAGAAGGAAAAAGCTCCCATGCCTCAAATGCCGTCAGAGGACATGTATTAGCAGGAGCGAATTGAAAAGGCCGGGCAGGATCATTCCTGCCCGGCCTTTTTGTTTGCTATGCTCTTGCTTAATCGATGGGTTTCGCTGCGCTCTACCCATCCTACGTTAAGCCTAGGGTTCTCTTTGCGCCGTCTTGTTCTTCCTCCCTTTAGCGTCTTTGCGCCTTTGCGTGAGGCCTCTTTCTTTACTGCTGGATCTCCGCTTTTGCCGCCGGCAGGTAGATCCGCACCGTCGTTCCCATGCCCGGCGTCGAATCAACGATGATCGATCCATCGTGGTTCTTGACGATGCCGTACACGGCGGCCATGCTGAGTCCTCTCCCGATTAACTTTGTAGTGAAGAAGGGTTCAAATATCCTCCCCTTGACCTCCTCAGACATTCCCTTTCCTGTATCCGAGACCTGGATGCATGCGCATCGACCGACACTTTGACCTGGTATATGAGGCATTGCCCCGAGAAAATCCTCTCTCGTGGCAATCCGGATATATCCCGGTCCTTCCATGGCTTCTTTGGCGTTTTCCACAAGCGCGGAGACGACCATCTGCAACTGAGCCGGATCTGCCAGAATCTGCGGGAGGTCCTTTGCCAGGTCTTTCTCAAGATGAATATCGACACTCATCTCCCGTGCGATTTCAGGATGAATCATTTCAACGATATCGTTGAGGGATACGAGTACGGGCTGGTAATTTCCCCTCCTGGCGTACGCCAGCAACTGATCTGTGATGCGGGTCATCCTCTTCACGGCGGACAACATGTTTTTTGCATACTTGTCCACCTCGGGATTCCCTGAGAGATCCAGCTGAAGGAGATCGATACTGCCCACGATGGCCACGAGAGCATTATTGAACTGATGAGCTATCCCGCCGGCCAATGTAGCAATGGCATCTGTTTGCAAAGCGTAGGGGAGACTCTTGTCCAAGTCGCCTCCCTCGAAGCGAATGGACTGGGTCATCTGCTTGATCGATGCAATCATCACTCCTCCGAAAGCATGTCTTGGAACAAGGGGCAGTTACTAGGGAAATCAGGTTAATGGGAGACCGGATAAATGAGAGACAAGTTTTCTTGCTGATGGGGACTATTATAAAGAAAGGAGGGGTTGTCAAAGCTGAATATGTGGCAGGAAAAGTTAGGGGGCAGACCCGCATTGGGTCTCCCTAAATACCCTTGCTCACGAAGGATAATCTCCGCCATCCTTAACCCATAAATATCAGGCGGGATTTGGGAAGCAAGAAGAGCGTATGATTACAGGCGGTTAACTTTCTTTCACCAATGGGAGACCAGAATGGCGAATTGCAGGAACTCTGTTTTTCTCGCGTTTTCGGTCTCTTTTGCACTCTTTTGGTTCAAGGTCCTTCATTTTTTTTGGCTTTTCCCAGGAAGAAGGAGGAACCGCTCTTGCGTGTCAGTTCAAAGTTCTGCCGGAAGGTCCCTTCTCCTGAAATTGTGACGCTGGCCTTCTCGCTCCTGTATCCCTTTGCATCCGCCTTGAGACTCCACTCCCCCTCCTTCAGGTTGATGAGTTCGTAATACCCGGAAGAATTCGTCTCTGTTTTCTTCTTTTCCTGTCCTTTGCATTCAATCGTGACTTTTTTGATCGGCTTCCCTGACTCCTGATCCGTTACAATACCGTAGACAGCGGTGAGCCCCTCCGGCGGACTCCCTCTGTACTCATCCACTCCTACAACCGCGGTCTCAGGCTCATCCATAGCCTCCCGGGCCTGATACATCCTGGTGCGGCCCTCGAAGATCACCCCTGCGTCCATTACAACGGCGGGTGCAACAATATTTCCGAAGACCTTGGCAGGGGCACGGAGATCAACCCGCTGATCGGCGACAATATCCCCGTGAACCTCCCCGCTGACTACAACGTAGGAGACGTGGATATTCGCCTTGACCAGTGCGTATTCTCCGATTACCAGGTTTCCAGTGGAGTTGATCTCTCCTTTAAGAGATCCGTCGATTCGAAGGGTTCCCTCGAAACGGAGGCTTCCCTCGAAGTCCGTGTCCTTCCCCAGGAAGGTGATCTCCTTATCGCTTTTCCCCATAGGACTGTTACCCCTTTTTTCCTAGAATGATCCGCCCGCGCTCAATGGGACCCTCTCGGGTTGAACCGGCTGACCCGTGCGGATCTTCCCAAAGCGGTGCTGGAAGCTGTACTGTACTGAGCAGAGGACCGGAACCACCACAAGCGTGAGGATGGTGGCAAAACCGAGTCCGAATATCACCGCTACCGCCATGGATCCCCACCATTGAGAGGATTCCCCTCCGACATCCCATGCGAGTTTGCGGAAATCGAAGCTGACCCGTATAGCCATTGGCAAAAGGCCCAAGATCGTTGTAATCGCCGTCAGCATGACCGGTCGGAAGCGCACCATTCCCGCCGCGATCAGGGCGTCCTTTGAAGCGAGACCTCTTTCCATCAACTGGTTGTAATAGTCTATCAGCACAATGGCGTTGTTTACAACCACTCCAGCAAGACTGATTACACCGATTCCCGTCATGATGACCCCGAATGGGGTGGAAGTGATCAGGAGGCCGGCAAAAACACCGACGAGGGAGAGGAGAACCGAGGTCATGACAATGAGGGGCGTGCTGAGAGAGTTGAACTGGAACATGAGGATGATGAGTATGGTGAAAAGCGCGGCGACAAACGCCTTGCTTAGAAAGGCCTGGGCCTTCTGCTGCTCTTTCTGCTCGCCCGTGAATCTGTATTCATAACCCCGGGGCCAGTCTTGCCTGGAGAGGATCCTCTCAATATCCCGGATCACATCATTGGCCAGCCGGCCCGAAACATCCCCCGTGATTGTCACGACCCTTTTCTGATCCAGCCTCATGATGGCGCCCATGCCGCTTGCCGGACTGATCTCGGCTATACTCGTGATCGGCACCGGCTCGCCCCTGGGCCCCGAGACCGTGATTCTCCTCAGATTCTCGAAGGATCTGCGGTCCTTTTCGGGCAATCGGGCCATGATGTCATATTCATCCTTTCCCTCCCGGTAGACGCCCACCTTTGCGCCGTTGACCGCTGCCTTGACCGTGTAGGCGATCAGATAGGTATCGAGACCGAGGAGCGCCGCCTTTTCCTTATCCACCCTGACCCTGATCTCGGGCTTCCCCTTCACGAAGTTGTCCTTCAAGTCTACCAGGCCGGGCACATCTTTGATTCTTTTCCGCACCCTGTCGGCCAGTTCGCCGAGAACCAGGATGTCCTTCCCGGAAATCTCCAGGCTCACGGGAGGGCCGGTGGGAGGTCCCTCTTCCTCCTTTTCGACCTGGACCTCGGCGCCGCTCATCATTCCGAGGAGCCTCCCCCTCAGCTCCTTGATGGTCTCGGGTGAAGGCCTGGACCGTTGGTGTATCTCCTTGAAATCGAGGACTATCCGGTTGATGTGGGTCCCTGTGCCTCCCTGGGAGAAGGGGTCGCCGCCAACAGAACCTACGTTGGTGATCACGAATCGGATGTCCTGGTACTCGGAAACGACCTTTTCCACCTGGGAAACCAGAGCATCGGAAGCATCCAGGTTGGTGCCCTCGGGCGCCTTGATGTGCACGTTCACCCGCTTGGGATCGACTTCCGGGAAAAACTCCATACCCTTGCCGAATTTTGCATACCCCGCAACAGATCCGATGAGCAGGACGAGGCTGGTCAAGATCACGAGGAAACGATTATTCAGGGACCATGTGAGGAGCCTGAGATAGAACCTTTTCACCAAAGGCTCCCGTCCCGGGGAGGAGCTGACCCTGTGGGCAGGCTTCATCTTCTGGTAACGGGCGGAGAGCACGGGGTTGATGACCAGGGCCACGAAAAGAGAAGCGGAAAGGGTGATGATGACCGTCTGGGGCAGGAAGGACATGAACTCGCCCATGATTCCCGGCCAGAAGAGGATGGGAAAGAAGGCGCCGAGAGTCGTCAACGTGGAGGTGATCACCGGCCATGCAACTTCGTTCGTTGCAGCCAGGGCGGCCTGGTACCTGGACTTTCCCTCCTGCATATGACGGTAGATGTTCTCCACGATCACGATGCCGTTGTCCACGAGCATCCCGAGCGCGAGGATGAGCGAGAAGAGAACGACCATGTTGAGGGTGATGTTGAAGCCGAGAAGTATGGTGAAGGCGATGAACATGGAATAGGGAATGGCAAGAGAGATGAACAGGGCCGACTGGCCGTTGATGAATGCGAAAATCACCGCCAGAACCAGGATCAATCCGGTTATGATGTTGTTCTCCAGATCGGAGACCATGAGCCGTACGTCGTCGGACATGTCCGAGGTCAGGTCTATCCGGAGCGAAGGCGGAAGCTGTTCCTTCATATCGGCGACCGCCTGTTTCACCTCATCCGAGATCCTGACGATGTTCTCTCCGCTTCTCTTGATGACCGCCAGGGTTATGCTCTGGCGTCCGTTGAGGCGGCTCCTGGTGAGGGGATCCTTGTAACTGTCGTTGATCGTTGCCAGATCCCGCAGATACACAGGCTTCCCGTCTTTTACAAAAGCCACAATGGAGAAGATCTCGGACGGGTGCTTGAAATCCTCCGGTACCCTGACCAGGTACTTGCCTTCCCCGATATCCATGCTCCCGCCCGGCATGTTCACATTGCTGCGCGTCACGGACTGGATAATGCCGGAGAAAGGAACATTGTAGGCAGCGACCCGGTCCAGATCGAATTCCACCTGGATGGCGCGCTCTATGCCCCCCGTGACCCTCGCCTCGAGCACTCCCGGGACGGATTCGATCCTGTCCTGCAGGTCCTCTGCAAAACTCTGAAGACGGCGAAGACTGAACGGGCCAGAGAGAACCACCCTGATCACCGGGATGTCCGAGAAGTTCACTTCCTTGATGACAGGATCGTCGGGGAGGTCAGGGGGCAGATCGGCCTTTGCCTGGTCTACTTTATCCCTCACCTTCTGAAGCGCATCGTCGATGTTGACGCCTGCAAGGAACTTCACGGCAACCGTCGAAAACCCCTCCGCAGAGGTGGAACGAATCTCCTCCAGATCCGAAATTCCCTTCAGCTTTCGTTCAATGGGAATGGTGATCAGTTTCTCCATGTCTTCGGGGGCAACCCCTTCATAGGTGGTCGAGACAAAGACATAGGGTATGGTAATGTCCGGAAAGGCCTCGCGGGGCAGGGTTCGATAGCAGTAAATCCCGGCTACGACCAGGAGTACCATCAGCGCCAGTACCGCTGCCTGACGTTTGAGCGCAACCTGATTGACAATCATTGGACCTGCACCTTCATTCCTTCTTCCACAAAGGTCTGTCCTGCGATTACGAGACGGTCGCCCGGATTCAGCCCCTTCGTGACCTGGATCCGGTCTCCTTCGATCACACCCAGCGACACGGCTCTCGCCTGAATGATCCCGTTATTTTCCACAAAGACCATTCTCTCACCGCTCTTCTCGACAATGGCAAAAAGCGGTGCTGTCACGGCTTCGGGAATTACCCTCCGCAGGAAAGCGACCCTTGCGATCATCCCCGGCCTCACCCGATGGTCCGCGTTGGGGATGACAACCCGAACCTGAAAGGTCTTGGTGCCCGGGTCTGCCTTGAAGGAGACAAAGTCGACGGTGCCGGTCCACTCCGAGCCGGGAAGGGCGTCTACCGTGACCTTCGCAGCTTGCCCCGATTGGATAAAGCGCACGTCGAGCTCGGGCATGTCCACATTGATCTTGATTTTTTCCACATCCACCAGATCGAGGAGCGGTTTCCCCTTATCCACGAACTCGCCTTGATCCACGTAGAGGTAGTTGACGAATCCGCTGATCGGGGCTTGCGTGAAACCCCGCTCATATTCGATCCGCGCCTGTGTGAGATTTCCCTGGGCAAGAATACGCTCGGTCAGACTTCTATCCAGATCTTCCTGGTTGATGATCTTGCGCTCATGGAGTCTCTGTCGACGTTCGCAGAGTTCTTCGGCCAGCTTGAATGCCGCCTCTGCCCGGTCGAGCGCGGCCTTGTGCGCAGCGACATCGATCCTGGCCAGAAGCTGATCCTTTTTGACCTGATGTCCCTCCCGAGGCCCGATCCAATCCACCCGGCCGCCGGTGTCTGCAGCCACCCTTACATCCTGCCAGGCTTCGGTCTGCGCCGGCAGGACCAGGATGTCCCGAATGGGGGAAGGTTCCACTGTCTGGACCGAGACCTGAATCAATCTCTTCTGTTCCTCCTTGCCGTTCTTTTCGGGTGCGGTGCTGCTCTCCGAATGGTTGCAGCCCAGACCCGAAGCGGCCCAGAGAAAAACAAGAACTGTCATCGCCGTGTGGAAAAGCCGCATTTTCATTGATCCGCCTCATGCAGCTGAAGGCCCTTGAAAGCGAGTCGCAATAACCGCTCGGGCCTTTCAGTATTTTCGTGTTCAGGATGGAGAAAGACCGTGTGAAAACAGAAATCGATCAGTCCCATGAGAAGAGCGGCCACCAGATCCGGGTCTTCTCTCCTTACCTCACCTTTTTCGACCCCCTCCTGGTAGATGGTCTTGATGGCCTCCATCATCCTCTTGTGGTAGATATCGAGATCGTATTTCGGCGCACCCTGTGGAGGGCCGAAAATCAGGTTGTGGATCAACCTGAAGAAATCCATGTGCTCCAGGACCCGCTCGTAGGTGCTGTGATAAAGAAGGTTGAGCCTGTCCATAACCGATCCACTGCTCGTGGTCGCCTTCAAGAGGATTTCCTCCTGGATATCGGCTCCCCAATCGAGAATGGAGCGGAAGAGGCCTTCCTTGTTCGAGAAATAGTAGTAAAGCATGGGCTTGGTCATGCCGGCCGACTCCACGATCTCTCTCACGGAGACGCTGGCATACCCTTTTTTCGCAAAGAGTTCCGTGGCGGTAACCAGGAGCGCCCTCCTGGCGGTCTGCTCGTCCACGCCCTTGTTGTTTTTCCTGCCGCTCATTCCTGAAAGATCCTGCTATGTTCGGTATTTGGAGGCATGACGATAGCACGCAAACATCAGGGCGTCAATGGCCTTACTTACCGGTAGGTAGGGGGCTTAAGATGAATGAATAGTTAATGGTTATCAGTTAATAGTTAGTTAAAAGATCTCTCCCGCAGTTTATCCCGCGCGAGTCGCGGGGGTCGAGATGACAACTTTTTTATGACAGAATTGTAAAAGGTTTATGTGCGTTGATTTAAGAATTGTAAAAAAAGTCCTTTGTGGGACAAGGCCGTCTGCCGGCTATTCGCCGCGGCCAAATAACTGTTAACTATTAACTGTACTATCCGCTGCTCCTTCGCCGTTAAGATACCGCCATACCCTCAAGATCCCGTCTTCCAGAATCTCCGCCTGGTACTGCCCTTTTCTGGAAAAGGTCTTCAGCATGGCCATATTGTCCTCGAACAGATATCCGACCGCTCCGCGAAATCCCATCCGCTTTGCATACGCCTCCAACCGCTCCTGGAGCATGGTTCCAAGTCCGAGTCCCTGGTAATCTTCGTGGGTGGTGTAGGCCACCTCCACCATACCTGAATGCTCCTTTTCGATTGCATAGCGCGCAACCGCGATGATCCGTTCAAGGCCGATCTCCCCGATAGTGGCTACAAAGGCCATGTGATTCTTGTAGTCCACGTTCACCATGGCCTGGGCCGTGGAATGGGGCATGCTCCTGACGGTTCGGAAGTATCTCAAATAGATCGTCTCCTCCGAATGGGAGTAGAAGAAGTCCTGAAGTTGCACCTCATCCGTGGGCTTGATGGGACGAATGGTGATAGCTGTGCCGTTCGAAAGGGTTGCCGAAGCCTCCTCTTCGTCCGGATAGGCATGGTTTTCGGAGTGGATGAAAGTCTGATCGGGGTAGACATAGGCATGCCTCTTCGCCGCTTCCAGAAGTTCTTTTCGGAATTTCGGGTGCGCGATATTGATAAGCGCCATAGCCCTTTCCCTCACACTTTTTCCATGAAGATAGGCGATTCCGTACTCGGTCACCACATACTTCACGTCTCCTCTTGTGGCAACCACCCCGGCCCCCTCCTGAAGATTGGCCACGATCCTTGAAGCAAGACCGTCCTTGGTTGTGGAAGGGAGGGTGATCACGGATTTTCCCCCTTTGGACAAGGCCGCTCCACGAATGAAATCCAGTCTCCCTCCTATGCCGCTGTAGAAGTGATGCCCTTTGGATTCGCTGCAGATTTGACCGCTCAGATCCACCTCCAGCGCGCTTCCGATGGAGACCATTCGATCGTTCCGTGCGATCGTCATGGGGTTGTACACCACCTCTGCCGGATAGAAGCCGATTCGCGGATTGTCCCTGACATAGTCGTAAACCCTCTGAGTGCCGATGCAGAAACTGCAGATAACTTTTCCGGGGTGGAAGGTCTTGTTCTCCCCTGTGATCACCCCCTCTTCGATGAGATCGATGAAGTCGTCCGACAGGACCTCCGTGTGAACGCCCAGATCTTTCCTGTCATGGATGAACTGCAGCACGGCATAAGGGAGATGGCCGTATCCGATGTGCAGCGTATCGCCGTCGCTGATGAGCCTCGCCGCATTCCTGGCGATGCTTTTCCCCGCCTCGTCGGGAATCGGATAAGGAAACTCCAGGAGCGGGTCGTCTTTTTCAACCAGGTAGTCGATCTTTTCAATGGAAATAAAGCTGTCTCCCATGGTCCTGGGCATATGACGGTTCACTTGGGCAATGACAACCCGGGCAGATTCCACAGCCGCCTTCGTGATATCCACGGAAATCCCCAGGCTCACAAAGCCATAGGGATCGGGAGGAGAGGTCTGGACGAGCGCGACATCGACCGGCACGATTTTTCTGCGAAAGAGATCCGGGATTTCGGAAATGAAAATGGGAGTGTAATCGGCACGAGCCTGGTTGATCGCTTCTCTTGTACTGGGGCCCACAAAGAATGCATTGTGGCGAAAGCGATTGTCGAATCGCTTTTCAGTATAAGGCGCGTCTCCAAGTGTCACGAAATGCAGGATCTGGACATCGTGGAGCCTGCCGGCCCGCTCAATCAAGCCCTGCACCAGATGACTCGGTTCCCCGCAGGCTGATCCGAGGAATACCTTGGCGCCCCGCTTCACAGCCTTGAGCGCGTTTTCCAGCGTTGTCTTCTTTTCCTCGTATATAGACTCCCATTTCATATTCCTTTCACCTCCATGATCGAAAAATCAAAAGGCCATGAGCTTTTTTTGCCCATGGCCTCTGTCCGTCGTTCCGGAGCAGGATCTATCCCCCTCCTCCGGTCCACGACCGCCCGGCCGCGGGCAGCCTGATAAAATAAAAGAAGCCACAGCGGTAGCCCATTTGCAGGCACATTTCTAAAGAAAACATGAACCCCATTTTTTTCATCTCACGCCGGCTTCCTTCCCAGGAGTTCCTGGAAGAATTTCTTGATTACCTCGTCATCCTTGGGGCTAATTTCGAGAAACTTGACCGCCATACCGGGAAGCCCTTTTTCAGCCTGTTCGCCGGGCTTCCGGCACCAGACCACCTGCGATGGTATGATCAGGGGCTGCGGAACATCCGGAAGCTGCAGCTTCAGGAAGAAGCTTTCGCCCTGTGCCAGGGGGTGATCTGTCCGCACAAAGAGTCCTTTCGCGCTGATGTTCCCCATGCAGGCATTCACGAATGACTGGCGGTCCTTATAGGTGAGGGCAACGGACTTATTGCAGCGGGGATCCGTTCTGTATGGAAACTGGGAAATTCGCTCTTCCATCATCTTTTTGAATCTGAGGACTACCGCGTTCAGGATGGACCGGAATTCGGCAGTAAGCTTGTTGAACTCACTGTCCAGGAAGGTCCGATCGATCACGCCCAGCATGGTTTCCCCGACCGCTCTGGCAGCAGCCGTTCTCTTTATTCCTCCGAGAAACCCGAGTTCCCCGAAGACCTCCCCTTCCTTCAACACCTCTATGACGAGTTTTCTGCCCTCGACTTCCTTGGTGATCTCCACGGCGCCCGAGAGGATCACGTAGACCCAGTCTCCGGGGCTGCCCTCCTTGAAGATCAGTTGTCCGTCCGAAAAGGTCTCTTCAGAGGCTATGGGGTGCATGGAGCACTTTCTCCCTGTGTTTCAAAATTCGTGTTTTCCCACGTCGATGCATCATAATGGAACATCCCACCAGAGTCAACGGCAAGAAAAGCTAGTGGAAAACAGCATGGCGCATAGCGCAGAGACCAAAGGGCAGAATCATTCCGGCTCCCGGCTTTCGCCGGAAGGGTTTCATTCAACCGAAGTGACGGAAGTGGTGGCGTGCAAAACCAAGATTTCTCGGCTTCGACTCGAAATGACATTGCGACACAGCCTCGAAAGCGGGGATCCAGGGTGAAAGGACTGAATTCCGGATCCCCGCCTGAGCGGGATCTTCGACAAGTCCGGAATGACGAAAATGTAAAGTCATCGCTGAGACACTACACTGACATCGACCTAGGCACCGCCCTGATGGGATCTTCTTGTCTTTCTTTTTCGCTATGCTCTTTGCGCTATGCAATCATCAGGAACAGCCCAGCTGCGACAACGAGACTCAGTATTCTAAAGCACTGACTCGCCGCAATGAGGGTGATCCCCATCCCCGGGCTGAAAATTCCCATATAGTAGGGGAGTTGATGACGGAGCGCCCTCAAGGGCGCGCCTATGATCTGTCCTGCGATCAGGGCAAGCACGGTCTGAGGGATGGTGAGGGTGCCCGATTGCAGCATTGCGCCCGCCGCTGCGTATCCCGAAGTCGCCTCTGCAAGCAGACTGAGAATGACGACGGAAATTCCTTCCACCGGGAACAGATTCTCGCCGATTCCCAGGGCAACGCTCGTTCTGATCCAATCAAAAAAACCAAGATCCGAAATAAGAAGCATGATCATATAGACGGGCGCAACGATGAGAAGAATCCGGGTCAGACGCGTGGAAAGCCTTTTCAAGGAACCCGGGAAAAGCGCGCTCCAGGTCTTGCTTCCGGACCTTTCTGCCGTAAGAGTCGACTCCTGTGCCGGGAGCGTAAGGCGGGTGTACACAAGCACCGTTCCGAACCGGAGAAGTGCGGCGGCCAGAGTGACAAGGAGAAAAATGATGCCCGCCTTTCCCACCAGGGGCAGGATGATGAAAAAGGTGGTGGGCAGGTGAAGAAAATAGGACGGAAAGGTATCCAGAAGCACGGCCAGGATTACCTCTTTTTTGCCCATTTTTCCTTCCCGGTGAAAGGAGGCCAGCATTGCAAGCGACGAGACTCCCGAGAAGAAGGATGTGGTGAAGGCGCTGCCAATTTGATTGGAAAGATGCCCCCAACGCATGAAGGGACGGGCGAGGATTGCCAGGCGGTTCGTCCATCCGGCCCCTTCCACGACGAGTGCTGCAAAGAGCCCGATCGAGATGAAGAAGGAGAGTCTCAGGAGAGGCCATATCACTCGATTCAGGAGTCTATCGGGGTCTAAGAGGAAGGTTCCCGTGGGATTCTGAAAAACCGCTGCAAGCACGCAAAGGGCGAGGAGACCGATAAGCAGGACAAGGGCAGGGAGGGGAACCCTCTTCATCTCTTTTTCTTCCTGATGAGAAGGAGAGAGAGATATGGCGGGAGCCCGTTGACATTATCCATGGGGTTCCATACGATTTTCTCATCCTTCAGTCCGCACTGGGATACCAGGACCGACTTCCCGCTCAGATCCAGTCTCTTCAAGGCCTCCATGATCTCCTTGTAGTGACGATAGACCTTGAGAATCACCACCGTGTCCGTGTGTTCGATCACGTCGGTGAGCCGCTCAGCCCCCAGTGCGCCCGAGACCACGCTGAAGGATTCTTCTCCTTCTGCCAGAACCCATCCTGTTGCAGCGGAGGCAGCTTGAAAAGAGGTTATGCCGGGGATGATCCGAATAGGCACGCCAGGGTTTTCCTCGCTCATGGTGCGCATCATATATCCGAATGTGCTGTAGGTCATGGGGTCGCCCAGGGTGATCAGCGCTGCGTCTTTGCCTGCCCCAACCACTTCCATGATCTTTCGAGCATTCTCTCCCCACGCCTCTTTCAGCTCAACTCGATCCTTGGTCATGGGGAAATTCAGACGCACCACCGGGGTGTCTTCCCTCAGATGAGGAGAAATTGACTTCTCGGCAAGGGAATGGCTGTTCCTGGGTGAGGCGGCTGCAAACACGCACGCCACCCTCTGCAGGATCTTCACTGCCTTGAGAGTGATCAATTCCGGGTCGCCCGGGCCGACGCCGATGCCGTATAGTGTCCCATATTCGTTCATGTCGATCTCCTGTCAGGTTGCTGAAAAACGCCCATCTGCGGCGTTGCCCTTATCCTTCGTCGTTGCGGCGTACTAAAGTGTACGCCTCACTCCTCAGGATTTCGGGCGCCTTGCATCTGGACATTTTTGAGCAACCTGCAAGCATTGAGTTCTTCAGCACACTGCGCAAGAATGGTGAACTTGTCATTGGTTAGGCCGCCGCCAAAGGGTGGCTTATGGAATTCTCATTCGAAGATTCTAGAATTGGTTTCGCTTCGCTCCACCCATCTACGTATTTGATTTTCATTCGACGTTGGACGTTCGATGTTCAATGTTGGACGTTCAGGACCTGAAATTCCCGTTCATCCATTCCCGACCGATGAAAAATGCCGAATGATCAATGATCAATGCCAAAATGACCAATACCCCTACCGGAACCTCTCCGGATGCAGGAATGGAGCAAGCGACTCCACCGCCTCAACCGATCTGGGCCCGGGCCTCGAATAGATCTGCTCATCCACCATGAGGATTCTCTTGTTCTTCACGGCATCGAGCACCTTGAAATGGTCCCTTTCCGAAGGGAGTGAGGGATTCTGATTCATCGGACCCTTCTGGACCACGTAAACTTCGGGGTTCATTTCAATCAGGGTTTCCATTCCAATCCGCGCCATCTTCTTTTGAATACCGATGCAGTTTCGTCCTCCCGCCCTTTCGATGATTTCATTGACGATCGATCCGCGGCCGGCGGCCAGCAGGTTCGTGTGGCGCACCTCGAAAAAGACGCCTGGCCGGGATTCCACGCCCCGGAGGCGGGCCTCCACCACGGACAACCTCCGGCCCAGGGATCCAATGAGTCTTTCGGCAGGGGCTCCCTCGCCGGTCAGGATCCCAAGTCGTCTGATCACGGAGAAAAGGGACTCGAAGCTGTTCGGGTTGAAGACCGCAACGCACAACCCCTCTTTTCGCAACTGGTCCACCATCACTGCCCCTTCCTTGCGGCCGGCGGATTGTATGATCAGGTCCGGCTTCAGGGACAGAATCACCTCAATATTGGGCCTCATGTGAGTCCCGATGGAGGGTTTGGAAACAATGGAGGGGGGCAGGGAATCCGCCTTTGTCCTCCCCACTATTCTTTCCTCCAGCCCCATTGCAGCCAGGATCTCGTTGAAGGCGCCATAGAGCGCAATGATCCTTTGTGCAGGCATTGGGAGTGCAACCCGGTTGCCGAAATCATCCGTGATCGCAGTCTCACCGGCCAGGCCATTAAAGGGGAGAAGCAGTCCCCCCAGCATCAGGGCCGGGCCGATGATCCGGGCCGGGCACGAAAAGGGCCTGCGGATCGTTCGTGACAGGATGCCTGCACACCCGAACATCCGTTTCATATATCCTCGATAAAGTTTCATCCTTGAATGTCTCTTCCGTGGGCCCGTCCAGCACGATACCCTGGGCCTTGAGGAATATCAGTCTCCTGCAGTAAAGCGCCGCAAGATTCAGGTCATGCATGGCGCACAGGATGGTTGTTCCTGAGGAGTTCTTTCGCCTCAGGAGGTCGAAGATCCGGATCTTGCCTGAAACGTCGAGGTTTGAAGTGGCCTCGTCCAGAAAGAGCAGATCGGTTTGCTGGGCCAATGCCCTTGCTATGATGACCCGCTGGGCTTCGCCACCGGAAACCTCTGTAATCATCCTTTCGGCCAGATGGATCGTGCCGGTATCCTCCATGGCCTGGAGCGCGGCTTCCCGGTCCGCAGGGGAGTACCCTCCCCAGCGGGAAAGGTAGGGATACCTGCCCATGAGCACCACGGAGAGACACTTGAAAGGAAAGGAGATCTCCGATCTTTGCTGAACAGAGGAAATCCTCTTCGCTCTCCATCCCTGGCCCTTCTCCGCGATTTCTTCTCCACTGATCCTGATGCTTCCGCTCCGGTATGGCAGGACCCCTCCCAGAGTGAGAAGAAAGGTCGATTTCCCGGTCCCGTTAGGCCCAAGAATTCCCACGAATTCACCGGGCCGGACTCGAAAGTGAATATCCTTCAGGACATCCTTCTTTCCATACCCGCAGGCCAGGGAAGCCGCCTCGATCATGTTTCAGACCCTCTTTTCCTCTTCAGAAGAAAACAGAAGAAGGGGCCTCCCATCAGGGCGGTGACAACGCCCACCGGCAATTCTTCACCTCCTGGAAGTATGGTCCGAGCCAGCACATCGGACCAGACGAGTGCCAGGCCGCCTGCCAACCCGGAGAGAACGAGGAGCCTCCGATGCTCCGCTCCGACGATCATCCTCATCAAGTGGGGCATAATCAGCCCCACGAATCCGATCACCCCGGAAACCGACACCGCTGCTGCCGTGATGAGGCTTGCGCCGATCATCAGGAGCAGCCTGGCTCTTTCCGCATGAACACCGAGGAGCTTCGCCTGGGTGTCTCCCATGCTGAGGATATCCAGTTCCCGGGAGCAGGTCCAAATGATGATCAATCCTGCGGCTGCGTAGGGCAGTGCGAGGAGGAGGTGGTCCCATCCCCTTCCCTGAAAACTGCCCATGACCCAGAAAACGATGCTCGCCACGGATTCCTCGTCCAGGGACTTCAGCAGGGAGATAAGCGCTGACAGAAACGTGGCCACAACGATCCCTGCAAGGACCATGGTGTCCCGCCTCAAGTGGCCGTTGACCTTGCCCAGCGTCACCACGGCAATGAGAGCGATCATGGCGCCGGCAAGGGATGCGAGAGGGACAAGGCCGAACCCGACAAGCTGGACCGACCCGCCGCCCAGAAAAAGGGCCAGGGAAGCGCCGAAGGCCGCGCCTGTAGACACGCCGATGGTAAAGGGGTCGGCCAGCGGATTTCGAAGAACCCCCTGGAATACCGTTCCTGCGACCGCAAGGGCGATCCCGACAAGCATGCCGAGGCAAATGCGGCTCAGCCGGATGTCCAGGACGATGAGCCGCCACGTGGAGTCGGACATCGACTCGTCCCTGATGCCGATCGCCTCCATGATCACGTCGGCAACCCCCCGCGCCGGGATCTCCGCCTTGCCCAGCAGAGTCGCCAGAAAGATGGAGCCTGCGGCGGCTGCAATGAGGAGGACAAGCAGGATCGTGAATTTCCTTCCTGCTGCCTCTTCAAGACGGTAGATTTCTTCTCGGTTCATAAAAACAAAAAAATCCTTAAATCCTGATATCCGGATTTAAGGATTGCACCCAGTTTACTTGATCCCCATATCCTTCAGCCGCCCCTAAGCATACCCCGGGGGGGACCGAATCTCATCTTCAGGCAGGTCTTCTGGCTCTCCCCTCCTGCAGGACCACCTTCCCATCCGGCTCAACCGGACAGTGGCTCAGTCCAGCAAAGTGCCTGCAGGCTGCTTCCCCGTTGATTTTCGGGGGAGGATCACAGCGGCGGGACCGCTCCCGTCTTTCACGGGATTCCCTATTGAGCGTTGGCACCTGAATGATTTCACAATATGGTGAAGCGGGCGATCCTGTCAAGGACAAAGCCCCGGCCGCCTACTTCCCTTCCTTGATCCATTTGAGCAGGGCCGGAAGCTCCTCTGCCGACCACTCCGGAGACAGCCTGATCTTTATGAAGGAAGCGTAAATGGAATCCATGGCGGAGAGGGCCTTTTCAATCAATTGGAATTTCTCGTAGAAAAGACCTTCGGGGTCCTTGTCATTGTCCTGCATCACCTTGGGTGTTTTGAAGGATCTGAAATTCATCCAGGTGGAGTCGAGGATAAAGGACCATTCGTCGTCGCCGATGATCAATTTCAGCATGGCTTCGGTGACGGTTTTATGCTCGGTGAGGGCAAAGCGGGCCTCCCGTAGATGCGATTTTTCCCCCAGGCATACGACCTTCTCCGTGCCGTCTTCCTCTGATTGGAGAACGACGCGGCAGTCAAACAACAGTTCCGCCTCCCCGGCTTCTGCCAGGTCGAATCTTCCTTCGTTCGTCCTGCTTTTGTACCAGAGCCAGACGAGAAATTCCCGCCCCAGAAATCCATAGTCTCTTGCCCTATCAATGACTTGCATCTTACTTCACCTCCGCCAGGGAAGGATAGAGGGATTCGAGAAGGGTGGGATCCATGCCCTCTTTTTCAAGCAGCCGTGCCGCATTAGAATAGGGAAAGATGACCTTCAGTTGAAGGCCGAAGCATTCAGAGAAAAACTGCGCGAATTCATCCGATATGCTGTTGCTGGTAGAGCCGAAAAGGAGCATGGAGGTGCGAAGATTCCAGATCATGTCGTGAGTCCGGGACCGGGGAATGGCCCTTCGAATGAGCTCCCGCTGCATGGTATCCCTGATTTCCTGGCGTCTCCCTTTTGCGATATACTCCAGCCCTTCCGCCTCCTTGATCTTTTCCTCTGCCTCCCTGCAGGCCTGCTTCAGCGCCTTTGACGGAACTTTCCTCACATCCACGCGCCACGACATGGCGATACAGGGCTCTTTGAGGAATTCCATCCCGCGAAACCGGCTGTCGAACATATCCATGATATTGACCCAGCCGAACGAACGCTCCTGCTCGGAAGAAGGATCGATATTCCGGAAGGCAAATCTGGAAATTCTCTTCGGGAATTCCTCCAGATAGTCCTCGGGAATCGCGCCGTCGACCAGATACCTCGTGAAACTGCCGGATCCGTACATAAGACCCATGTTTTCCTCCCCTGAAGCTCGTTAAAAAAGACTTATCAAAGGGGCACACTTACCAGAGAGGTGTTATAAGTGTCAATCAGAGACTCATTTCGTCATGCCGGCTTATCCCGTATTGTTTGTGGGATTCGATCCAGCATCCAGAAGTCTTTGTCTTTCTGGATTCCCCGCACAGGTCGTGCGGGAAATGACGGAGTACGGAGGTGGAGAAAATGGCTGAGATCAAGACCGGGCTTAAGGGTAAGGACGAAATGGTTGTTCAACGGGAGCACCTGGCGAGCACCATCGGGAATACCGGCGCTGAGGTCCTCTCCACTCACTGGGTGGTCCTCCTGATGGAGAAGGCCTCGCGGAACGCTGTCAACGGTCTCCTCCCACCGGGCATGATCACCGTCGGGACGATGATCTCGATCAGACATTTTGCCGCTACCCCTCTCGGGCTGAAGGTTACTGCCGAAGCCTTGCTGGAGAAGATCGAGGGACGAAAACTGACCTTTCGCGTGACGGTTCGGGACGAGTTCGAGAGAATCGCCGAAGGGGCCAATGAACAAATGATCGTCTCCACGGGAGGATTCCTGGGGAAGGTGAAAAAGAAATGCGACAGGATGAGCGGAGATAAACCCGCTCTCTGACTCTGTGTAAGCCTAAACATGGCATACTTAATCACTGCTTGACATAGAATAACCAATTCGCCTATATTCCATTATAAAAAACGAGTTCCCACAATCCGAACCGCGCCATCGCCTTTCCGGAAATGTCACTGAGAACAGTTTTCTTTGGAGAATCTGATGAAGAAGTTCGCTTTGACAATTGCAGCGGTCGTCTTGTCGACACTCCAGTTCCCTGACCCTCTCGATGCCGCGCCCCGCTATGTTTACCATGCCGTGGAGACCTTGCCTGATGCGACTTCAACTAAAGCACATGATATCAACAAGGCCGGCCGGATTGTAGGGTCGGTTAGTACGGAGGATTCTCACTGGGGGTTCTTGAAAGATCCGGGAAAACCTATGCAGCCACTTATCGGCCTCTCAACGCCTTTGTCTTCTGCAGACGCTTGCGGCATCAATGAGCGGGGCCAGGTGGTGGGGATGATGACTGATGGGGAGAATCATTTTCGGGCTTACCTGAAAAACCCTGGTCAACCCATGAAGGAACTTGGAACGTTAGATGGCGCCATGATCAGTTGGGCTTACGGCGTAAACAATTCCGGCCAGGTAGTGGGTTTATCGATAAGCAAGGAATTCCAGGTCAAAGCTTTTTTGAAGGACCCCGGCCGGCCCATGCAAGATCTGGGTATCGTTGGAAGGGCTAGGAGCATCAACGACGCCGGTCAGGTGGTGGGTTGTTCCGAGGTGACGGTTGATTCCAGCTGGTTCCCCGAGATGCGAGCCTTCTTGAGAAACCCCAACGGGGAGACAAGCGATCTTGGCAGTCTTGGGGGAGAGCAAAGCTGTGCTTACCGGATCAACAATGCCGGCCAGGTGGTGGGCTGGGCTGAAAATGGGCAAGGGAATTATCGTGCTTTCCTAAAAACCCCCGGCCAGCCTATGCAGGACTTGGGTATCCTGGCAGACAGCGGCGACGATTCCGACTCGTTTGTAGGCAGCCTGTTGTATATGTCAGGGGGCGGAAGCCATTCCGGAACACTCACAGGCAACTTTTCCCCCCCCATCATGAGCACAACGGAAAACGTGGCCTATGATATCAACAACGCGGGCCAGGTGGCGGGCACTTCGTACGGTAAAGCTTTCCTATGGGAGTCCGGTACAATGTATGACCTGAACGACCTGGTGGTGAATCTGCCTCCCGGGCTGCAATGCGTTGCAGCCTATGGCATTAATGACAAAGGCTGGATCGTGGGCGAAAACAGCCAAGGTGAAGCCTTCTTCCTGAGGCCGTTCGCGCCTCTTCCCTTGGATCTGCTTCTCGGGGATTAGTTCTCCCTGTGGCCGCTGCAAGGCTGGTCTGAAAATCTGCCTGATCGTGGAAATCCACATTAGCTGATTCCAAATTTCTCTTTCAGCATCCCGGCCGAAGCCTGAATGTCCTTTAAGATGAAAGAGGCGGACCTCTCCAGCTCTTCGCGAAAATCGTCCACCGGCAGTTCATGGATCTTTTCGACGCCCTCGGGACCTATACGGGCGGGAACCCCGAAGCTCATGGAATCCAGGCCGTCGCTCTCCTTGAGGAGACCATATTCCTTCTCGAGGATGGCAATCACGGGCTGGACTTCAGACTCGCCGGTAATGATGCATCGGAGCATCTCGCATGCTGCCCTGGCAGGGCCGGCCGAGGCGCTCTGTCCTGTCTCGTTGACGAAGTGGGTCCCGCCTTTTTTTGCCTCTTCCACGGCTTCCCTGATTTTCATGGGATCGATTCCCTCCGCGCGTACCAGGTCGTCCAGCGGAATGCCCCCGACCGTGAAGTAGCGCGTGCTCGCGACCATGGAGTCGCCATGTTCCCCGAACACGATCCCCTTCATATCTTTCCCTGAGAGCCCCAGGATTTTCGAAACAGAATGGCAGATCCTTCTTGCGTCCAGGTTGCCTGCCTGCCCCATGATGTTCTGTTTGGGGAAGCCCGAGGCCTTGTACCCCACCCAGGTCATGCTCGTGACAGGATTCCCCATGTAGACCAGCACAGGGAGATCCTTGGAAGAGCAGCCTTCATAGAGTCTTCGGATCTCGAGGGATGTCTTGGCAATCACACCGGTGTTCATGGCCAGAAGATCCCTCCTGCTCTGCCCCTCCTTCCTCGGTACACCGGCGCCGATAAAGATCACATCCAGCCCTACCATGTCTTCGGTGCTGTTCGTTCCCAGGATCCGGGGACGCCGCAGTGCGTTCGCTTTCAGGTCTTCCACCCAGGCGCCTGCCCGGTTGGGATATCCCTCTTTTGGTCTTCCATAGAAGATGATCTCTTTGCCCAATCCCTGCTCCACAAGGGAAAGGACCACGTCTCTCGAGACATTGCCGAATCCCCACACCCCCACCTTGTTTCTCTCCCTGACCCTTTCAATGAACCGGCATGCAGTGGAAGGTTCTCTGTCCATGTTATATCGCCCTTTCGTCCTAAAAGTTGTTCTTACTCTTCGTGTTCTTAGTGGTGAGATCCTCTTAGATCCCTTAGCACATCATAAAGAAAAGTCAATCGAGCAAGCAAGTGCCTTATTTGACTTGCCTCAGTATAGGGTTCTAGGTCAAAATACGGTCTATCCCGTATTGGTTTTTGGCAGCCTGCCTGTAAAATGTGCGGATACGTTAAAAAGCGTAGCGTTAGCGAGAAAATTCATGTCGCCTGTCTCAGAATCAGAGCTGTTTTCGCCATGGGTCCCGGGCCTCCTCCCCCTGGTGATATACGCAGTCATGGTCCTGGGCCTGGTGGCCGTTCTCTTGTTTCTCGCCGGCTGGTTGGGCGAAAAGAAGATAGGGCTGGAGAAAAGCAGGCCTTATGAAAGCGGCATCGTCCCAACCGGTCCTGCACTCTTAAATTACCCGGTTCCGTTTTATCTGGTTGCGGTGTTTTTTCTCATTTTCGACGTGGAGGCTGTGTACATCTTCTCGTGGGCTGCTGCATTTGAGCCTCTTGGCTGGTACGGCTGGCTGGAGATCTCGCTGTTCATCACCATTCTCATATTCGGTCTGGTCTACATCTGGAGAAAGGGAGGCCTCGAGTGGGGTCCCACCGCTACAAACACAAAGCACAAGACATCCTGCTGAGCAAAGCCGATTTCCTGATCAACTGGTCGAGGCAATACAGCCTTTGGCCCTTGTTCTTCGGTCTGTCCTGCTGTTTTGTGGAAGAAGCAGCCGCATTCACTTCACGCTATGATCTCGCCCGTTTCGGCGCGGAGGTGCTGAGGGGATCACCGCGTCAATCCGATCTGTTGATCGTCTCCGGCACCGTCTTCAAGAAAGTCGCGCCCATCGTGCTGCGTTTGTACGAGCAGATGCCCGAGCCCAAGTGGGTGATCTCCATGGGATCATGCTCCAATTCCGGAGGCATGTACGATGCGTACAGCGTGGTCCAGGGGGTGGATCAGATATTGCCCGTGGATGTGTACATTCCCGGGTGCCCGCCCCGGCCCGAAGCTGTTGAGCAGTCCCTGATTCTTCTTCAGGAAAAGATCAAATCGGAAAAGCCCACCCGATCCATTTTCCACCTCGGTGGAGGAACCCAGGGAACACAAAAATCGATTCTGGTCGACGGCCACACCAAAAGCAGAGACTCTCGCGGTCCGGGTTACCTCGGGACGGCTACGCGAGGCACCTCCGTCACGCCCCCCGAATTCTGGTCCAGCCGGTCCGACTTGATGTGGACACCCACAGCGCAAAGTGTTGCGCTCAGCGAAAGAGACCATTCCCTCAGCCGCGTTCTCCAGGAGAAATTCGGCAGTGCAGTGACGGTTCAGGCCCAAACCTCCGACATGCTGACCGTGCATGTGGTTGAAGCGCAGGCAAAGGATGTTCTTCGTTTCCTGAAAACCGATGCAACCGCCGGATTCTTGCGCCTCGATGACCTGACTGCGATCGACGAATCAAGCCGCCGTAACCGTCATGCCTACACGGACTATACGCTCGTCTATCAGTTGCTCTCCTTCGAATCGGCCAGCCGCGTCCGATTGAAGGTGGGTTTGTCCGGAAGGGACCCGGTGACAAGGACCATTACCGACATCTGGCCTTCGGCTGACTGGTATGAGCGGGAGGTCTTCGACATGTTCGGAATCCGTTTCCAGGGACATCCGAACCTGCGACGCATTCTCATGCCGCACGACTGGGAAGGGCATCCCTTGCGCAAGAGCTATCCGGGCCGGGCAACCGCGATGGCGCCTTACACGGAAGAGGATGCACGAAAGCACCAGCCCCTGGACGGAGGTTTGTATCTGAAGAGGGAACTCGGCGAGGACGAGTTCGTCCTGAACATAGGCCCCCACCACATCAGCACCCACGGTCTGCTGCGCTTTATCGCCACGGTGCATGGTGAGGAAATCAGGGCCCTGGAAATGGACATCGGATATCACCACAGGGCCGCTGAAAAAATAGGGGAGCGCCAATCGTGGCATCAGTTCATTCCCTACACTGACCGGGTGGACTACCTCGCGGGCGCGGCCAATGAACTGGCCTATGTCGAGGCTGTGGAAAAGCTTGCGGGCATAAAGGTCCCTGAAAGGGCGCAGTTCATCCGGGTAATGCTCTCGGAATTCTACAGGATCAGCAACCACCTGGTCTGGTTTGCGACATTTGCCCATGACACCGGGGCCATGTCGCCCAATTTCTATGCATTTCGCGAGCGTGAAAAGATCATGGACATTGCCGAGTTGATCACCGGCGGCAGGCTGCACCCGGAGTGGTTTCGGATCGGAGGCGTGGCCATGGATCTTCCCGAGGGATGGAAGGAGCCGATCGACGAGTTTACCAGGATCTTCCCTGCGCGGCTGAAGGAATATGAGACGTTGATCAGGAAAAACCCGGTCTTCCGGATGCGAACCCGGGGCATCGGCCGGCTCTCAGCCCGGGATGCCATGGAGATGGGGGTGACCGGCCCCAATCTGCGCGCATCCGGAGTCAAATGGGATCTTCGGAAAAATATTCCCTACTCGGCCTATGAAACGTTCGACTTTGAAGTGCCGACGGAAACGGAGGGAGATTGCTACGCACGCTTTCTGGTGCGGTTCGAGGAGATGCGCCAGAGCCTCCGGATCATAGAGCAGGCGGCGGCGAAGATGCCATCGGGACGGTATATCTCGGACGACTACAGGTATGTTGTGCCTGACAAGAAAGACACGCTTCGGGACATCGAGAGCCTTATCCACCACTTCATCAATGTCACGAGGGGGCCGAAGATTCCTGAAGGGGAAGCATACGCCGCCTCCGAGGTGCCTCGAGGCGAACAGGGGTATTACGTGGTGAGCGACGGCCTGAACATGGCATATCGCATGCGGATACGGGGCCCGGGTTTTGCGAACGTCCAGGCCATCCCGCTGCTGGCGGTGGGAGGAACCATCGCCGACCTGATCGCCATCAACGGCTCCATGGATTACATATTGCCGGATATTGACAGGTGAGGAACAGGAGACAGAAGTCAGAAGACAGAAGACGGAAGACAGAAGAAAGTGAGCGGTAAGCAGTGAACAGACGAACAGAAAGTAGGCAGTAGGGAGTAAGCAGTAAGCAGAAAGGACCAGAAGACAGGAGACAGAAGAGAGAAGACAGAAGACAGAAGTCAGAAGTCAGAAGTCAGGAGTAAGAAGAGGGAAGACAGGAGACAGAAGTCAGAAGACAGAAGGCAGAAGGCAGAAGTGTGAGCGGTAAGCATGCAAAGAGGGAGTAGGCAGCAGGTAGTCATCCTTTTTCTTTCTTTTTTTCTGCTTACTGCCTACTGCTTACTGCTTACTATTTTTCATGAGCGGAGCGAGCGATGCTGCCTTTGAAATTGAAAGAGAGACTGATCAGAGAAATCGCAGAGGCGGAGACCCCGAGGGAAAAGGTGGTGGACGTGATGCTGGCGCTCCAGAAGAACTATGGGTACATGAGCGACCAGGCTGTGGAGGATGCGGCGGCCCTTCTCGGGATGACACCCCTTGAGGTGGAGGAGTTGGCCACCTTTTACGATTTCATCTATCGCGAGCCGGTGGGCAGGTATGTGATTCGCGTTTGCGACAGCACGGTCTGCTGGATGCAGGGTCATCTTTCCCTGGTCGACCATATCGGTTCGCGGCTTGGGATAGAAATGGGTGGAACAACCCCCGATGGTTTGTTCACCCTGCTGCCCGTCTGCTGTATCGGTTATTGTGATTTCGCACCGGCCATTATGGTGAATGACGAGGTGTACGGGAATCTCACCACTCAAAAAATCGATGAACTGCTCCGCAGGTTTTCTGAGCAGGACCGATTGCCCAAAGGATGACACCCTTGCTCTCCCAGGTCCTCTTGCAGAATCGGAAACCGAGTCGGATCGCCCGAATAGACGAGTACCGCAAGAGTGGAGGCTATGAAGCACTCGCCCGGGTACTGAAGAATCTCTCTCCTCGAGATGTCTCCCATCAGGTGGGCGAAGCGAATCTTCGGGGACGAGGAGGAGCGGGTTTTCCTGCTGGAAGAAAGTGGGCTTCGGTTTCGGAGAAAGGCCCCTTTCCAAGATATCTGGTCACCAATGCCGACGAGATGGAGCCGGGGACATTCAAGGACCGGGTTCTGATCCATGCTGATCCCCATATGCTCATAGAGGGGATGATTATCGCAGCGTATGCCGTATCCGCTTCAAAGGGGTTCCTTTTTGTGCGCCCCTCTTATGAGAGCGTGGCCTCCATCATGGAGCGGGAAGTGAAGATCGCAGAAGAGGCCGGATACCTGGGGAAGAACATCCTGGGAAGCAGCTTCTCGTTCGAGATTGTCGTCCACCGGAGCGGAGGGCGCTATATCTGCGGGGAAAGCTCTGCAATGCTCAATGCCATCGAGGGGAAGCGCCCAAACCCAAGGCATTCGCCACCCCGTTCGACCGAGGCCGGTTTGTGGGGAAAGCCGACGGTGGTGAACAACCCCGAAACACTAGCAAACGTGCCCCACATCATCCGAAACGGGGCCGGATGGTTCAAAGACCTTGCGCGAAGCGAGACCGGATCGGGAACCAAGCTCTATTGCGTCAGCGGCCGCGTGAACCGGCCGGGGTGCTTTGAGCTCCCCATCGGGACCCCTCTGAGCGAGCTCATAGAGGAGCATGCCGGTAACATGGTCGCCGGGCACGATTTCAAAACATGCCTTCCCGGTGGGGCATCCACCCGCTTCCTGCCAAGGGATCTCTACAATGTGGAGATGGACTTCGAGCCCATGATCAAGGCGGGAAACCGCCTCGGTACAGGGTCCGTCATCGTTTTTGATCAAAACACCTGCCTGGTCGATGCCACATTGAATATGACGGAGTTTTTTGCCAGGGAATCCTGCGGCTGGTGCACGCCGTGCCGTGAAGGGTTTCCCTATGTCCGCGATCTCTTGCGACGCATTGAGAACGGGGAGGGAGAAGAGGAATACCTCCCTCTCATCCGAACGCTATGCGATGAGATGACCAACTCATTCTGCAGCTTTGCGCCGGGCGGCGTTTCCCCTGTGGAAAGCCTGCTGGAATTTTTTGAAGACGAGGTGATGGAGCATATACGCAAAAGGAAATGCCCGTTCAAAAGAAGTAAGCAGTAACAAGAAGTAAGCAGTAGGCAGTAAGCAGAAGAACCATGGCCAAGGAAGAATGGGAGAAGGCATATTCAAAAAATAGAGGTACTCTTCTCTGCGACCTCTGTGCCTCTGTGGTGAGGACTGTAGGATGGGTAGAGCGAAGCGAAACCCATCAATTCCAACATGATTTTCTTCGTGCTCTTCGTGTGTTTCGTGGTGAAGACAAAGGTCTTATCGAATATGCCGAAATTAATCATCGACGATCGGGAAATTGAAGTTCCCCAGGGGACCAAGGTCATCGAGGCCGCTGAACGGCTGGGCATCATGATCCCCCGGTTCTGCTACCACTGGATCCTTGGTTCGGTCGGGGCATGCCGGATGTGCGCGGTCAAAATGCTGCACAAGGAGTTCAAAGGCGTACAGATGAGCTGCATGATCGATGCACAGGACGGCATGGTTGTTTCAACAACCCATCCTGAAGCAGTGCAGTTTCGCAAGCGTGTCATTGAATGGCTCATGCTGAATCATCCACATGACTGTCCCGTGTGCGACGAGGGTGGACATTGCCTGCTGCAGGACGAAACCGTTTCAGGAGGGCACGGGATCCGGCGCTACAAAGGCAGGAAGAGGACCTACCATGATCAGTACCTGGGAGTCTTTGTCCAGCATGAGATGAACCGTTGCATCCAGTGTTACCGCTGCGCAAGGTTTTACCAGGAGTTTTGCGGGTATCGGGACCTCGGCGCCATGCAGATCGCCGACAAGGTCTACTTCGGACGCTACACGGACGGCGCGCTGGAAAGCCCTTTTGCGGGCAATCTCATCGACATCTGTCCTACCGGTGTCTATACCGATAAGCCTGCCAGATACAATTATCGAAGGTGGGAGCTTCAGCGCTCACCTTCCCTCTGCATCCACTGTTCTCTGGTCTGCCGGACGATTTCCAATAGTCGTTATCGCGAGGTGATTCGCCAGGAAGCACCCGTAGACGAGCTGGACCGCGGATTCTTTATCTGCGACCGCGGCCGTTTCGGCTTTCCGTTCACCAATCTCGCTGAAAGGCCTAGAAAACCGCGGCTTGACGGAAAGGAGGTTACCTGGGAAGAGGCTATCTCCGCCGCAGCGGAAAAGCTCAAACACATTCAGCACGAGTCGTCCGCGTCCTCGATTGCGTGCCTTGGTTCTTCCCGAGCCGGCGTGGAGAGTCAAGCTGCGCTGAAACGGCTCTGCCGGGCCGCCAGGTGGACACCACCCGTCTATTTTGTAGAGCCTGGCACAGCCCGCAAGACCATGACCGCTGTTTCCCGCCTGGATGAGTCGCTGGCCATGTCCATGCAGGAATTGGAGGGTGCGGACTTCATACTGGCTGTTGGTGCGGATCCGGTGAACGAATCTCCGGTGCTTGCGCTTCATATGAGACAGGCCTGGAGAAAAGGGGCAAAGGTGGCGGTGATCGACCCTCGGCCGGTTTCACTGCCCTTTACGTTCCACCATCTGCAGGTTGGACACTCACAGTTGGAGATCTGCCTCGCCTTCCTGGTCCGAAGCGGTGTCGACCGGGACAGGGTTGAAAGTTCTATGGTTTCGGCTCTCGAGTTTTTCGATGCACTTCCTTCCGGGGATTCCCTCGATCCTGAGATTCAGAATTCGATCTCCGGTCTCGCATCCGATCTTCGCAAAAGCCGAAAGGTTGCGATCGTCTGCGGAACGGACATCGTGACGGAGAATACCCCTGCCCTGGCAGCAGACTGCGTACGGCTGCTGCGAAGCGCGAGAGATTCAGCCGGTCTCTTGTACCTCCTCATGGAGGCAAACAGTTTTGGCTCAGCCCTGTTTTCCGGCCCCTCAAGTTTCATGGATACCGTCCGGGCAATCGAGGCGGGAGAAATCAAGGCACTGATAATCGTGGAGAACGATCCTTTTCGCGCTTTCCCTGACAGGGCTCGCCTTGAGCGCGTCCTGTCCAGGCTGGAGCTTCTTCTGGTGATGGATTATCTCCCTTCGGAATCCGTCAAGCGGGCGGACATTTTCCTCCCTGCATCCACCATGTTTGAAGCCGGCTCCAGTTTCATCAGCCACGAAGGGCGGATCCGGTTCGCCCATCCGGTGCATGTCGGAGGCGCTCCCATCAATCAGATCAGCGGAGGGTCCCATCCGCCCAGGGTCTTTGAAAGCACGATTCCCGGCGGCGAGCCGGAGCCGTCATGGCGGATCCTTCTGGAGATTGGCGAGGCGCTGTCCTTGACGGGTGAAGACTTCCTCGCGCCGCCCGGGCGGATCATGGCTGAAGAGCTCCCGCATAGGGAAGGGTTCGAAAACTACCCGCTTCAGGATAAAAGCGTGATTCCCGAAAGGAGCGGGACGGCGCCCTTCAAGGCCAGGGCTCAACAGGGCCGAGCAGGAAGAGCCGAAGAATTGGAGCTGCTCCTGGTGGAGTGGACCTTTGGAACGGAAGAGCTTGCCGGGTACTCGCCTCTGCTCAGGGAAGTAGAAAACGAACCGGTTCTCTGCATGCACGAGAAGGATGCAGCCGCTGCATCAATCGCTGATGGCGATTGGGTGAGGATCCGCCCGGGCGGTGGTTCTCTGGATCTTCCTGTGAGGATTTCGCGGAATACGGCAAAAGGGACAGTCGTGCTGCCGAAACATCGGCGGATTGTCTGGCAGAGGATAAAGGAGCATCCCGTTTTCATTTCCAGAAGAGAAATAGAAAGGCTGTCCGGATCGAAATGATGTTCTTCTTCGGACTCATTTTTCTCCTCCTTAAGCTCGGGGCAATCCTCGGTGTTCTGCTCCTCGGGGTGAGCTACATGGTCTACATAGAGAGAAAGGTCCTTGCCAGGCTCCAGATACGGCTGGGGCCGAACCGGGCAGGACCTTTCGGCCTGCTTCAACCCATTGCCGATGCCGTCAAGCTGCTCACAAAAGAGGATGTGGCGGCTGCCGGCACCGACCGGGTCGTCTTTTATCTTGCGCCTTCGATAGCGGCTGCTACAGCGCTCCTCATTTTTGCCGTGGTCCCTTTCGGCAGGGAAATCACACTGGCGGGCAGGTCGATTCCCCTGGTCATCGCAGACCTTCACGTCGGTCTGCTCTACGCCCTGGGACTGTCGACTCTGGGGGTATACGCCGTGGCCTTTGGCGGATGGGCATCCAATTCCAAATACAGCCTCCTCGGAGGGATCCGCGGGGTGGCCCAGATGATCAGCTACGAGCTCTCCCTCGGGCTCTCCCTGGTCCCGGTCGTTATGATGACAGGATCATTCAGTCTGGTGGACATTGTACAAGCCCAGGACCGGTATCCCTTCATACTGGTTCAACCTGTCGCCTTTGTGATTTTTTTCGCGAGCGCGATTGCCGAGATCAAGCGCATTCCTTTTGATCTTCCGGAAGGGGAAAACGAACTGGTGGCGGGGTATCACACGGAGTATAGCGGCATGCGGTTCGGGCTCTTCTTTCTCGGGGAATACATGACCATGGTGATCCTGGGTTCGCTGGTAGCGGTCTTTTTCCTGGGGGGGTGGCGAGGTCCCATGGCGCCGCCGATCGTCTGGTTCGTCATCAAAGTCCTTGGAGTCGCCTTTGCCATGATCTGGATTCGCGCGACCTTTCCCCGTCTTCGATACGATCAGTTCATGAATCTGGGTTGGAAGGTGCTGGTGCCGGTGGCTTTGGTAAATATCGTGGTTACAGGGGGAGTGATGCTGCTCCTGAACTAGCGGGCAGTAAGCAGTGAGCAGTAAGCAGAGCGAAATTCAAGGAATTCACTATCAAGGGAGAGGGAGACTCCCCCCTCTTAGATTAAGAGGGGGTCGGGGGGAGTTAATGAGCAACGGCTTTGGAAGTCAGTCTGGAATGAAAGATCCTGAAAAAGCGCATGGGACGAAGAACACGTAATCCGATCAAGGCACTTGGTGAGGTCGTCTGGGGCGCGGTCGCCGGACTGTGGACCGTGCTCATTCATCTTTTCCGCAAACCCATCACCGAGCAGTATCCGGAGTACAAACGTCCTCTGCCGATCCGTTCCCGCGCAAGAATCATTCTCACCCTGGATCCGGACGGCGGGGAAAGATGTGTGGCGTGTTACCTGTGCTCTGCGGTTTGCCCTGTAACCTGCATTTCCATGGAGGGGGAGGATCGGAACAACCGGCGCATGGCCAGGTGGTTTCGTATAAATTTTGCCCGCTGCATCTTCTGCGGGCTGTGCGAAGAGGCCTGTCCGACCCTTGCCATCCAACTTACCCCCGATTATGAGATGTGCGAATACGACCTGCTCAGCATGGTTGCAGAGAAGGAAGACTTGCTGGTGAACCACGGGGGCAAGGACGGGGAGTACAATTACTATCGCTATGCAGGCGTTACAACCCTGGGAGACAAAGGAACCCATGTGCAGGAAGAAAGGCCGGTGAATATCAGGAGCAATATGCCGTAAAGAAAAATGGAATGTTGGAATGTTGGAATATTGGAATGATGGGTCAAATGGATCCCGGGAAAATGGAATGATTGGAGTGATACGGCAGGAGCATGGTCCCATGTATTGTTGTTCCCCATTATTCCATCATTCCATCATTCCATTATTCCGCGGGTATCTCACTTCGGATGGAGTGATGTCGTGACAGTCTATGGCGCGATCTTCTATGTGCTTGCGGCACTCATCGTGGCAGCCACCGGGCTTGCCATTACCAGGCGCGATCCTATACACGCGGTGATCTTTCTGGTCGTTTCCTTCCTGGGAACCGCCATGCTCTTCTATCTTCTCGGCGCGCCGTTTCTTGCGGGTGTGGAGGTGATCGTCTACGCCGGGGCCATCATGGTCCTGTTCCTATTCGTGATCATGATGCTCGGTCAAGCCCCGTGGAAAGGGAAAACCGCCACGGTGCTCAAGTGGGGACCAGCAGTAATTCCGGTCCTGCTGTTTCTCACAGTGACCGGGCTTTTGATAATCCAGGATCCGCAAGGATCCATTGGACTCCAAATGGCCGTTGCTTCTCCCGCTGAGTTCGGGCGGTTTGTTTTCGAGAGATACTGGCTGGCGGTGGAAATCATATCGTTCCTTCTTCTCATCGCCCTGGTTGCGGCTATTCAGTTGAGAAGAGATCGGAGTCCGAAAGGTGATGACGATGAAGTCGCCTAATCAAATCCCCCTCTATCCCTCTTTACGAGAGGGGGAGGGATTTATTCCCACATCTCATGTTCCCCCCTTTGTAAAGGGGGGAAGGGGGGATTTTCGAAGGAGCGGTTTTTTGCCCATACAGGAGCAGCTATGACTCTCGTTCCTTACGGACATGTCCTCGCCCTGGCGGGGATCATCTTTGCACTCGGGCTGGCCTGTGTCGTGAGTCGTCGCAACCTGATCATGACCCTCATCGGCATCGAGGTCATGATGAATGGTTCAGCCCTGGCCTTTCTCGCGGCTGCGCTTCGGTGGCGGCTGATGGAAGGGCAGGTGTTCGTTCTCTTTATCATAGCAGTGGCTGCCGCGGAGGTTTCCGTGGGGCTGGCACTGATCGTTAACGGGTATAAACGAAGCGGTTCCATAGACCCTGACGCATTTCAAAAGTTGAAGTGGTGACCATGTTCTCTCCCTGGATTCAGGACTTCAGATTTTCTGCTGCAGCGGTCTCGGTCTCGATGCCGTTTTTCTCATTTCTCCTGATCATGATCTTCACCCGAAGCCGGCCGCGCCTTTCAGGGGGACTCTCCATTGCCGCCATTACCGTTTCCATGATCCTCGCGCTGGTTCTGCTTATCCAGAACCGGCATCTTGAACAGCCTGTTCAGTACGCGGGCAAATGGCTCCTTTCAGGGGATGTCCATATCTCTTTTGGTTTCCTCCTCGACCCGTTGAGCCTTCTCATGTTCGGACTGGTTGCAGTGATCAGCTTTCTGGTGCAGGTCTACTCCCTGGGCTATATGGCCGGGGACCCCGGGTTCTCCCGCTATTACGGTTTTCAATCCCTGTTCGCGGGCGCCATGCTGAGCCTGTGCATCTCTTCCTCCATGCTTCAACTTTACGCGTTCTGGGAGCTGGTAGGATTGTCGTCCTATCTCCTGATCGGATTCTGGTATGAAAGGTTCAGTGCCACCCAGGCGGGAAAGAAGGCATTTCTCATGACGAGACTCGGGGATGTCGGGTTTCTGATAGGCATCCTTCTGATCCTGGCTCATCTGGGCAATGCGGACATTCTGGATCTCATCGGGAACGAACGTCCGGCAGGGGCGTCTTCAGGATTTATCACCCTGGTTGCGCTTTTGATCTTTGCCGCCGTTGTGGGGAAGAGCGCCCAGTTTCCTCTTTTCACATGGCTGCCCGACGCCATGGAAGGGCCCACGCCGGTGAGTGCATTGCTTCATTCCGCGACCATGGTGGCTGCGGGTGTTTTTCTCTTTGCCAGGTTGTTTCCATTTTTCACTCTCTCACCCACTGCCATGACCATATTCCTTGCCATCGGCACGATATCCATGCTGATCGCCTCGACCATGGCCATGGTCAACAGGGACATCAAGCAGGTGTGGGCCTACTCGACCATCAGCCAGCTGGGTCTCATGATCATGGCCATCAGCGCAGGAAGTCTTTTTGCCGGAGCTTTTCATCTGACTACCCACGCCGGTTTCAAAGCTCTGCTTTTTCTCTGTTCCGGCGTCTGGATCCACCGGTTCGGGACAAACGATGTGTACAAGATGGCCGGCCTCGGCGGGCGAAGGCTGAAGATTCCGGCAGCCTGTCTGATAATAGCAGGAGCAGCCCTGGCAGGGCTGCCGCCCCTGTCGGGCTTTTTCAGCAAGGAAGCGGTCATGGCCTCCCTTGCAGGTCTCTCCAATCCCATTTGGCTGTGGGCGGGTCTTCTCGGGATCTTCCTGACCTCCTACTACACCTTTCGAGTGATATTCATCCTTCTTTTCCCCCCTCGGATCTCCGAATCCGGGAAACACGAGGAAAAGCATTACTGGGCCCTCACAGGGCCGCTCGTTGCTCTGGCGGGTCTGACCGTGATACTCGGTTTTTTTCAGCTCCCCCTGCACACGTTCCTTTCGGTACTGCCTGGAACCGATCTTTCAAAGGACCACCAGGAATGGCTGTTCTACGTCACCATGGGAGCATCCATTCCTGGTGTTCTCCTGGCATGGTGGGAGTTCGGCCGCAAAGGTGCGGCCCGGGTGGGTTTTGTGGAACGGGTCCCTGTGCTCAAAGATCTGTTCGAGAAGAGATGGTACCTGGACCATGTTTACGAATGGCTTGTAAAGACAATGATCGACCGATTTCTGGCAAAACTCTCTTCTCGTAACGAGGCTCGTGTCATCGATGAGAACATCGACCGCATTTCCAGATTTACCCTGGAGAGCGGCCGGGTGATGACCTTTCTGCAATCCGGCATTCTCAGGCACAACGTCGTTCTCATGTTTGCGGCCCTTTTGCTTGTGACGGTCTACTTCTTTTTCGAATAGGGGTATCCATGAATCCGGAGTTCGCCGGGTTTCCATATCTTTCCGCCATTCTTCTGAGCTGCGTTGCAGGACTCGCGGTGATTCTTCTTGTGCCTCGCGGTCGGCCGGATCTGGTGAAATGGGTGAGTCTTGTTTTCTCCGGTATCGCACTCGCTTTATCCCTCTATGTGTTCTGCGCCTACGACAAGAGTCGCGGCGGGCTTCAATTTGTTGAGAAGGTCCTTTGGCTCAAACCCCTCGGCATCCACTATTTCAATGCAGCGGACGGTTTCAATCTCCCTTTGATACTGCTCGCGGGTCTCGTTCATTTTACCGGGGTCCTGACCATGTGGGAGCTCAGGGAGCGCGTAAAGGAGTACTTTGCGCTCTCCTTTCTTCTGGTCGCCGGCGTGTTCGGCTTTTTCATGAGCATGGATCTCTTCTTCCTTTTCGTCTGGTATGACGTATCCCTTTTTCCCATGTACCAGCTCATCGCGATCTGGGGAACCACCCGCAAGGAGTATGGGGCGCTGAAGCTTTTTCTTTACCTGCTTGCCGGGAGCGCGCTGGTCTTGCCGGGAATGCTCTACCTGTACGCAGGGGCCGACTCGAGGAGCTTCGATATCCTCACCCTCATGCAGCCCGGCATGTTTACCCCCGGGGAGCAGAAGTTCGCCTTTCTCCTCTTCTATATCGGGTTCGGAATCCTTGCAGGCGTCTGGCCTTTCCACTCATGGTCCCCGGTGGGCCATGTGGCTGCGCCCACATCAGTCAGCATGATTCACGCAGGCGTGCTCATGAAGGTCGGCGCATTCGGGATCCTTCGGGTAGGGATATTCCTCTGCCCCATTGGATGGCAGTACTGGGCCGAGGTCATGGCCCTCCTGGCTGCAGTCGGCATCGTCTACGGCGTGCTGGTCGGGCTGACTGCGACCGATCTCAAGTACGTGGTCGCCTATTCCAGCGTATCCCACATGGGTGTCGTGGGGCTCGGGCTGTCCACCCTCACGGCCGAAGGGCTGAACGGCGCGGTCTTTCAGATGTTCGCCCACGGCATCATGACGGCTCTTCTCTTTTCATCCCTGGGGTACATCTACGACAGGACCCATACCAAGATGATCTCCGAGCTCGGCGGCATGAGCAGGATAATGCCTGTTGCATCGGGCTATTTCATTGCGGCTGCCTTGGCGGCCATGGGCGTTCCCTTGTTCGCCAGCTTCTGGGCTGAAGTGGTCGTCTTCCTTTCCGCCTTGAAGGTTTACCCGGTGCGCGGGGTTCTCGCCATAAGCGCGCTGGTGCTGAATGCGCTTTTCATGCTGCGGGTGGTGCAGAAGGCTTTCTATGGAAAAACGAACGAGCGGAATGCTCATCTGCCGGATATGTCTTTCGGACTGGGAATTCCCAGGATGATCCTGGTTACCGTGCTGGTATTCTTCGGAGTGATGCCCTGGATCATGTTAGACCTGATCCAGGTTTCGGTCATTCCGTTCATGGCGAGGTTAACCCCATGAAGTGGGCGACGGTTGCCCCTGAACTCTACTTTACAATCATGGCCGGTGTGTTCTTCGCTCTGGCCCTGCGGAAACGCGTCAGCTCGGGCAGGGATTATGCAGTTGCCCTGGTGATGTCGGCGGCGGGAATCGGGGTGGCCATCCTCTCAGCGGGCATGCAGGGCTCTCTTTTTTTCGACGCATATCGGGTGGATCTCTTCTCCCAGGCGTTCAAGGTGCTGATTGCCACTGGGCTCTTTCTGGTGGTATGGCTTTGCGTGGAGATGGACCTGCCGAGGGGGCAACACCCGGAGTTCTATTTTCTCCTTGTCACATGCAGCCTGGGCATGATGTTCATTGTAAGCAGTGTGGAGCTCCTTACGCTCTATGTCTCCCTGGAGCTGACGAGTTACTCTCTCTATGTGCTGGTGCCAATGAGAAGAGCAGAGGACAGAGGACAGAGGACAGAGGACGGCGAGGGATCAGAGGTCAGAGGTCAGAGATCAGAGTTCGGCAAAGAATCCGAGGCCGCAGGGGGGGAGGGTTTTCAGGGCGAAGCGGGCATCAAGTATTTCCTGATCGGGGCGACGGTTTCTACGATCATGCTTTTCGGGCTTGCCCTTCTCTTCGGCGCCACCCGCACCACCTATCTTGCCGGGCTTGTCCATTCCCTGCCCGAGGCGATAGGGACGCCCATGGGTTTCGTGGGGCTCCTGTTCACGCTTTCCGGGTTCTTCTTCAAGCTTGCCTTTTTTCCCTTCCACGTGTGGGGGCCGACAGTCTACCAGGCTGCTTCCAACCAGACGACCGCCTTCATCGCCACCACCACGAAGGTCATGGCCATAGCCGTTGTCACGCGAATCATAGCGGCAAGCGGAGGGAGCGGTCACCTGGCCGAAGTGCTGCTGGTGCTGGCTGTTGTTTCCATGAGCCTGGGCAACCTGGCTGCTCTGGTACAAAGAGACATGAAGCGGCTGCTCGCCTATTCGGCCATTGCCCATGCAGGATATGTGCTGATAGGCATTCTGAGCATGACCCAAAAGGGGTATGCGGCTGCCCTCTTCTACGCTGTGGCTTACATGGCCATGACCTTCATCTGTTTTATGGTAGTGCTGAAGGTCTCGACCGGAGGAAGAAACCTGGAGGTGGCGGAACTGGCAGGACTTCACCACCGATCCCCACTCCTTGCCATGGCGCTCATGGTCGGGATCTTCAGCCTGGGCGGGATTCCCCCCACTATCGGCTTCACAGGGAAATTCCTGGTCTTCACAGCCGCCATGGAAAAGGGGCACTTCGTGCTCGTCCTGATTGCCATGGCAAACGTTGCGGTTTCCCTCTACTATTATATTCAGATCATTCGCGCTGCATATCTCCTCGAACCGGGTGGGGAGGTGTCTGCAATTTCGCTTTCTCTTTTTGGAAGATCCCTCACGGTGGCATTGGTGATTTTTGTCTTTTTGGGCGGTCTCTTTCCGGGGTACCTCTACGAGATTGCAGCCAGGGCCGCCGGAGTGCTTCCATAAAAGCATTCGAACAGACCGGGAATCATGAAGGCTTCGAATAATGAACGATGAAGCGATGATACGCCTTGTGTTTTTCTTCGGCACCTTTGTCCTGGTAGCGGGCCTGGAAATTCTGAGCCCGAGGCGAACCCTCACCGCTTCAAAACCAGGCCGCTGGTTTGCAAATCTTGCAATCATCGCCCTGAATCCCGTCTCGGTCCGGTTGGTTTTCCCCATTTTCCCGGTCGGAATGGCGTTTTTCGCCCAGGAGCGCAGTTGGGGGCTGCTCAACAATGTGGACCTCCCTTATTGGCTCGAAGTGGCCGTTGCGGTGATCATCCTGGATTTCACAATCTATCTTCAGCATGTGCTTCACCACGCGGTGCCGCTTCTCTGGCGGCTGCACATGATGCACCACTCGGACCTCGATATTGATGTGACAACGGGGATGCGGTTTCATCCGATCGAAATCCTTCTCTCTCTTGGCATCAAGATCGCGGCCGTGGCTGCAATCGGACCGCCTGTTCTGGCTGTGCTCATTTTCGAGGTGGCACTCAATTCCACCACTTTGTTCAATCACAGCAACATCCGCATCCCGGAAGGCATGGACAGAGTTCTTCGAATCATGGTTGTGACGCCCGACATGCACCGGGTTCACCACTCCGTCATCATTCGGGAGACGAACAGCAACTACGGCTTCAATCTGCCGTGGTGGGACAGGCTGTTCGGCACTTATAAGGCCCAGCCTGAACGAGGACACCATGGGATGACGATCGGGCTTTCCCAGTTCCGGGACCCCGGCAAGCTGTCCCTGCCATGGCTTTTGATTTTGCCTTTTGTCGGAGATCCCGGCCGTGTTCCGATCAACCGACACTGAGACGGCTGATCCAAAATCGAAGTGAAGGAGGACACTCCCGGCAAGAATCTTTAGCTCCGTTAGCAGGCTACTTGACACCGCCTCGACGGATGCCTATGAAATTTCGGATAAACGGAAGGAGAGTTCATGGACACTTATTACAAGCCGCAGGATCTTATGAAATTCGAGGAGATCGGGAAAGAGGCCCCTGAGTTGGCGGCCAAGTTCTTTGACTACTACGCGTCGGTTTTTGCGGAAGGAAATCTCACCGAAAGGGAAAAGGCCTTGATAGCGCTTGCCGTAGCGCATGCCGTCCAATGCCCTTACTGCATTGACGCTTACACGAAGACCTGTCTGGAAAAGGGGTCGAATCCGGCAGAAATGACCGAGGCGATTCATGTGGCTACCGCCATCCGGGGGGGCGCCTCCCTCGTGCATGGTGTTCAGATGAGAAACATCGCTGAAAAGATGGGTATGTGATGCGGCCCGGTCCAATCCTCCCTTTCCGCAGCACCCTTGCGGGGAACGGGCTCAGCCTGGAACGTAAGAATAGCGATACGTTGCAGATAAACGTGGGCTTCCTCTGCAATCAGACGTGCAACCACTGCCACCTGAGCGCGGGACCGGACCGCACCGAGGTCATGGATCCGAAGACCATGTCGGAAGTCGTCGTGTATGCGGAGAGAGGACGATTCCCCGTGGTGGATATCACAGGAGGCGCCCCTGAACTAAACCCCTGGATAGACGTTCTTATCGAAGGGCTGGCAGCGCTGCCGTGCAAGATCCTATTCCGCTCCAACCTGTCTGCCCTTTCCAGCCGAACCGGGGAACGGATTTTCGATCTACTGAAACGTCACCGCGTGGCGATCGTGGCCTCTTTTCCATCTCTGAATGAACAGCAGACCGATTCCCAAAGAGGCAGGGGGGTTTTTCAGGCGAGTCTGATGGCCATTAAAAAGCTCAATGAGGCGGGATATGGACTGGAGGGGTCCGAGTATGAGCTCGATCTCGTGTCCAATCCGGCGGGCGCCTTTCTGCCCCCGGATCAGGGCCAGGCCGAAAAAAGATTCAGAGAAATCCTTCAGAAAAAATGGTCCCTTTCTTTCCACAATCTCTTCACGTTTGCAAATGCTCCCCTGGGTCGGTTTCGCCGATGGCTGAGGGAGTCGGGCAATCTGGACCCTTACCTGCAGAGGCTCGCCTCAGCTTTCAACCCTTGCGCTGTGGCAGGGGTGATGTGCAGATCCCTCGTGTCGGTATCCTGGGAAGGTTACCTGTACGATTGTGATTTCAATCTGGCCGCGGACCTGCCTATGGGCGGACGAAGAGTTCATGTTTCGGAAGCACAACGTCCTCCTCTCCCGGGCACGCCGATTGCGACTGCGGAGCACTGCTACACATGCACTGCAGGGGCCGGGTTTACTTGAGGCGGATCCATAAAGGCCTGAGTTCGGGTCTCGGGAGAAGGCCGCCACAAAGGCACCAGGACACAAAGGAGCACAATTTCTTTTCTTGGTGTCTTTGTGTCTTAGTGGCAGTACTAAAAGAGTGGAACCATGACGGATGCTGATCACGATGCTTTACATAGCGCCTGAGATCAAGAGGCTGGAATGCACCCTGACCGGCTGATCGTATTCGGCCGGTACCCTGTACCGGGAAAGGTCAAGACGAGGCTGATTCAACGGCTCGGCTCAGCCAGAGCCGCGGAACTCCAGCGCCGGCTCACGGAGGAGACCCTCTCCCAGGTTCGAAGGTTCTCTTCCGACCGCAGGGTGGATGTAGAGGTCTGCTTCGACGGGTCCACCAAACGGAAGATGAACCGCTGGCTCGGTCCCGGCTTCCTCTTCTCGATGCAAAAAGGTGGAGATCTGGGGAAACGGATGAAGGCTGCCCTGGATGAACCGTTCCAGGACGGCTGCCGAAGGGTTGTGCTTCACGGGACGGATATACCCGGGCTTACATCTTCCCACCTTGCAGAGGCCTTCAGCAATCTTGAAGACAGAGATCTCGTTCTCGGGCCGAGTACGGACGGCGGGTACTGGCTCGTGGGGCTCAGGAGGCCGGCGGATCTTTTCGAAGACATGCCATGGGGGACCGAATCGGTACTTGAAACGACTATTCAAAGAGCAAAGGTCCAAGGACTCAGGGTCCATCTCCTGGGAACGCTGACCGACATCGACGATCCGGAAGATCTGAGGGCGATCCTGCCTGAATGGGAAGAGAAGAAACCTTACCTCTCCGTGATCATTCCTTCCCTGAACGAACAGGAGCATATCGAGAAGACGATTCGCTCCGCCGCGGGATGCAATGCCGAGGTCATCGTAGTTGATGGGGGAAGTAAAGACTCCACCCAGGCAAGGGCGGCCATGGCAGGCGCCTGCATAGTGGAGACCCGAAAAGGGCGAGCTTTGCAGCAGAATGCGGGTGCTAAGCGAGCCAGGGGCGATGTGCTGCTCTTCCTCCATGCCGATTCCTGCCTGCCCCGATCCTATGTGGAGCATGTATTTGACACGCTCATGAGCCCTGAGGTGGTAGCAGGCGCATTCCTCTTTCGAACCGATCTCAGGACACCGCTCATGAGAGCCATCGAATTCCTCACCAATATGAGGAGTAGAATACTCAGACTGCCCTATGGGGATCAGGGCCTTTTCATGAAGAAATCGGTCTTTGAGGCAGCGGGCGGATTCCCGGAGGTCCCGCTGGGTGAGGATTTCTTACTGGTGCGTCGCCTCTTGAAAAAAGGCCGCGTCGAAACCGCGCCTGCCGCGATAATCACCTCGGCAAGGCGATGGCGGGAATTCGGTCCGGTCCGAACATCGATGCTCAACCAAGTGATGGTTGCGGGCCTTCTGCTGGGGATCTCCACCCGAACCCTTGCGCGTCTTTCCGGGAGAAGATAAGTGCATCTCTCTCCCGCCTGTCCCGCCCATGGGCGGGGCTTCGCTGGAGATCACGAAGTCACGGGGGGAGAGCGTCATTTGTGCTGTTTTTGGAACAAAAAACAGCACAAGTTCCAGCTCATTCTGAGCATGAACAAGCTGCTGCGTAAACCCGCAAGCTCGAACCGAATCGTCGCTCAACGATATACTCTGTACCTCCGCGGGCTCTGTGAGAGACATCTGTTATGCTAAGAGTCTACACCATAGGTCATTCCACCCGCTCTATTGAGGAGTTCCTCATCCTGCTGAGGGATACCGGGATTGAGACAGTTGCCGACATCCGGAGCTTTCCCGGTTCCCGGAAGTTTCCTCACTTCGGGCAGGACAGGCTCAAAGAGCGGCTGGCAGCGGAAAACATCCAATATGCATGGTACAAGGACCTTGGCGGGTTCCGCAAAAGGACACCAGGCAAGGAATCACCGAACACCGGCCTCTCCTCCCCTGGATTTCGGAACTATGCGGATTACATGGCAACAAACACGTTCCGCGCTGCAGTATCGGAGCTGATGCATCTGGCGTCCAGGTCCAGGACAACCGTGATGTGCGCAGAGCGGTTGTTTTGGAAATGCCACAGGCGGATTCTCAGCGACTACCTTGTCACTCTCGATGTCGAGGTGGTTCATATCCTGGAGCAGGGAAAGATCCAGGTCCACACCCTCACCCCGGGTGCTGTCAGGACAAGCGACGGCGTAATCTATCCTGACGATGAACATTTGTGAAGTATGCCCATGCTGCTTTCGTAGCGGGGATGTCTGAAGCGATGATCCTACGTGTAAATCTACTCCGAAGATACAGGATCTGTCTAATGGAACTCGTTGTGAATCAATCCTATTCTTGTAAGGCGTTTGAGAATGTCATTCGAACGGAGTGAGAAATCTTAGATAAAAGATCTCTCCCTGCGGTCGAGATGACGGGTTCCTTACGGGGACGCAACCCCAGGTATTCCGCTAAAAATCTTCGGACGAGGTGAAATCATGAATCAGGGGCTTCAGCTGCTGATAAAAAAGCATCGAGAGATATTTTGGGAGGAGAACAGGAATTTCTACTCGGACGAAGACTATAAGGAAGCAGAGAGAAAATTCATCAAATTCTGTTTAACCGGAGCATCAGACAACGCGTAATCCTTCTCAATGAACTTGTTTTCATTACCCGTATAAAGTCACAAATCGCCCTTATCCGTCATTCAGGCTGAATGAAACCTGTCCCGGCGAAAGCCGGGAGCCGGAATCCAGTATTAACGGGCTACTTGCGGTCCCTCTGGATCCCGGTTTTCACCGGGATGACGACTCTTAAGACAAAATTAAATCCCCTCCGGGGATAACAAAAGCCGGGTCCTACGGACTCGGATCTTTATTCCCCCCTTGCCAGTTGATCCCGCGGTATTACTTTTCCCATAAGTTCATAAACCGGCGCTTGGCGCAGCATATCGCTCGATGGATTGTCGACCGCTTGACCAATGTTGCGGTTTCAAGGGACGAGGTCTCGACAAGTTGAAGATAGCTAACAGAGCGTCGCGGCGAAGAGATATGGAGACAAGAAAGGAAAAATCTACGGATGAAACCCGGATCCGACAACTCTCGGAGGGCTAAGGAGGAATGATATGCCGCTGATCGAAGTCAAAGTCATTGAGGGAGTGTTCACGCCGGAGCAGAAGCGGGAAATAGTGAAGAAACTGACCGACGCTATGGTATCAGTCGAAGGCGAGAATATGCGCCAGGTCACCTACTGTATCGTCGAAGAGGTAAAAAGCGGCGATTGGGGCATTGGCGGAAAGCCGATGACGACAGAGGATGTGAGAGCTCTCGCAGCAGGCAAGGCAAAAGGCTGAGTCATTTGCGGCCTCTATTTGTGGCCCTCATCCTGCTTTACTGTCTCGAAAAGGTCGATCCTGATCGCAACGGTTTCCCCGGCCCGGGTGTCAGAGGCGGAGCCATGAGTTTCACCGACACCGCTGAGTTTCTGAAGGAGCCCCTTCACCTTCTCGCCTTTCAGCTCTGCAGAGAGGGATTCCCTCCCTTCCCGTGACTCCCTCGTGACTTGCTGAGCCCCCACCTTTTCTAGGAGCTTTTCAACCTTCTTTGCTGCGTCGGCGACGTCCTCTACCCGGACCGTGATGGAAAACCGCTCGGATTTCATTCGAGCGACGCTGCCGGAAACTGCGGCAGGAGCTTCGGCAATCCGATCTGCACCGATGGAACCTTCGCGAGGTCTTTTTTTCTCTGCGGTGAACTGTTTCGCGGTCTCCTGCTTCACCTCTTCATGTTTGGTTTGCGCGTCATTCGCCCTGCGGGGACCCTCAGGAGAGGCCGGGATGCGAAGGTCATCCTTTTGCAGAACTGCTCCTGTTCCGGGGGCCACTTTTGGCGCCTCGTACCGGGGCGCGTTGACTTTATACAAAAAGACGGCAAATCCTATGATCAGGATCGCCGCAAATGCCTGCAAAGGGAGCTTTACACGGAGCGGATAGAAGAACCGTCTCAGCGCCCCGGCCTTATGCTCCGCTTCGTCCCTCACCCGTGCCATGATCTTTTGTGTGAGCCAGGGAGGAGGCTCGATCTCTTCGAGATCCTTCACCAGCGTGCCGGTTTTTCGCAGGTCTTCCAAGGAGCATCTGCATTTTTCGCAGGTTGAGAGGTGATCACGGACGAACTGCTCCTGCTCGGGCGTGACCGCCCCTTCAAGGTAAGGCGTGAGCATTTCCTGGATTTTCCGGCACTCCATCAGAGTTCCCCAAGCGTTTTCTTCAGGCTGTTCTTCAAACCGTCCCTCGCCCTGAAAAGGCGCGATTTTACCGTCCCATCCGGGACATTCAGGATAGCGCTGATCTCCTCATAGGAGAATCCCTGGATATCCCGCAGGACGAGAACCTCCCGGTATTCGTCGTCCAGTCCATTCATGCATTCCTGCACCTTCTCCTGCACCTCTTTCCGCTCCATCTGCTCAATGACGGAAAGGCAATCCGAAGCGGTCTCACGAGCGAATGCACTCTCTTCCGTCTCCAGCAGGTCGTCCATCGGCTGCACCTCGTGCCGGGCCTTGTTTCTCGTCTTCTTCAGACGATTTTTAGCGTGGTTCAGGCAGATCGCGCACAGCCAGGTGGAGAACGCGGCTTCCTTCCTGAAACGTTTTATGGATCGATAAGCGGAGAGAAACGTCTCCTGCACGGTTTCGCAGGCATCCTCGTAATCCCCGATCATCCGGTAAGCGATATTGAGCATCCTCTTCTGGTATTTCCTGACAAGTTTCTCGAATGCGGCGACTTCACCCGCCTGAGCAGCAGAAACAAGCTCGAAATCTTCCTCCGCTTTTCCCAGGTGCCCCTCTGCTCTTTGAGACAACTCCGCGGGAACATTTGTTCCCCGGGTCCGCAACAAAGTCAGAAGGGGAACCATGAAAAGCAAGAGACACGCAGAGGCAAGCATCACGTCGTGCTTACTCCTTTGTCTTGCTCAGGTTCTTCACGATGTTCAAGGTTGGTGAGCATGGTGCCGGTCTCCTCTGCCAGTGCCATTGCGAATGCTCCATTCACTATACACCAGCATTGACTTCAGGATCTCAGGATTTTTTCCGGAACTTTTTGCCGCCCTCCCCTGTCTCATCGAATAGCAGTCCAATTCGAAAGACAAAGGAGGTCAATCATGAAGCAGACGACGAGGATTTCGGCACTACTTATCATGCTGGGCATCATTCTATGTGGAGGCATCGTCTCCAGGGCGGGTTTTGGCGGAACAGCTCCCCTTCCGGAAGGCAAATCAGATGACCGGACCCTTTCGCCCTATTTTTATGTGAGAAGCGAAGATTCCACGGTAGACCGGATGCCGCTCAAGGCAACATCGGCCAAGGTCAACATTTCGGGAGTGATCGCCGATGTCAATGTCACCCAGATCTACAAGAACGAGGGCAGGAGAACGCTGGAAGCCCTCTATGTTTTCCCGTCCTCTACAAGGGCTGCGGTGTATGGGATGCGGATGACCATCGGCACCCGTGTCATCGAGGCGAAAATCGCGAGGCGTGAGGAGGCCCGCCGGACATACGACCAGGCCAGAGACCAGGGAAAAAGCGCTTCTCTCCTTGAACAGCAGAGGCCCAATGTCTTCCAGATGAACGTGGCGAATATCATGCCCGGGGACGAGATAAAAGTTGAGCTCAAGTATACTGAACTGCTTGTTCCGACAGAGGGAGTCTATGAGTTTGTCTACCCCACTGTTGTCGGTCCCCGTTACTCCAATCAAAGGAGCGATGCATCGCCCCCCGAGAACCGTTGGGTGGAGAACCCTTACCTCCATGCCGGGGAGGCTCCGACTTACACCTTTGATATCCGCGCAGACATAGCGGCCGGAATGCCGATCAGGCAGTTGAGCTGCTCCTCTCATCAGGTGAGCGTGAGGTACGATGGGCCTTCGGTTGCAAGAGTCAGCCTCGAACGGTCGGAACAGCACGGCGGGAACCGGGACTATATTCTTCGCTATGCGCTGGAGGGCGACCGTATAGAGGCGGGACTGCTCCTGCATGAGGGCGAAGAGGAGAATTTCTTTCTGCTCATGATGGAGCCACCCAAGAGAGTGAAAAAAACGGAGATCCTCGACCGCGAGTATATCTTCATCGTCGATGTCTCGGGCTCCATGCACGGGTATCCGCTCGATGTCTCAAAGAAACTCATCAAAGATCTCCTGAGCGGCCTTCGCCCATCCGATCTTTTCAATGTTGTTCTCTTCGCCGGGGGGTCATCGGTCATGGCAGAGCACTCGGTGCCGGCAATTGGGGAGAACATCTCAAAAGGCCTTGCCCTCATTGACAGGCAGGTGGGCGGAGGAGGAACCGAACTTCTGCCTGCTCTTAAAAAGGCGTTCGGCCTCAAACAGCAGGAGAATTATTCCCGGACCGTGGTAATCGTGACAGATGGCTTCATCAATGCCGAGGCGGGAGCCTTCGACCTGATACGAAACCGTCTGGGGAGCGCCAATGTCTTTGCCTTCGGAATCGGGACAAGCGTCAACAGACATCTCATCGAGGGAATGGCCGCGGTCGGGATGGGCGAATCCTTCGTGATAACGAGGCCGGAAGAAGCACCTTCCAAGGCCGGGCGTTTCCGGGCCATCATCCAGTCTCCCGTACTTACGAGGGTGAAAGTGGAATTCGACGGTTTCGACGCCTACGAGGTCGAGCCGCCCCACATACCCGATGTGTTCTCCGAACGCCCGGTCATCGTGTTCGGTAAGTATCACGGCAGGCCCCGCGGCAAGATCGTTGTGAGCGGGATTTCCGGACATGGTCAATACAGAACTACGATCAACGCCGGCGACGTGACCCCGTCGGGCGCAAACGGAGGTCTCCGCTACCTCTGGGCTCGCCATCGGATCAAGCTCTCGGACTACCACAACCTCCGCCGGCACGATCGGCAAAACGAGACAGTCACCGAACTCGGTCTGCGGTACAATCTTCTCACCTCCTTCACCTCTTTTGTCGCTGTCGACACCCATATACGCGGAGAGGATGGAAGGCCTGTTTCCGTGAACCAGCCCCTCCCGTTGCCTCAAGGTGTTTCCAATTATGCGGTGGGTGCGGCCAAGTCGATGAGCCCACAACACTCGTTGATGCGATCAGTCCCTGCCGCGTCCGCCTATGACAAATCCGAAATGGAAAAATCAGGAGCACGCGAGATGAAGGGTCAGGAACAGACAGAAGAGCCAAACACTGGCAGCGGCGCAAGGCTCGCCAATCGCACAATCACCCTGGGGGACGTGACGGCATCCGGCGGATTAACCAAGGAGGCGGTCTCAAAGGTCGTGAAGGAGCGGATGGGGGATCTTGAAAAATATTGCCGGGGATTCGATTCTGTTGCCCGGCTGACAGTGAGCTTCAAAATCGATGCGAAAGGCGCGGTAAGGGAGGTTAAGGTCCTGAAGGGCGGCGCGGACTTCCGGAGAGACATCGCCGATCAAATTGAAAAGTGGCGGTTCCCCTCTGCCGGTGACGGCGCTGAGACATCGGCTGCAATCACCCTGCTCCTCGGGGTACAGGCCCCGGAAGATGTAAAGTGAACCGCCGCAGCATTTTCTCACAGAGCGCACATAGAGACGCAGGGCAGATGGTCGATTCTCGCAACTCCGGGACGATCATCTGCCCTGACACTCCTACACTTCCAAAATGAATGGTTTCGCCTGCTTGATCTGAAAACCTGCTTGTTCATCCATGCTCAGCAGGAAAAGTCCTTCGCGCAAGAAGATCGTGGAGCACCACGGAGGGAAATCAGTGTTCGAAGCACTTTGTGGAAAGGAGCGGGCCTCCATTGTTTCTTTGCCTGTGGATGGGATCAAAGTGATGAATGAACCGTAGGAAAGGTTCTACGCTGATTTCAAGGTCCCATTCACTAATACTACAAGATCGTCTACATTGATTTTCATCTGTTCCGCTTCCGCATTCATTTGCTCGGATGCGCTTGCATTTTCCTCTGCAGTCGCCGCGTTCTGTTGCACCACTTTGTCCATCTCGGCCACCGCCTTGTTCACCTGCTCAATCCCTTGGGACTGTTCCCTGGAGGCGGCCGCAATCTCCGCCACAAGACCCGCTACCTTGGAGGCCGTATCCGCCACCTTCACAAAGGCCTGGTCGGTCCGGTTCACCAACCCGGAGCCGTCCTTGATTCTCTTTACCGTCCCCTCGATCAGCCCGCTTGTGTTCTTGGCCGCATCCGCGGCCCTCATCGCAAGATTCCTCACCTCGCCTGCCACGACCGCAAATCCCGCTCCTGCTTCCCCCGCCCTTGCGGCCTCGACCGCTGCGTTCAGAGCCAGGAGATTGGTCTGGAAGGCGATCTCGTCAATGGTCTTGATGATCTTGGATGTCTCCTCGCTTGCGACGGTAATCTCTTCCATGGATTTGGTAAGCTCCTTCATGGAGCCGTTGGCATGATCGACCACCTCCGACGCCTCCTTCATCAGGGCGTCGGCCTGCTCCGCATGCTCTGCGTTCAACTTGGTCATGGAAGACATCTCCTCCAGGGAGGACGACGTCTCCTCAATGGAAGCGGCCTGCTCCGAGGAGCCTTCCGCAAGAGACTGGCTCGATGAGAGAACCTGCCCGGAGGCCGTGGAGACCTTTTCACAAGTGTTCTTAAAGCCCTCGATCAGTCTTTTCAAACGGGATGAGGTGATCTTCCCCATGTAGAGACTGATGAGAATAGATAAAACAATGGCGAAACAGGAAAGCAGAACTGAGATCCCCGCGGTAGAGCCTATCGCATTCAAGGAAGACCGATAATTATCATGGCAAAGTCGATCCTCCAGTTCCAGCAGGTCTTTCAGATTTTTGTGGAGCAATTGAAACGTGTCATCGGCGGTCCCCATGTACATCGTCGCGATATTCACATCCGATGAAGCCATGTCCAGCACGCCCAATGCCGGCTTCTGGTACTCTATAGCCTTCCCCATTGCAGACTCGCAAAGCTTCTTCTCTTCCGAATTCAGTCTCCCCCTCTCCAGGAGCCCTTTCAGGAGTCCGATAGCCTTTTGAATCCTCGGATTCAGGGTCTTGCTGAGCTCATCCACCTTCTTCCCGTCATAGTTCGCATTTGTCCAACTGATCACCTTATAAAGATTTGCATGGACCTCGGTCATTTCGTATAGAATCCGTGCACTGTTCTGAAAATTCTTGAATCTGTTTTCGTAGATGTCCTGGATAACATCTCCTTGCTTTGCCAGCCCTCGGTAATTGGCATAGGACAAGGCCATCATGAAACAAACGGCAATGACGGGGGCGATGAGAATCTTGCTGGATAATTTGGAGTTTCTCGAAAGTGACATCTTACAATCCTTTTCCCTCTCTGACCTGGAGCCGCACAGACTGCATCCATGCGGCCGCAGGCAGAGTATGAAGGTTATTTGTAGATCCCACACCCCAGGAAGTAATCATCCACCTTCTGAACATAGGTGGATTTATTTTCTATTTTGTTTGTCTGTGGATTGACCCACTTGTAGTCCACCCAACCGTTTCCTTTGGATTTAGCCGTTTCGATGAATGCCTTGATAAAGAATTTTCCATCCGCATCCTTCAATCCTAACATGTCCTTGCCGACGAGTTTGGCATTGCCTCCATGGGCAATTGTCAGCCCATTGAAGTCAACAGCAAAGATATAGAGATCCCGGTCAACGAATGAGCCCTGTCGGTTTGTGAACTCTGCGAACGCCTTTTCGTTCCCGTTCGCTTTCACATAGGCAACCGCCCTCTCCAACATGCTCTTCGCCTCATCCGCAGACCCTCCCGCAAAGACCAGGCTTACCATAAACACCGAAAGAACAATGCCCAGAATCAATCGCTTCATTCATTCCCTCCCTTTCCGTCCTTGGACCAGATGATTTCATCAACCCTTCGAAACCGTAACCCCCGAGATTTACTTCCGCATTGGCAATACACCTCCTGGCAAGCAAGGATCATGCCAAATTTAAACCATAAACCCAAAGCTCTATGTTGCTGGACAGATAGCCCTGGAGCGGACTCCTTCAGGACACCAGTCGGCTTGTCTTAATGTTACAGAAGCGTCTGTTACATGTCTGTAATCATGAGACGACAGGACGCATTCTGTTTTTGATTCCAGGGTCTCATCAAGGAAGAGCTGAGAGTGCATGAAAAAGCCTGCATCTATCAACGCACGAAATGTAGGGAAACTCATTCACTCAGGGTGTTCCCGCAAAATGTCTTTGGTAAAAAATGGTTGTATCCCAATAAGATAGAGTTAGCAGGATCATGGCGCGCCCCTTGCAAAGTCGAAGTCAAACAAGCCACACAGATTGAGTGTGAGAACGGCGGAAGAATGTAGAAAACCCCTGGGAAGAGGGGAGACCCGGGTCTGGCCTTGAGTGATTGGCGGAAACAGAAAGTCTGGAAGGAAAGATGAGAAGATGAAAGGAAAAGCCATCAATCCATCATATAGGCGGGGAAAACGTAATGTGTTTTGTCGGTTCTACTCCAAATGCCTCGATGCCGTGATCAGGAAGGGCTGGATGCACTGGAACTGTGCGGAATGTGAGCATCGCTTCAATAAGGAGGCGGCACCGGAGTTCCCCCTCAACGTCAACTACAGCATTGCTTACTATGAGGTTTCTACAAAAGTCTGAGTTAGTGAACATCTCTCACCCAAAATCCTATCCACATGAATACTCGGATATCTCAGGTCGGGATCCTGGCTTGGTCGGGATTCCGCGGTGCTATGGTTGCGGGTGCCTTTATACATGGGGTTGCATTGAAGACAGCGGGTATTCGTCGGATCCGATGTGCCATCAAGATGAGACAGAAGAAGTGGATGGCGCAGGTCCTGTGTGCCTTTTTCCTGATTCTGTCGCTGGCCGTTCCATCTGTGGCCGGTAAGAAGCGCTCCTCCCTGAAGAGCTCCCAGAAACGCTACCCAGCCTCTGAAAACCTTCTCGTAAATGAAATGCTCAGGCACCTTGGTGTTCAATACCGAAGAGGCGGCAGCAGCCCGAGCGGGGTGGACTGCTCAGGCTATGTGGGGCTTGTTTACCGAAACGCCTACGGACTGGCCCTCCCCCATCAATCGGCATCTCTCTACCTCTCTTCGGACCTGCAAAAGGTTCCATTGGATGAACTGAAAACAGGGGATCTTCTATTTTTCACCTCTTCCACAAAAAGCAGAAGGATTACTCATGTCGGGATTTATCTCTCAGAGGGAAGATTCGTCCATGCAGCAAGTAGAAAGGGGGTCATTGTCTCCAGTCTGAGCAAACAATATTACAGCGAAAGAATTGCCGGCGCGAGGAGGGTTATCGAACAGCCGCAATCGAGGAATGGGGACGCGGACTCCTTCGCTTTTTCCGATACGGATGCAACCATGGGAACTCTTTTTGATGCCTGGGGAAACAGAGAGGACCTGATAGCGAGCCATTCCTTCGGGCTGGAGCTCGGGCAAGACAGGGACTTTCAAGTCTCTCTCTTCCAGGATTCGCTTCTTTCATGGAGGGAAATGGATTTGGGGTACTCCTCTCATCAGGATTTCATGGGAGCCGGAGGAAGTGCGTTATCGACTCATGTGCAAGGGGTGAGGGTTGGTAGAAATATCAGGCCTTTTCCCGGGCTCGTCATTACCCCGTCTCTATCCTATTTCGGTTACGAAGGGGATTTGGATGAAACCGGTCTCCCGAGACGTTCCGTAGGTCTGGACCTCTCCCTCGGCGCCAGGGAAGATGCATGGAAAGTCTCCACCGGGATTCGCTATCTCTCTCTCATACCTCCAAAAGGATACTCCGATGAGGAACACCTGCCAGAGGGAATTGACATGTCACTCACTTATAGCAGAAGGCTTTCGGAGGGGATGTCGATTTTGTTGATCGGGGAGCGGCTCCAGCGATACCAGGCGCAAGCGGTCGAATCGGTTGAGCAGGAAAGAACTTTCAAGGATCAGAGGTTCTCCATTGTTTTCAATTTCTCCTATTGAGATGCACGGTAAGTATCCTCCCGCCCGATCCCCTGGAGTATTCATCTCTTTGTCTCTTTTGCTCCTGAGCGCTTACCTTCAAGGTGCAATTTGAGGCCTCTGTAAAGCAGCGCGACGCCGAACCAGGCAAAAACAATCAACAGCGGGTAAGCGAGCATTCGCGGGAACAGCGCAAAGAGGGCGGCGAATATCAGCAACAGCGCCCCGGCAGCCGTCATCAGGCGCGCTTCAACGGGTTCAAGCACACGCCGGCCGGTGAAAGCGGCACCGACGGCCCTGCCTATTCGGGCTGCGCCGGCTGCCGCGCGTCCGCTGCTTCCGCTGCTTCCGCCGCCTCTAGTCCTTGCAAGGTGTGTCCGGCGCGGCTCGCCCGGTGCGCGCACCTTCCGCCTGGTATCCAGGACAACTTCAGTCGAGTTCGTTAAATCCTGAAGATACATCTCTTCCATCGCCCGCGCGAAAGATTCGTCCTCAACGACAGCATCCAGCTCGCAGTTGCCGAACCAACTGGAGATGTTGAGATTCGTGGAACCGACGCGCGCCCAGCGTCCGTCGGCGACCGCGGTCTTGGCGTGAAGCATCGTGCCGTTCCACTCGAAGACGCGCACCCCCGCCTCCAGGAGCGCACGGTATCCCGCCCTGGATAAAGGCCTCAACAGAGGAATGTCCGTCGCGTTAGGCACAAGCAGACGCACGTCAACGCCGTCCTTCGCCGCCGCCCTCAATGCCTGTACGTAGGCGGTCGTCCCCGCGTAGTAAGCGTCCGTCAGCCACAGCCTGTTTCTTGCAAGCGCGGCCACGAGATGATCCAGGCGAAACATGCCGGCCGTGGCAGGAACACTCGCCACGACGCGCATGTTCACCTCGCCTGCCCTGCAAAGACCGTCTCTGTCGATTAATTCGTGTTCGGGGATCGGCTCACCGGTCATGGCCCAGACGTGGGCGAATGCGTCCTCGATGTCCGCAATGGCGGGCCCCCGCACCTCGACCCCGGTGTCGCGCCACGGCGAGATGTTCTTCTCCGGGATCCCCTCCCACATCCTCCCTACACACAAACCCGTGATAAAGCCGATTTGCCCGTCAATCACGAGCGTCTTACGGTGGTCGCGCGAGAGCCACCCGAGCGGACTGTCAAAACGCGGCGGGTTGTAACAGCGCACCTCGACACCACCCGCCCGCAAGAGGTTCCAAAACCGCCGCGAGGTCTTGCCGAATCCGCCCATCCAATCGTAGATGAGCCGAACGCGTATGCCTTCCTGCGCTTTGTCATTCAGCGCGTCGGCGAACTTGCGTCCCGCACTGTCATCATGAATAAGGTAGCTCTCGAAATGGATGTGGTGTTTCGCTGCCCCTATGGCATCCAGCCAGGCCGGATAATTCTCGCGGGCGTCTTTCAGCAGGCGAACAGAGTTGCCTTCAACGAGCGGCGCACCGGCCGCGCGCGAGAAGGCCCGGTCGGCGCGTGCGCGCATCTCCGTAACGGAATCACGATCAGGATTATAGAGAGGCATGACGGTACCTGTTCCCCTCGACTCGATAAAGATGTGGGGTCTTTTTTGGTTAAGGCGATAAGACATATGACTGGATAAATGCTAATCATTGAGGCAAACAAGGACAACATGGGTTCCCCCTTACCCCTGCTTGAGCAGCTTCGCTGCCACCGCCTCGAGCCCTTCCCTCTTGACGCCGACAGGATAAAGCGCGACCAGCAGGACACAGAGAAAGCTGGGGAGGGAAAAGACGACGAAGAACTGATTGAACGTGAATCCGGCCATCTGGACAACTCCGCCGATAACCGGCCCCGCAATTGATCCGACTCTTCCTACGGCATACGCCCAACCCGCCCCGGTGGCGCGGACGCGAGTCGGATAGATTTCGTTCGCCACCACGTGAAGGGCAGAGGGAATGCCCACGAGAAAAATGCCTGTGGCAAGCCCGGCAAGCAGGAGGGAAGCATCCGAGGAGACTGCACCGAAGAGGAGCACCGACAGGCCTCCAAGAAGGAAACTCAGACAGAGACCCGCTTTTCGCCCCACCGTATCCATGAACCACCCCAGGAGAAAACCGCCCAGCGCGGCGCCGAGGGACTGCACCACTGTGTAACTGTAGCTTCTGATGAGCGAAAACCCCGAATTTGCCAGGATCGACGGCAGCCAGGTAGAGAGTCCGTACAAGGCGAGCATACAGAAGAAATAGGTGCACCAGACCAGGATTGTCATCGTCCTCAGGCCCGGCTGGAGGAGTTCTTTAACCCCGGAGCCGCGTAGAGCTACATCCTGCGCGAAATTCGCCGGCTCCCAACCGCGCGGCTCTAAACCTGCGATTCTCTCGATCCTTCGTATTTCCTCAATGGAGTCATCGTAGCGATTCCTGTTGGCAAGGAAACGGATAGATTCAGGGAGGTATGAGCGCAGGAAAGGGAGGAGGAATAATGGCGCAATGGCTACGAGAAGCACCGATCGCCAGCCAAAGTAAGGGACGAGGAACATGGCGAAGAGGCCGGCCAATGCCCACCCGATGGTGAAGCTTCCTCCTACAATTGTCAGAAGGCGCGCCCTGATACCGGAAGGAGAGAATTCGGAAACGAGCGTTATGGTCAAAGGTACGACGCCGCCGATACCGAGACCGGAAAGAAAGCGTAAGAGGCAGAAGACCCTGAAGCTTGGGGCAAAGGCGGCTGCGGCGTTGAACACGCATAGCACAATGACGATCAGTATGGTCGTTTTTTTCCTGCCCAGGCGGTCCGAGAGCATCCCGAACCCCGCAGCGCCAAACATAAGACCCAGAAACCCGTAAGAGATCATCGTCCCCGCCTCAAGGGGGGTAAGCTGCCATTCCTTCAATGCAAGCGGCACGATGTAGGCGATGATCTGTGAGTTGTAGCCACCGAGTGCGCAGATAAGGCTTCCGACGATAACGAGCTGTCTGTGAAACCGGTTGAATTTCAGTGCGTCGAGCCAACCAAAAACGGACAATGAAGCGTCCATAGATCAAGGTCCTTTAAGTAATCGCGAAGATGGGCAGAAAAAGGGGTACCATACATTGAAACCGTATGCAGTGTCGAGCGATTACTCCAGATTTCACCACCTGGGGGCAATGGCCGCTCACCAATCCGCAGCGGCAATCAAACTCCAGCCGGTTTTGGGTTGACGCTTTTTTGCTCCCGGTGCTATGGTTTTTCGACAATGACAATTCCGGGGGCAGGCATGGGCTGGTTGTTGAAAGCGGTCTTTACCATGAGCAAGGGGTTGAACAAGATTGCCGAGATCGCCCTTGCCTGCATGATCCTCCTCACCGTGTTCGACGTCATCCTGAGGACCGGCCGGGCGCCTATTATCGGTACATACGAAATGGTCGGCCTGCTGGGGGCGATCATTATCAGCTTTGCAATCCCTTTCACCTCATGGATAAAGGCCCACATCCGCGTCGATTTTGCTATCCTCAGACTGTCCCCGCGCGCAAGGGCGATAGTCGACGTGATCACGCGGTGCGTGGGTTTGGCGTTGTTCCTTGCGATCGGCTGGCATCTCCTGATTCTGGGCGCTGAGGCGCTCAAGGCGGGGGAGGTCACGCCCACCCGCCATATCCCCCTTTATCCGGTCATCTACGCTGTCGGCGCAGCCTCTTTCTTTCAATCCCTTGTGCTGTTCTGCGACATCCTCAAGATCTTCCGGGGAGAATATGAATGAGACTGCCATAGGACTTCTTGGCTTGTTCCTGCTGCTCGCGGTCTTCGTGACCGGCGTGGAGCTTGGCGTCGGCATGGCCGTCATAGGACTGCTCGGCTACTGCTACGTCGTGTCGGTGAAGGCCGGGTTCAGCATGCTGGCCCAGGATGTGTACGACACCTTTTCAACCTACGGGTTTACCGTCATCCCTGTCTTCATCCTCATGGGGCAGCTCGCCTTCAACGGGGGAATTGCGAAGAGACTCTATGCCTCAGCCTACCGGCTTGTAGGGCATATCCCGGGAGGGCTGGCCATGGCCACCGTTTTCGGGGCCGCGGCCTTCGGCAGCGTAACCGGCGCCACCACCGCAGCGGCAGCCACATTTTCCGGCGTCGGCATCCCCGAGATGGACCGGTACCACTACAGCAGGGTCCTTTCAACCGGAGTCGTGGCCTCGGCGGGATGCCTCGGCTGCCTTATTCCTCCGAGCGTACCGTTGATTGTCTACGGGATTATTACCGAGCAGTCCATCGGCAAACTTTTTCTTGCATCGATCATTCCCGGTCTTCTTTCCGCTCTCTGCTTCCTGCTCATCATTTACGGATGGGCCCGTATGAAACCATCCCTCGCGCCTCGCGGGGAGAGGTCCTCCTGGAAGGAAAGGGTGATCTCCCTGAAGGGGATTACAGGCGTGCTCGTAATCTTCATCGTGGTGATGGGGGGGCTGCTGCAGGGCTTTTTCACGCCTACGGAGGCTGGAAGCGTGGGGGCCTTTGCCGTTGCGGTCCTGGCCTTCATGTCCAGGGACATGAATTTTGGCGGTCTCTCCAAATCGCTGCGCGAGGCTCTGCGGACCGCGGCCATGGTTTTACTGCTCATTGCGGGTTCGACCGTATTCGGCCATTTCATCACGGTAACGAAGATCCCGATGATCGCGGCCGATTGGATCACAAACCTCCCGCTTCATCCTCATCTGATCATCATCATCATCGGCCTCGTTTATCTCATCGGCGGTTCATTCATCGATGATCTCGCCTTCATGATTCTCGCGACGCCCATCTTTTACCCCGTAGCAGCCAAACTCGGGTATGACTTGATATGGTTCGGCATATTCGTTCAGCTGACAATAATGATCGGGGTGATCATACCACCCGTGGCGATCAACGTGTTTGTGGTGAAAAACATCACCAAGGAATCATTTGCCACGATCTATCGGGGGGTCACGCCGTTCCTCCTGGGCTTGGTCTTCGTCATATTTCTGCTGTTTCTCGTGCCCCAGCTCGCGCTCTTCATTCCATCATTTTTGAGTTATTGATCTCCGTGTTGTGCTAAGATTCAGGAACCGGCAAGAGAAAACCAAATACCATGGAGGTGATATATGAGAAAGATCCTTTTCCTTTTTGTCTCCGTACTTCTCGCGTCGCTCTGGCTGCACCTGTCCCCTGTTCACGCGCAGATCTCACTCAAGCTCGCCAACTTTTTTCCACCCGATCAGAAGATCAGCGTGGCGATGGACCAGTGGTGCAAAGAGGTGGAGAAGAGAACAGGCGGCAGGGTCAAGGTGACCCAATTCGCGGGCGGGACGCTGACGCCCCCGACCCAGACATATGTCAGCGTCACGAGGGGGGTCGCGGACATCGGCCTGAGCTTCTGCTCCTACACGATGGGGCGCTTTCCTCTTTTCGAGGTGATCGACCTGCCCTTAGGATACAGGAGCGGATACTGGGGCACAAAACTGGCAAATGAATTCTACAGGAAGTTCAAGCCAAAGGAGTTTGATGACGTAAAGGTCCTCTTCTTTACAACCTCACCGCCCCACATGATGTTTGCAAAGAAACCCGTCGCAAACCTCGACGATATGAAGGGGCTCAAGGTGAGGTCGACGGGTACAAGCGCTAAGGTGGTCCAGGCGCTGGGCGGAGCGCCGGTGGCAATGCCGATGTCGGAAGCCTACGACGCCCTTTCCAAAGGTGTTGCCCAGGGCATCATCTGTCCCTACGAGGCGATGAGGGGCTTCAGGCTTGCCGAGGTTGTCAATAACAGCGCAGAATACGGCTCGGCGTACGTCAATGCCAATTACATCGTCATGAACAAGGACAAGTGGAATGCTATTGCGCCCAACGACCGGAAGACCATCGAGGAAGTCAACAACGAATGGATCGAGAAGATGGGAAAACTCTGGGACGAGCTCGATAAGGACGGGAAGGATTACTTTGTGCAGAAGGGGGGGAAGGTCGCCCAACTCTCAAAGGAAGAGAACGAGCGGTGGAGTGCAAAACTGCGCCCGATCCTGGACGAGTATGTGCAGACTATGAAAGCAAAGAATCTGCCTGCCGACGAGGCGCTCAAGTTCTGCCAGGATTACCTGAAGTCAAACCAGAAATAAGCAATCCCTGCTCGTGGAGATCGGGACGTTCGAGACGAAATCACTTCGTCACGAACGTCCTGTCTTTTTACTAAGGGCCGCCACGTGTCTTGAACATCAACGCGTCAGAACCGGGTAGCTTCGAGCTGGACATCCGGATCGGGCCATGCGCGGCGGAAGCGTTGCTCGATGACTTCCGCCTGCTCACTTTTGCCCTGGGCGCGTAAAGCCCGGGCAAGGCCGAAAAGAGCCCATCCGTTTTCAGGGCTCCGGCGGAGGTCTTCCCAATAGACCGTTTCCGCCTCGGCAGGGCGGCCGGCTTCCAACAATGTTGCGCCCAACACATGCCGCACCGGAATCCCCCAGTCGGGCGGCTCGATGTAGGTCAACCCGTCCTCCAGCCGCGTTCCCCGGTCCAGATGCGCAATGGCGCGGTCGTAGTCGCCCTGGCGCGCAGCCACGTCGCCTTCAAGGACCGCCACGCCGATGGACAAAATGGTGCCGACCGGATTGGGGGTCCAGAGCGCGATCTTCGCCACCGCTGGATCCTGCGCGAGCTTGCGCAGGCTCTCGAGTTCAGCTAAAGCCTCATCGAACTGCCTTTTCGCGCTGAAAGCCATGCCGCGCGCAAAATGCCATAAGCCGACGATGAGCGGCTCTTCATAGCCGGGGCGGGACTCTTTGAGAATCTCATCCCACCGGCCGAATCGCACCATGGCGTGATAGGGCACGGCGGCAAAAAACTGCAACATCGGGGCTTCCCGCAAGACTTCAGGGGTTATCTTTTCAACGACCTTGAGTGCCGCGGCCAGGGCAGGGCGGCTGTGGCCCAGCATGGTTTCGGCAAACCAGAGGAAATGCACATTATGCGGGTAGTAGCTGACTGGATAGAACCCCTGGATGCGGCATTGAGTGATATAGTCTTCGTCGGATCGAATGGCAAGGGTGTTGGAACGAACCGCATCGGCGAAGCGGCCTATTCTCACGTAAATGTGCGAAGGCATATGGACCAGATGGCCGGCGCCCGGCACCAGTTGCAGAAGGCGGTCGGCAGCTACTTCGGCTGATTTCGGGTTGTTGGTAGGCTCCATCAGGTGAATCCAGAAATGCAACGCGCCAGGGTGATCCGGGTTGCGCTCCATTACTGACTGCAATGCGACGACAATCTCATCGGTGCCGGGGTGCGGAAGGCCGTCACGCATCCAGTAGTCCCAGGGTCGAAGATCCATCATCGATTCGGCAAACAATGCCGTTGCGTCCAGATCTTCGGGAAACTGCTGATGAAGTTTGCGCATGGCATCGGCATAGGCCCTGTCCCGCCTGGAGCGATCTTCCGGTTTGCCCGAATAACGCTCGGCCAGTGCATCGATGTATGCCTGTTCGCGCGGCGTGGCTTTTGACTTCAGCAGAAGGGCTTTACGGCTAAGCTCATACGCCGCCGGCTCATCCTTGGGGTCCATGGGCGCATTGATGTTAGGCCCCAGCACCAGGGCCTGTCCCCAGTAGGCCATGGCGCATTCGGGATCAAGACGTGCCGCCTCGCGGAAAGCACGTCCGGCTTCGGCGTGATTGAAGCCGTATGCCAAATTGAGACCCTGGTTGATAAACAATTGTGCGCGATCCGACTTCACTGTAACGGGGAACGTATGCTTTCCCAGGTTCTGAAGCCGCGGCGCCAGACTGCCATCCGGTGCAGGCGAGTTTATTTCTTCGGTCCCGGCATAATGCTGGTGCGTTGTCTGCTCGGCCATGCCGGACGCCGGCATTGACAGGATCATCGCTCCAACCATCACGGTTACACACATAAAGTGGTTCGACTTCATTTTTGCCCCCCCTTTCATCCCGCAGTTCTCTTTTCTGGCTGTTAAATTAAGTGCTGCTGCGGAAGGAACCATAAGGGAGAACACTGAATTTCTCTTTCTCCAGGCAGTATAAGCACCTTCCAATTCGACTTGGAGTGACAATGCGATTGGTACATGATGACGAAGCCTCTCCCTGTCTTTCCCGGCCATGTCATGTCTCAATGAACAGTGTCTGTCCACTTCCTATTTACACTCCGTTTGTCCCATGTTTTGCCCCTGCAAATAATCTTTTGAAATTGTTCGAGAAATTGCCGCAAGGCCCCTTCCTTGCGGGCGCGATTTCTTGGCATGTATCTTGATAGAGTGTTGGGGCAGCAAACAGTTGTTAACTTCGCAAAGGCAGAGCCTGATGATGCGATGGGGGGAAAACAAGGATGAACCCCTTTTCTGCCGCACTCCGCCGGGCTCTTATAATGAACACTCAAGAATGCACGACCTTGAAGTCGCCGGGCAAGAACCTGGGGCTTCCGGGGCAAGGGTTTTTCCTTCGGGAAATTTTGAGGCCTGGAGATGGCTCACTGAAGATCAGCGTTTGGAGGAAGGAATGAACAGGATTCTTGTTGTAAACGATGATGAGTCGACTTTAATGCTCTATTCCGAAGAACTCCTGGAGGAAGGGTACAATGTGACCACAGCCCATATGGGTCCTCAAGTTACGAGGCTCATCAAAGAGACTCGACCGGATCTTGTTCTCCTTGACATCCGGTCGGGTCAAGCGGACGCCCTTGATCTCTTGATGGACATCAGAGATGCCTATCACGATCTCCCTGTTCTCGTCTATGCGGACAACTTCCCCCTCCAATTCAGAATGAAACCGCGCTCCGCCGACTATTGGGTACTGAAAAGCCTGTCGCTTACGGACCTGAAACTCAGGATAAGGATGATTCTTGAACGGGTGCAGTCTCCGTCAGGCTCTGCGCATAAAAAAGGTCGTGAACCGGGATTCGGTTATACCGGCATGATCGATTCGTTCTGGTAAGATGGGGCTTCAAAAACGGACTTTAACCATGCGACCTCGCCTTCCTGATTTCTTCCTTTAACGAGGCATTCTCGTCTCTTGTTTTGACGAGATCTTCGTTTACTCTTCTGAGGCGTTCTACAAGCACTTGTGAAAAGATGTGGTAGAGGATGCACTGAAAAAAGATTTTCGCCTGGCCTTTCAGATTATCCGTGTAGGAGGCATCCACTGCAAGGCAGACAGAATCCTCCAATGCCTTAATCGATGCAGAACGCGGGGAGCCGTCAATAATGCACATTTCGCCGAATATTTCTCCATACTCCTTCAAGACCCCTATGGTTTCCCCTTTTTTGATTATGGCGAATTTGCCCGACAATATGAAAAACATCCAATTGTCAAACTGTCCTTCTTTAATTATTTCTTCACCTGCTTTGAATTTTCTTATCTTGCTGAGCGGTAAGATCCCACTGAAGTCGCTCTCAGACAAGCCTTTGAGCGCAGGCATATTGCGAAGCGTGTCCAGGATCTCCTTCTCGTCTCTTGGATAGTCCTGTGTGGGAAGTGAAATACCCATCTGCGCAAGGATATCATCACTGATGTCGGTATTCATGACAGCCTCCTTGGTGTTTTTTCATAGGCAATTTCCTTATTGATATTCCTTGTTTAGCATCCTCTTGGCCCTGACAAGACTTCCATGCTCATCTTGGAGTTTCTTGCTAAATATCAGTTGCTGCAAAAAAAATGCCAGGCTTGAAGAAACAGCGGGCGGGTGGCCTCAGGTTACCCCCTTCACATGCAGTGCAATCAAAAAATTCGAAATCCGAAGCACGAAATCCGAAGCACGAAATCCGAAGCAAATTCAAATGATCAAAACGGTGACCTATGAGAGGTTTACCTGCTCCAGTTTTTCACTTTTGAGAATTCGGATTTGAATTTGTTTGTTTCGAATTTCGAATTTCAATATTCGGATTTTCAAGCGTCCCCCTCACCCGGACCGGTAGAACCTCTCCGGGTCCTCCAACAGAGGTGGAGGGTACTAAAACTAACGGGTGCAGAGAGGTTCATTCGGAAAGGTGAGTGAAATGGTGCCACGCCATCTCAGTCGGCCGGGGTGTGGGGTGGGGGAGAATGAGCTTGACGGAGTGCTGCGGGAAAAATATATTGCTGCCTTCCTTTGCAGTTTTTCCCTCATGATGTCATCAGGCCTGCGAAATGTCTGACCCGGGCAAACCCAATGTCAAAGTACTATTCGCCTTGACCCTCGTCCATTTTACAGGTGATTTCTACAGTTCTTTCACCATCCCGCTATTCCCTCTCTTTGTCCAGAAGATAGGATTATCCCTGACCCAGATCGGCATCATCTCGGGAGTCATGCGTCTGCTGGCCTTCATTGTGCAGCCTTCGGTGGGATACCTGGCTGACCGCTACAGCACTCGCCACTTTATCCTGTTAGGCGTACTCCTGCCGGTGGTCTTTATCCCCTTTTCCGGTATCGCCACCGGGTTCTGGTCCCTGCTCGCACTTGTGGCGTTAGGCGCCCTCGGCTCATCCATGTTTCATCCATCGGTAACGGGCCTGGTCCCGGTCTACTCCGGGAACAAGACCGGATTTGCAATGTCCGTATTCAACACCGGGGGCACCCTGGCGTTCGGAGTCGGACCGCTGTTCATTACCTGGTATGCCACTCGGTTTGGTCTGAACGGACTGCCGTTCACTGTCGCGCTTGGGCTTCTGGTGGTCTGGTACCTGCATCGGGTTGTGCCGGTTCCTCAAAGTGAAGGGCTGGGCCGAATGGGTTTCTGGGGCTCTCTAAAATACAGCCTGGGAAGCGTTTGGAAACCCATTTTCTGCATCTGGACGGTGATGGTCGTCAGGGCGATCATCGGGCAGTCTTTTTTGACCTTCATGCCTGTTCATTACGTCGATAAAGGATTTTCAGTCTTCTCTGCCGGTGTCATGTATTCCCTCTTCACTGTGGCCGGGACCGCAAGCGGTCTGATCGCCGGGCATATATCCGATCGAGTAGGTTTCAGACCGGTCTTCCTCTTTACCTTTCTTTTCATGGCTCCGGTGCTGCTGCTGTTCCTGAGTCTGCAGGGCCTTTGGGTCTATCTCGGCTCAGCAATGGCGGGCGCCATGGTTTTTGCCACATTGCCTCTGGGGGTGGCCATGGCACAGATGCTGGCTCCCAAAAGCAGAGCCATGGTGGCCAGCCTGATGATGGGACTCGCCTTCGGTTTGGGCGGCGTGGTATCTCCCCTGGTAGGGAAGTTGGCCGAACTCTATTCCATGCAGACTGTCCTGACGGGTGTATCTTTCCTGCCTCTGTTATCGCTGCCGCTGATACTCACGTTTCCTCGTTTAAGGTGATTGACTCCCGGAAGCAGATTGCATGAAATGCCTAGAAATCTCGTGCTTTGTGGGGTTACAAGATCTCTCTCTCCGGTCGAGACGACAAACTGCTTGAAATTGCTTTGACCTGGTTCACAGGCAGGGTCACAATGAAGGTCGATCCCTTACCGGGCGTGCTCTTTGCGGTAATGCTTCCTTTGTGGTGCTCCACCACCTTTGCGCAAATTGCCAAACCCATTCCGACGCCGTCGTAGTCTTCTTTGCCGTGGAGACGATGGAAAGGTTTGAAGATGCGCTCAACGTACATTTCGTCAAAGCCGATTCCGTTATCATCGAAGTATATTTGGCATTCGCGTTCTTGCGATCCGCAATCGGCGTGAATCTTGACCCGGGGCTGAATTCCCTTACGGCTAAACTTCAATCCGTTCCAGAGAAGATTCTGAAACAGCTGCCTCATCTGGCCGGCATCGGCTTCGATTTCAGGCAAGTCCCCGATCCACACGGACGCCCCCGAATCGCGGATCCGAAGTTCCAAGTCGGAAACCACCTCTCTCGCGATCTTGTTCAAGTCGATCCGACCGAAAGGCTCAATCCTGGAAATCAAATGGGAGTATTTCATGAGGGACTGGAGCACGTCCCGCATTCTCGAAGCGGTCTCATGCACGCGTTTTATGTAATCGCGTCCTTTCTCGCTGACCGAATCGAGGTATTTGGTGGCGAGCAAATCAGCGAACGTCTGAATCTTCCTCAAGGGTTCCTGGAGATCATGGGAGGCGGAAAAGGTGAAGTTCTGCAGTTCCTGGTTTCTCAGCTCCAGCTCAGCCGTTCTTTCCTGCACACGAAGTTCCAGCTCATCATTCGATCTCCGGAGACCCTCCTCGGCAACTCTTCGGTCCGTGATGTCGCGGTCGATCCCGCGGTAACCCAGGAGTTTCCCCTGTGCATCCAGCCTGGGCACACCGCTGGTTTCCAGGACCACCCTGCGGCCGTCCCTCCCCACGTTGACATTTTCAATGCCGACGAACGGTTTGCGCTCCTTGGCGATCCTGGCAAACTTCGCCTTCATACGGGCGGATTCCTCCGGAGGCATGAACTCGAATGGTCTTCGGCCGAGGAATTCTTCCGGTTCGTAGCCGAGAAGATCGCGGACCCGCGGGCTCACAAAAGTGTAGACGCCATGGGCATCCGTCTCCCAGACCCGGTCGCTCGTGGTTTCGACGATGGAGCGGAACTTTTCCTCGCTCTCTCGAAGCTCCTCCTCCACCCGTTTGTGCTCGGTGATGTCGGAGAGAATGCCCTGGATGCCGATGACCTCACCGCCTTCCCACAGAAGGCTGCTGTGTGTCATCATCCAGCGGATCTCCCCGTTTTTCGTCACCAGGCGGTATTCATGCTCGGTTTCTCCCCTCCCGGCCATGAAATCCTGGAAGTCCTGGTAGAGGCGCGGCAGGTCGTCTTTGAAAATGAACTCCTTCATCTGGTGACCGATGATTTCAGGATCCTTGTACTGAGCCATGGATTCGATGGAGGGACTGACGAAAGTGACCCGCCCGTCACGATCCAAGGTATACAAGACTTCCTGCATGTTCGTGATGAGGTCACGGAACTTCTTCTCACTCGCTGCCAAGGCCTTTTCAGCACGCTTCAGATCGGTCACGTCCCTTATGACACCCGCAGTCCCGACAACCTGACCATTCCTGATGACAGGCCCATGCTTTAGCTGTATGAAAATGATCTCTCCATCTTTTCTGACTGTACAAAATTCTACCACCTCAGAATAGGACTTCTCCTCAACCGCTTTCTTGAACTTATGGGAAATTTCATCTCTAAACTCCGGAGAAACAAATTCACTGAAATGCCTGCCTATCATCTCCCCAGGCCCATCAAGACCGTGCATCTCCGCAAGGGCCGCGTTGACAAAGGTTATCAGGCCGGTATGATCGGTCGTGAAGAGGCCGTCTCTTACTTCATCCAAAATATTAATAGGAATTTCCTCAGGGTTTCTCAACGATTATCAACTCCTGCAGAAGCGACAAAGCCGTGGTAATGCCGATACTCCCCATATCAGGAGAAGGTAGCTCATGCAATACAGGTATTCCTGTATTCCAAAAGGACCCAAAAGACTTGAGCTAAACGGATATGATTATTGAAAGGCCAATGCCGCGGCTTCCGCCTTGCAGTCACTCGAGGGCTTGATCCCTTTGGCCCATACGGCCGCCAATTCCTTCCTGGCGGCGGCAAGTTGCGCCAGGAAACCGGGTCTGTGTGCAGTCTCGCGACAACGGCCGCTCCGATGACCCGGCCTGCATGGACGTCGCTTTGCCAGTGAACCCCGCAGATAACCCGGCTCTGGCCGAAGGCATAGCCGTGGGAAAGGATGGCGTCGGCGCGCTCCGGTGCGATTTCCGCCAGAATCAGCGCCCATGCCCATCCTATGGACGTATGCCCGGACGGATAAGAACCGTTATTGGAGAGCCTTGCTTCGTCCTCCGGCGTGCAGGAGGTTTCCTTGTTCACTCCCTATATGGCTCCAGGGTAATCCTATCTGCTTCTTTTCGTCAAGATTCCAAATGTTCTGGTCGGGCCGGAACCATTCGCGGTATGCCGAATCTTCTCGTGACGGCGACGATGGTGGTTCCGAATGTATTATGATTCGTGTTAAGTTTGTATTCACCTTCGCGCTCTTCGTGTCCTTTGTGGTAAAAACAGAAGGGATATCTCGCCACGAAGACATCATGGTTTTGAGAATGTACCATATAGGATTGCAGGGAGTCGGCGATGAGTGAAATAGACGAAGAACTTGTTACCAGAACATGGCAGGCGATGAGCGGGATCTCTCCGGAACAGGCCCGCATGGAGATGGGGGAGGCCGGCCGTGAGCAGCCGGAGCTTCTAGCCTTCGTACTGGGCTCGGTCACGGATTGCCGTCCAGGCGCTCAGGAGCTGGCGGTTTACCTCTATTTCGTCATCTACAGAATCTTCAAGAATGGCACGCACCAAACCCTGAGCCCCATTCCGGCAGAGAAGATCGAGCTCCATCTGACACGGAACGAAGAGCTCCTCGCCCGGCTGGAGCCCGCGCACTCCCGCTTCCTGGAGAGGGCAGCGCAGATGGAGACGAGGTCCCAGCCTTTTGTGGTGAAGTACCTGGTCGATGCAATCATGGAAGCGGATGAGGGGGAAGAGCCTGTCGAATTGACCGAAGAAGAAAGCGGGACCCTCTATCTGGTGCTCAAGACCGCGATCGATGTTTTGGATGAAGAAATGGCGAGGGTGGAGTCTTCGTCCTAGTCTATCACCGCCAACACCGGAGCATGGTCACTGGTGCCTACCTCGGTCAAGACCTTGCAGGAAACCACACGATCGAAGAGCGACCGGCTGGCAAGCACATAATCGAGACGCCAGCCGATGTTTCGCTGCCGCAAATTACGCCATGGCGCCCACCAGGTAAAAAGCCGGTCATTCGACGGGTCCAGCTCGCGGCAGGCGTCGACAAGCCCATGGGATAGGATTCGTTCCAGGAGTGCGCGTTCTTCGGGCAACTGACCGATGGCGTTTGGCTTTCGTTCTCTCGGGTGGACATCGATTTCCGTCCGCGCAATGTTCAAATCGCCGCACAGCACGAGTTCACCATTTCTTGCATCGAACCCGGCTGCATACTGCTCGAGGGACTCGAGGAAACGCATCTTTGCTGGAAAATCCTTGCCGCCGTTGGGAACATAGACCGACGCAATCGTTATGTTGCCGATCTCGACGGTTGCCATGCGGTTCTCAAAATCGAAGGCGGGGTGTAAGCACATTGGTCTGGCGGGACAAAGATCTCTCCTGACGTGGAGCCCAACGCCGGAGTACCCCTTTGCGCCATGCCAGTAACACCAATAATCCTCCAGTTCTCTAAGCGCTTCGGGTACCTGGTCGGGCGAGGCCTTGATCTCCTGAAGACAGACGACATCGGGGCGATCGCGAAGCAGCCATTCGGACAGCTGCGCGGAACGGGCACGCACACCGTTGACATTCCAGGTAGCAATCTTCATCCCTGATCCCCCTAGTGCCGCGTCTCATAAATTCCGTGTCAGAAAATGGCAAGGTGATTTATGGGGCGATGCTTCATATTTGACAGAGACGCGGAAATCCGAAATTCGAATATCGAAGCACGAAACAAATTCAAATGACCAAAATACGAATGACCAAAACGGTCAGCAGTCTCATGGGCGGGCAGTTTGCTTCTAGTTTTGAACATTTGGATTTCGGTAGTGTTTCGGATTTCGGATTTCGATATTCGGATTTCACGGCAATCCCCGCTCCTGTTGAATTGCTAAAACCAAGGATTGAACTTATGGGACAGCGCACTAGTGAGTGGTTCACTCCTCGTTCGTCTTATCTATAGATGCCCTTTGAGAGAATATCAACATGATGCCAAAAAAATGACGTGTTCCGTGGCCTTCGGGGGAGACAATCCTTTGCAAATATCGGAATTTCAAACACCTGGAACGTGGCATACATCTTGCTCAAAACCATTGAGGGTTGGGACCATGGTCGAGTGGATCCAGGACTTAGACAAGAAAGCTCGCCCTGTTCCGAGCCGTCAATCCGGAGCCCGGATACTCATGCTAATGACCTCCTTGGATATTTCAAACAACTACAATATCGACCCCGACAACGTGCAGACGCTGGGGCGGTATCAGATCATCTGCCAACTCGGGCAGGGCGCCACGGGCATCGTTTACCTGGTGTGGGATCCCTTCATCAGAAGAAACGTCGCCTTGAAGGTGGCGAAAACCGAAACGGACAAATTCAGGGAGAACTTCCTTGCAGAGGCGCAATCCGCAGGACGGCTGAGTCATCCCAATATCGTGGCCGTCTATGATGCGGGATCTGAGAACGACTTCTGCTACATCGCCATGGAGTACATCAAGGGAGCGACCCTCGAAAACTTTTGCCGGAAAGAGAACCTCTTGCCTCCAAACAAGGGTCTGGAGGCCATATTGGAGGTATGCAAGGGTTTGGAGTACGCGCACAGGGAAGGGGTGATTCACAGGGATATCAAACCTTCCAATATCCTGTTGAACCTGGACGGAAGCGCCAAGATCACGGATTTCGGCGTGGCCCAGATGACGGACCGGACTTTCACAACCAGTATTCGCGGCACTCCCCATTATCTTTCCCCGGAGCAGGTAAAGGATGAGATCGTCAGCTTCCAGAGCGACATCTTCGCTCTGGGGTGCGTTCTATACGAAATCCTGGCTGGGGAAAAGGCCTTTCCCGGGGAGAACAGCTATGGAGTCCTTTACAAGATTACCTCCACAGAGCCTCGCTCCATCCTGAGCATTCGATCGGATCTTCCGAAGGTGCTGGATGAGATTGTCAGAAAGGCTATCCGGAAGGATCCCTCGGAAAGATACCAGAGCTGCGCGGAAATGGCCGCAGAGCTGGACGTGGCGCTGAGAGGGATTGTGGCATCCCCCCGAAATCTAGAGAAGAGCAAAGAGGTGGCGGATTATTTTCAGAACCTCTCCTTTTTTGCTGACTTCAAAAAGGAACAGCTCAGTGAGCTCACAGCCCTGGCAAACATCGTCAAGTTTCCCGGTGGCAAAGTGGTTGCGAGCGAAGGGGAGATTGATGACACGTTTTACATTATTCTCTCCGGCCAGGTGAAGGTGCGGAAAGGGGAGAAGGATATCGCCACGATCGGCACAGGCGAGTGTTTCGGAGAGATGGCATTCCTCGGGGGGCAACCGCGGGTGGCCAATGTCGCGGCAGAGGGCGATTGCGTATTGATGAAAATTACCGCCGCCCTGCTTCAGAAGCTGCCTGACTCTGTCGGGCTTCTTTTTTTCAGAAGCTTTGCAAGAACGCTTGTGCAACGGCTGTCGAAAAATCTTGAAGAGCGGAACTGAGAACGTACGGAAATCCGGGTAAGCACCGCCGGGTACCGAAGACAAGGGGGAAAGATATGAAGGCTATTGTGGCCGATGACTCGCAGGTTATGCGGATGATCATCGAGAAGATTGTCAAAACGCTTGGTTATCAGGCCATACATGCCGGCAACGGGCAGGAGGTTCTGTCGGTTCTGGAGAAGGGATTCAAGGATATCGATCTCATTCTCCTCGACTGGAATATGCCGGTCATGAATGGATTGGAGACATTGACCCGGATCAAGAAGATCGATCCGGACTGCGATATTCCCATATTGATGGTTTCAACCGAATCGGAGGACGACAAGGTCCGGCAGGCTATGCATGCCGGCGCCGGAGGGTATATCTCGAAACCGTTTACGGCGGAGACGTTGGGGGCCGTGATTCGGCAGGTGAAAGAAAAGAGGAGTGTGTAACATGAAGCCCATCCTTCTCAACGACTGCGGCCCGGAAGTGAGCCATCTGTTGTCAGGCCTTCTCGGTGAAAAGACGCAATTCATGAGCGAACGTTTCGAGGAAGACAGAAGACTTGACGAGTACAGGATGGTCGTTTTGGAAACCCGCGCAGATCAGAAGCAGGTCCTGGATCAGATCAGCAAAATGCGCTATGCGTGCAACTTCAGGAATGTTCCCATCATCGTCATGAGGGGAAGAGGAGACCATTTCCCCATACATTACTACATCACGGCCGGAGCGACGGAGGTGTTGTCTCTGAACGATCCACCGGCTGCATGCCGCCAGATTCTCCAGGGGTACCTGATTCCCGACAGAAACCCTTTGAATCAGGAGATGGAATATCTCAAACCGTTCATAGATAACACCGTTCATGTCATCAGGACCATGGCTTCGGGCACGGCGGAATTCAGAGAAGTCTATTTCTCCAATACGTTTCGCGTTTTCGGCGACATCTCCGGCATTGTCGGGCTTTCAGGCGATGCGGAAGGCACGGTGGTCCTGACATGCTACTGGGAGCTCGCCTGGAAAATCATTTCCAAAATGATGCAGGTGCAGGAAAAGGACATTAACGCTGAACTCATCCATGACGGGGTGGGAGAGCTCATCAACATGATTGGCGGGTCCACCAAGAAAAATTTTGTCGGAACCCATTACCATTTCGAACTGTCTCTGCCTACGGTCGTGGTCGGTACCGGGCACCAGATCGGCCACCCCGAGGGGGCGAGTATCGCCATTCTCATATTCGATATGGATAACAGTTCCTTCGCCCTGCATGTATGTCTGAAACCGAAGAAAACGGTTCCCAATTCCAATCGCTGATTCCGGCATGAATGAGAAAACAGACATCCTGCTGATCAATCGGGATAAGGAATTCCTGGAGAATATCGGCTCTCAGCTCCGGCAGGCGGGGTATTCCGTTCACATGGCCATGGACATGCGAGAGTCATTGACGGCGATTACCTCGCATCCCATCGGATTGATCGTCTGCGACCATGCACTGCAGGACGTCAACGGGTACGATTTCCTCTATTACCTGAAAAGCGACCCGCTTCGCGATTCCATCCCATTCGTGTTCTTTGTGCCCCTGAACGATCAGGGCAGGGCCTTCAAGGCCTTTGAACTGGGCGCAATGGATTTTTGGGTCTATCCTCTGGAGTCTGAGGACCTCGTAAGACGTGTGCGGGAGATTGCTCCCCTGCAGCCGTCAGATCCATCCGCGCCGGCGCCACCCCCCCCCTCATCTGAGAGCGGCTCCATACGGCCGGCAGGCGCGGAGAACCTGGCAGCCACAGACAGGCGCGGGAGCGAAAGGGTGAGGATAGCCCCTTATATCCAGGTCGAAGTCTCCCGGGACGGCATTGTATGGCTTCCCGCTCAGGTCATGAACTTCAGCAGGGAAGGCGTTTTCCTGAGAACGGCATTGCTGGGAAAGCACGGCCTTTCCTTGAAAGTAAAATTCAATCTTCCCACAGGGGTGTCCATCGTTCCCGGCGAAATCAGGCATATTGCCTTTAATGATTTCCATCAGCCTGCAGGCATAGGAATCAAAATGGAGCAGGGCCGGGAGTGGATCCAGATCCACCAGCACCTTGAATCGCTCCTGAGCAGTGTGAGCCCCGCCGGGGGCGGAACCATGGTGGTTCCCCCCGGCCAGACCGCATCTGCCGCAGCAAAGACCGTCATGATCGGCAGTCAGGAGAACGGAAGCGGTCAGGAGAACGGAAATCATGTTCAAGAGAGTGCGGAGGAATCCTATGACACCCGCTTTTATCACAGTCTCATCGGCAAACAGCTCGACAACTACAAGGCCGTTTCCTTCTTAGGCGCAGGGACCATGGGAGGCGTGTTCAAGGGATGGGATATTGCCCTCGAACGGGAAGTCGCGATCAAGGTCATTTCCTACAAGCTGGCATCGCAGGAGACTTTTCGAGACATGTTCATCAAGGAGGCCCGCACCATCTCCAAGCTTGACCATCCCAACATCGCCCACATCTACTATATCGGAGATACGGACAACATTCTCTACTTCGTCATGGAATTCATCACCGGGCAAACCCTCAAGAACCTCATTGATCAGCGAATGAATCTGAATACCCTGAGGGGGCTCGAGTATCTGATCACGACTTGCCAGGCACTCGATTTTGTCAGCAACAAGAACATCATTCATAGAGACATCAAGCCTGAGAATCTCATGATTGACGGGAAAGGCTCCCTGAAGATCGTGGATTTCGGCGTGGCCAAGACCATCGACGCGGACAAACCGGTCAAACAAGAGGGCATTGTCGGCTCTCCGCTTTACATGTCGCCTGACTGCATTGCGGGGCGCGCGCTGGATCATCGAAGCGACATCTACTCGCTCGGCGCTTCTTTCTATCACGCCTTCACGGGGTTCCCGCCGTTCGACGGCAAGGATGCAGAGGAAGTCCTGCTGAAACACCTGAATGACCCGTGCATTCCGCTCAACGAAAGAAACCCGAAGGTATCAAGATCTCTGGGGTCGATCATCGAGAAGATGATGGCCAAGGAACCTTCAGACCGGTATCAGAACTATGGCGGGATCATTAAAGATCTGCGGGCCTTGCGTACCAAGGCCTTGAGATTCCAACAACTGAAAAATTCCACGCTGATCATCAAGGCCGGAACCATCGCCAAAATGCCAAAAATGGCACGATGACGACAGAACTCCTTTTACATGTTTCGTGACACTGGGATTGGCCGGGGGGTCTTTTGTCAAGAAAATGGGAACCGCCCCGAAGGGGTGGGAGTCCAAGCGAAGCGCGGACAACGAAAACCCGGTGCCTTTTGCTCGGCGGCACTACTGATGTATGGCGGGTAATAATTCGCAGTTTTTCGGAATGCGAAGGAGGGCAGTAAAACCGCCCCGCCTGTCTGTTTTATTTCGCGGTTTGCCCGGGCCTCTGCTGCATCGGACTCTGCTGCCCCGGCTGCATTCCGCTCGATCCCGGCTCCTTCATCTGGCTCGAACCGGGCCTCTGCTGCGATCCGGCCGCGCCTGAGCTCATGCCCGGCTCGGATTCCTGGCCGTAATAGCTGAACAGTTCTCTTTCAAACCCTGGATCGCTCAGCCTCTGCCAATCGTCCTGGCTGATGGTGGGTGCATTCTCCAGTTTCTGCTTGTCAATGCCTGACAGAATCACTTCGTCCTGTTCCTGGTTGAACTGCGCATTCTTAAAAGGAATGGGCGTCAATTTGTCTCCGATCCCCATCACTCCTCCCTGGGAGAGAATGATATAGGAGATGCGGCCGTCTTTTCCTACAACCAGATCCTCAATCTGCCCCAGGTCCTGACCCTGGTCGTTCTTTACTTTTTTGTCCATCAACTCACTAATCCTGGAAACCTGCGCCGCATCCTGGTGAGTCCCTGGACCGAGCTGTCCGGACCTGTCCATAGTGGACTGACCCGCAGCGCCCGCCTGTTCGTCCTGTGTATCCAACTGGCTGCTTTGCCCTGTCTGTGCGCCCTTCTGCTGACCGCCCGCCGTCGCCTGGGTGACTGCGAACGTAAATATCATTGTTAGAACACACGCGAATAGAAATAGTTTCTTCATGCTTGATCTCCTTGCTTGGGTTATGAAAAATAAACGTACGCCGGTTAAGGACCATCGCTCGCAAGCGGCCCCCGGTGCTCACTCCAGAAGGTCCAATCCGCGGATACGGGAGAGAACATCTCCCCTCTCCTGATTGGAGCTAACTCTATTCGCGATGGGCTGAAGGGAACAATGGGGCGACAAGCGTATTCGGGAGGGTGGCCGGACTTAACCATAGAGCATGAAGCCCGGAGATCGATATTCACACGGTAGACCGAAAGGGACCGTATTTCTGCTTATATCCCCGCGGGGTGACCATCTTCCCGCCCAGGACCGTGGTCTGGGAGTTCCCGATGATCACAATGGTGAGCATGTCAATCGGAGAATCGGCCAGTTCGTCCAGAGTGGTCAGCCTTATATCCTGATTGTCTCTCATGGCATTTCTGACGATACCTACAGGCGTATTGGGGGGTCGATGCTGCAGAAGGATATCCATGACCGCGCCGATCTGCCAGTCTCTCTTCCTGGACTTCGGGTTGTAGAGCACGATCACATAATCGGCCGCACCCCCTGCCTCTACCCGGGATCGGATCAATTCCCAGGGGGTCAGGAGATCGCTCAGGCTGATCACGGCAAAGTCGTGCATCAAGGGCGCCCCCAGCAGCGCCGCTGCGGCGCAGAGGGCGGGTATTCCGGGAATGATTTCCACTTCCACGCTCTCCAGCAGTCCGTCCTCTTCAATCAGCTCGAGGATGAGACCGGCCATTCCATAAATGCCCGCGTCCCCGCTGCAGACGATCGCGGTGGCTTTCCCTTCCACGGACTTGCGGATGGCTGCCCGGCATCGCTCGATTTCCTTCTTCATGCCGGTGGAGATGATCTCTTTCCCCTTCAGCATCTGCGGGTCGAGAAGATCGATATAAGTGGAATAGCCGACCACGACCTCGGCCTCCTCCAGCGCCTCTTTGGCTCTTGGCGCCAGGTAACCGCTGTCTCCCGGTCCGAGGCTCACGATCTTCAGCATTGGAGCGCCACGGCCAGTGTGGCATTGCGGCTCCTGGTCTTTGGTACGAGAATGGTCTTTGCCCCCGCCTTGAGCAGGGCTGCCGCTTCGCATACGCTGGATACCCCCATATGTTTTTTCACCGTGACAGAGGGGTTGGGAACCTCCACGGTACGGAGTCTTGATGCTTCGAAAAAGAAAAGAGGGACATTCAAATGGCTCGCCGACTCGATGATTCCTTCCTCCCCCTGTTTCTCTTCAATGGTGGCAATGCAAAGGAGGCTTGAGAGCGAAAGCGCATGCGCGAGAAAGGTGGATTCAACCAGATTCAGGATTTCCTTTGCTTCCGTGCGACGGTTGCAGCCGACTCCGGCAACCAGCACAGGAGGATGAAGGACAAGCCGTTTCGAAGAAGGGTTTGCGATTTTCCAGGTCACCCATACACAAGGTCTGGACGGATCCCAGTCTCCTTCTTCCGCTACGGAACTCCACCCCATCCCGCTCCAGTCGCCGCCGAGCCTCCTTTCAGGATCATACACCTGGACAGGTTCTCCGTTGAGGATCGCCATGTTCACCGCCTTGATTGCGCTGTGATTATCAATGGAAAACCCCTCTTGCACAGCAAGGAGATCGACCGATACCACTCCCTCCGTGTCCGTGGCCGTCGTGACCACGGGCGATCCGCCGGTAATCGCAGCCACTTCGCGGGCCAGTTGATTGGCCCCGCCCAGATGTCCTGAAAGCACGCTCACGACGTACTTGCCCCTGTGGTCCAATGCGACCACCGCAGGGTCCCGGGTCTTCGAACGGATGTGGGGTGCAATGGCCCTGACTGCAATGCCCACTGCCGTGACAAACACGTGGCTGCGATAGCCCGCGAACGTTTTTTCCAAGAGATCGATGATCCGGTCGAAAGGTTTGCCCCCATGAGCTTCTGCAAGCTCTCGGGGGAGGAAGAGGTCTCCGTCCAGTTTCTCCGCAATTCGTCTTCCGAGGCGACCGCCCTGAGTTGTAAGGGCATAGATTGCTGTCCGCTTCATTTCCGCTCGTCCCTGTATCCGTGGTGGAAGTCCGGGCTGTAGAGACGGGAAACGGTGTTCCCGCCCCTTTGTGCGGGCAGAACAAGAAACACCGCCTGTCGAGAGATGGAGTGCTCTTTTGCGGTTGCCGCAGTTTCGCGGAGGGTAGTAAAGAAAAGGGCCTGGTCCGGCCAACCGACCCGATATGCGATCACCACCGGTGTGTCCTGGTGGTATCCCCCTTCCAGAAGTTCCGCGACCATCTGCTCAGGGGCGGAGGCCGAAAGGTATATGGCCATTGATGCTCCGTGCCGGGCCAGTTCTGCGATCCGTTCCTTTTCAGGTACCGGAGTCCGCCCGCCCAACCGCGTGATGATGAGCGTCTGGGTCTTTTCAGGCCAGGTAAAGGATACCGTTGCAGCGGCCGCAGCGGCAAAGGCGGCGCTCACCCCCGGGACGACCTCATAGGCCACTCCTTCCCGGCCGAGCAGATCCATCTGCTCGCGCATTGCGCCATAAAGCGAAGGATCCCCCGTATGCACCCGCGCTACGGTGCCGCCCGCCCTCACCGTCTCCATGATCGCTCCATGGGTCTCTTCCAGGGTCATGGAGGAAGAATCCATCACTATTGCATTAGGGCGGGCAAACGCGATCGTTTCCTTTGGAACCAGTGATCCGGTGTAAAGAACAAGATCCGCCTCTTCAATGTGCCTTCGCGCCTTGAGTGTGAGGAGTTCGGGATCTCCAGGTCCTGCACCTACGAAGAAGACCGCAACCCGGCTTTTATCGCTCTGCATTTTGTCTCCGGCGATTGCGAAACGAAGGAATTCCCCGCGCACGGCAGGGCCGACGATTCGACAAGGAAATCAAGTGGAAAAACGAAGAGAAGGTAATACGTATTTGAGGAAAAGAAAAGATGAAATGCGAAAAGATTACCTTCGTGCTCTTCCGTTTTCTTCGTGGTGAAGAGAAGCGTTCTCCATGGGGTATCTTACCACGAAGACCGCGAGAGCACGAAAGGTAAAGATGCGCACCAGCTAATGTCTCGCCATCGCGGCGTCCCGAGGTTCCTTCCCGCTCTCCAGATACGTTTTCATCCTGGAAAGGTCTTCATTCAACTTGGTTTTGGGGTCTGCTCCCATCAGAGATGCCAATACATGACCCACACCGCCCGCGACAGGGTTGTATGTGAGTCGTACCTCTACCGTGGTACTCCCATCAGGGTTCGACAGGAACTTCATAATGCCGGCATGCTGGATGGGCGATCCAGGTTCGGTTTCCCAAGCCAACTCCTGGTTCCGAATCTCAGAAGTCAAAATCGAGTCCCACTCCACAGGGATGTCACCGGGGCCGGATACACGCCATCGATAACGATTGCCGTCCAGTTTTGTGACCCTTTGAACATTTGTCATGAACGATGGAAAATTTTCAAACCGGGACAGGGCTCCGTAAACCGTGTCTACGGGTGCGTTCACATGAATGGCCTTTTGAATGGCGACCGCATTCCTGCCGGCCCCGATTCCGAAGACCCGCTTCAGCTCCATATTGGTCACGGCTCTGGTAAGGAGTGTAAGGCCCGAGAGAAATCCCGCAGTTCCAGCAACCCCCCTATATCTCAACCCGCCGATTGCAAGCGCTCCCCCGACCATGCCGGTCAGGAATCGCGCGGCAGGAGACCAGTTCGCCTGCATCAACTCGAAACGTCTGCCCGCAAGCCGGCGGCGAGACCTCCCGCCCTGAAGGCCGGGAATATTACCCGGTTCCTGGTGAGTTTCAAGACGATTCTCGATCTCTTTGACGCCTCTGACCGCCCGGACCTGGCGGATGAGGTTGTTCAATTCGTTCGCCAGAACAACTCCGGTGAGAACGATGCGGCCGTCCGCCGCTTCGACTTCGACCGATCCCGGATGGCTGACAGCGCCTCCCAATTGGGATCGCACCCGCTCAGTGAGCACATCACTGTTCACTTCTTCTTTGGAAAAGCGATTCTTCATTTCAGCAAAAAGCCCGGCTGCACGGTTCTTCATGTCTCTGGAAGTCACTTCCACTGCCCCTTTGGAAACATGCACACCGCGGATCATCTTGTCGCGAAGCAGCGCCCGCCTTCTCTTTCCAGCCTCGGGATCGAAGAGGTACATCAAACCGGCCCCCAGGCCGGCAGTGGCCAAAACGACCTTTTTCAAATCCATAGCAAAGCCTCCTCTCTATTGCATTTGTGAGACCTCCCGAAAGTGTAGCCAATGGCGCCCGGTGAATGAATGAGGAGCATCCTGTATTTCCATGGCGGAACAAATCTTAAAGGCCGATTCCGTCATCAGGCGCCTTAACGCGATACCAGTATAGATGCTTGACCTTTTTAATCTTCAGTCCTATAAAAAGCGCATTTTAGTTATATCGAGCCAGCGACTTCATCCGGGTTTTTGAGGATCCGGTACTGATCGACTTCTATCCATTTGTTTGAATACCCCATGAAGGGAGGTGATGCGGAAAGGCAAATGAGGGAGGAAGGGTATTGATAACCGGTAACCGATAAAAGGAGGTTGTCATGGCTCAAGATGATCAGAGGTCAGGGATGGAGTTTCTCAAGGACTGGGGCGGCAGGCTCACCAATTGGACCGAAAAATACATACCTGATGCCCTCGTCATTGTCTGGATCCTCACCATCATCACCTTTATCATGGCCCTGATATGGGGGGATGTAGGTCCGGGTAAAGCCGTGCAGGCGTGGGGCAACGGCTTCTGGGCCCTGCTCTCCTTTGCCATGCAGATGTGCCTGATCATGATGACGGGGTATATTTTAGCCTGTTCCCCTCCTGTGCGGTGGCTTCTGAACGGGATCTCCGGCTGGGCCAACAAGGACAAGCCCTGGCAGGCAATCGTCATCATGGCCCTCTTTTCCATGATCAGCGCCTGGCTCCAGTGGGGAATCAGCCTGATCGGCAGCGCCATGCTGGCCCTCTACATCGTCAAGAACAACCCCAAAGTAGATTACCGCCTTCTCGTTGCAGCGGCATACCTCGGCCTCGGCTGCACCTGGCATGCCGGAATCTCGGCCTCAGCCCCCCTGCTGGTAAATACCCCTGACAACTTCCTGATCAAAGGCGGGTACCTGCCAGGAACCATCAGCACCAGCCTGACCATATTTTCTCCTTTCAATATCATCCTTCTTCTCATCATCATCGTGGTGGTCACGGTACTGATGGCGCTCATGCATCCTTCGGAAGAGAAGACCTATAAGCTGAAACCCGAGCTGATGGATAAATTGAAACTCTACGAAGCTCCTCCACGGCCGGCAGAAACCGGGAGTTTCTCAGCATGGGCCAACTGGTGGTGGGGGTGGAATCTCCTGGTAGCGATAGGCGGATTCTGGTGGCTCGGGTGGAAAACGGGACAGGTGGGCTTCAAGAATGCCATCAACCTGGACAACATCAATCTGTTTTTCCTCATGCTGGGGGTCCTGTTCCACTGGAGACCCTGGAGCTTCCTCAAGGCCACAGAGGATGCAGGTAAGGCCATCTGGGGAATCGTCATCCAGTTTCCGTTTTATGCCGGAATATTCGGTCTCTTCAAATTCACCGCCCTGGCTACAGTTTTCACAAAGGCGTTCGTCACAATCGGCAGCGGCAGCACTTTCCTGCTGATTACCTACTGGTATGCCGGCCTGTTGAATTATCTCATTCCATCCGGAGGCTCGGAGTGGGCGGTCACGGCCCCCTATCTGCTGCCGGCGGCAAAACAGCTTGGCGTGGCCGCGCACAAGACCGTAGTGGCCTATGCATGGGGAGATATGATGACAGACATGATCCAGCCATTCTGGGCAATTGCCATGTTGGCCGTGGCAAAGCTGGAATTCAGAGAAATCATGGGATGGCTTCTGCTGGTCTTTTTTGTATACCTGATCATCACTTCCGTGGCATTCCTGCTTTATCCGTTTTTCTAAAACCGAGGGAATCGGCTATTCAACCCCTCCCGGCTTGAATCGGTGGGAGGGGTTGCGGGCAGTAGATCAGAGTTCAGAGTTCAGTGTTCAAAGTTCAGAGGGAAGGAGCCAAAAAGTTTTTCCCGAACACTGAACGCTGAACACTGAAAGCTTCAAGATTGATCGCTTGAAATTCGAGAGTGGAGCTCTATTTAAAGGGTCACCTGAGGCCGCGGTGGGCTCTCCGCCTCAAGGATTTTTCCGGGCAAAATACAGTCCATCCTTTATTCACGGCCGCTTGACCCGCAAATATGATGAGATTTGTACCTGAGGATACCGCTAACCCTGTACCCGTTTACAACTCCAATGACACTGCAGATAGCATTGCTCTTCATCATTGTGGCCGCAGCCCTGATCTTCTTCTCCACAGAGTGGATACCTCCCGACGTGGTCGCTCTGGGTGTGTTGCTCGCTCTTATCCTCACGGGACTCCTGCCGCCCGAAAAGGCATTCTCCGGATTCGGAAGCGATGCTGTCGTGATGATCTTCGGGTTGTTTGTGCTCACCTCTGCGCTCTCGCGCACCGGGGTGATCGACATGGCAGGAAGATTGATTCTGCGCCATGTCGGAGCGGATGAGAACCGTCTGTTGATCGTCGTTATGGGGTCAACGGCCTTGCTGAGCACGTTCATCAGCAACACCGCTTCCACCGCCTTTTTCCTGCCCCTGGTCCTCGGAATATCCGAGAAACTTCGTGTCAGCGCATCCAGGTTGTTGATGCCGCTTGCATTCTCTGCAGTGCTGGCCAGTTCCGTCACGCTGATCAGCACATCCACGAACATCGTCATCAGCGGGCTGCTGGTTCAGTACAAGATGGAGCCCATGGGCATGTTCGAAATCACCCCCGTAGGCCTGCCGATCCTGATTGCAGGCCTCATCTATATGCTCGTCGTGGGGAGGCGATTGATGCCTGTACGAGGGCATCCTGACGATCTCATCGCCGACTTCGGCAAGCGGTTGTACCTGACCGAGCTCGTAATCCTCCCCGGTTCACCACTCATTGGCAAAACAATTTCGGAATCGGGTCTTGGGCGCGATCTGGATCTGACCGTACTCTGGCTTGTGCGCGGAAAGGAGAGGCACCGGTACCTGGTTCCCAAGGCCCAGGAAATCCTGGAGACCGGCGACGAGCTCCTGGTGGAGGGGAAGAGGGAAGAGATCCTGAAGATCAAGGAAAAGACCGGGATCGAAATCAAGGCCGATTACAAGCTATCTGACCCGCAATTCAAGACCGAAGAGATGAGCCTGGTCGAAGCGGTTCTCCTTCCAAGGTCCTCCCTGCTCGGGCGAACCCTGAAAGAGGCCCGATTTCGTCATGAGTATGGGGTTCAGGTGCTTGCGCTTTATCGCCATGGGGAAAGCCTTTTCAGGAAGATCAGCGAAATTCCTTTGCGAGTGGGCGATGTGCTGCTCCTTCAAGGCCACAGGTCGAGGATAGCCAGAATCTCGCGGATGGAAAGGGACAATCTGCTGCACGTTCTGGGCACCCTCTCCCTGGAGCCTCCAAATATGAGGCGGGCCCCTATAGCGATTTTCATCTTCGTCGGCGCCCTTGCCGCATCCGCCTTCAATCTCGTTTCCCTCCCGGTAGCCCTGCTCCTCGGTGTCTTCATGGCCTTTCTGACCCGCTGTGTCACCCCGGCCCGGGCCTACCGGGACGTGGAATGGAGGGTTCTGATCCTGATCGGCAGCATGCTGGGGCTGGGTATCGCGATGCAGCACACCGGGGCAGCTCAGTTCCTGGCCGAAAAGATCGTGGCCTGGACTGGAGAGGCACATCCGGTGTGGCTGCTCACGGGGTTCTTCTTCCTTGCCGTTGTGCTCACCCAGCCGATGTCCAACCAGGCAGCGGCCATTGTAGTGGTTCCGGTGGCGATCCAGACGGCCCTTCATCTTGGATTGAACCCTCGGACGTTCGCAATGATCATTGCTGTGGCGGCCAGCACATCGTATATCACCCCTCTTGAGCCCGCCTGCTTGATGGTCTATGGACCGGGAGGTTACAGATTCACGGACTTTGTCAAGGTGGGCTCGCTGATGACATTGATTGTCTATGGGATCTCCATCTTCCTGGTGCCGTGGGTATGGCCGCTGTAAGAACAAAGACTGAGGCCTGAACCGGGTATTGCTTGGCAAAACAGGGACCAAAGCGACCAAAGGGACAAAAGGGGCAGACCCCGCTTCCGAGCACTTCCCTCCCTTGGGTCCCTGCCGTCGCTTTGGTCTCTTTCTTCTAAAGGACTCCAACCATGTCCCAGGGCTTCATCCCGCCCCACGGGGGCTACCGTAAATTGCTTTATCTCCTGGACCGGCAAATACGCCGGCTCGAACAGGAATTTGTCGAGGAGGGTGGCCTTCGGGAACGTATGACGAGAGCGCGCCTGAACGAACGCGCCCGGCAGACCACAAGGAAACATCGCTGAAATCCCGCAGGATGAAAGCGCTGAGCGTGGGTCTCGGCGATGGTTGGCGTGCCCCTGGGTAGAGGAAAGGGACCAAAGCGACGACAGGGAGCCTAAGGGAGGTGTTTCAATTCCCTTTCGTCCCTTCTGTCACTGCCGTCCCTGATTTGCCAGAAGGTTGAGCAATCAGCCCTGATTGGGATCGTTCGCTCTGATATAGGCGAGCAACTCCCGAGCGACCTTGGACTCGACTTTGATTGCGTCGTAGTCAATTGGGACATTGTTCAGAAACTGCAAGATGAGCCCGTCTCCATGGGCAAAGCCTTCCGGCAGGATTCCGGCGAAAAAGAACCCGAGATCCTCCAATGCTCCGGTTAGACGGGCAGTCGAGGAATCGCTCAGATCCAGGTAGAGTTGAATGACCTCAAATCTCTGGATGAGAAGCGCCCTCATTGCCGTTTGAACCTGGTTGACGATATCCGTTCCGCTCCGCTCGATCACTATACGTGCAAACTGCATCCGGGCTGAGGCATGGACTCTCAGCGCAGATTCGCGATCGACACGGGTGGACGACCCGAAATCCTCCTTTATTTCAGCCTCGATGCCCAGATTTACATAAAGCTTCGCTATCATTTCCCGGTGGCCGGATGGTGCAAAGCAGGTCGCATGAGGAGCTTTGAGCAGCGATCGGAACTGAACAAGAAGGCTTCCCCTTTGGGCGAGATGGTGAACCAGACTCTTGAATTGGGTACCCCGCGGAATGATTCCGAGCAGAAGGGCGCAATCCTTGAACCCGAAGCGGTGTGCTGTCTTCTGGGAGAAGAGATGCTCTGTCACGGATCTCGTGAAGAGTCCGTGCAGTCCCTTTTCATAAGCCAGCCGCACCAGGTACTCGGTCATGGCCCTTAGACAGCCGCGAGAGCGATACTCGGGTTTCACCACCGCCTGCGCCATTTCCGCGATCCGCGGGTTGTCCTCATGAAATTGCAGCACGCAGTGGCCCGCAATTTCCTTTCCATCGGCAATGGCCACAACCGAGTGGATCTTCTGCGATTCATTCAGCGCAACGATCTTCTCGGGGAAATAGGCGTAATCGTGGTAGGTGTATCCATAACTCCTGTATACGAGCTTCGATACCTCGGGCGCTTCAGCGGGCATAATGCGCCGGACCGTCCATCGAGTCTCTGAAGATGAAGGAGCAAAGTGCGGAGCCGGGGCTTCGAACGGGCGGAGGTCACAGGCCGGTTCATGCTCCACGATGGACTTCCTGTTCGTATGCTTGATAAGGACCGTCTCTTTGCCTTCGGGCCCCAGGTTATGAAGGCTGACTTCATCAAAGTCTCCCTTAAGAGCGAGAATCCTGGAGCAGAGCTCGGAGCCGTTCTCTACCGCGCACATGCGGCCTTCCATGGACATTTCCGCTGCGCCGAAGGGCAGCCCTCTATCATTAAGGGTCACCTTCAACCCTTCGGCAATGTGTTCACACGATATGATCAGATCCGCATCTTCGCCGGGCTCGAAGGAATACCGTATCAGGGCGGTGATCGCTCCGGACACCCCTCGCTCGACGGACTGCAGGTCGGTCTCCGAGAAACCTATGAACCGCGCGACTTCAGCGACATACCTGGCAGCGGCCGGACCGAACGCCGGGTCGTTCGGAATGCGGATTTCCGATCGGCGGCAAAGAGTGGACGTGGCTTTGGGTTTCACGATGCGCCCTTCAAGATCGGCCACCAAGACACTAAGACACAAAGAAGAAATAACAATGGTTTCCTTGGCGCCTTAGTGTCTTTGTGGCAGAGTTCCAGTCTGTCTTGATCTACGGCTTTACAATGCTGAGAATGTAGACGGGGTTCAACGATTCCAATCTCTCATCCCCGGCAAGATCCCGTGACCTGGAGACCTGGACATGAGTGAGACTGTAATTCCACCTTTTGGATCTCAGATACATCCTCACCTTTCCAAGGGATCCGAGCAGCACGATGTGGAGAACCAGACGTCCTCCTGACTTGAGACGGGACAATGTCTCCTCGAGAATTCCCAGGCCGGTTCCCAGTCCGCCGCCCAGGAAGATCCTGTCCGGGTCAGGGAGGTTCTTCAGACATTCGGGCATGGTTCCCCGGATCACCTCCACCCCGTACGCTCCCATTCTTCGGCGATTTTCAAATATCATCTCCACTCTGGATTCGTCCTTCTCGACTGCGTAAACCGCGCCCTCATGGGCAAGGAGGGAAGCCTCGATGCTCACCGAACCGCATCCGGCCCCGAGATCCCAGACGATGTGAGGGGGCTCGACCCTCAGGGCAGCCAGGCCCACGGCTCGAATCTCTTTCTTGGTGATGAGGCCGGCGCTATGGAGGTAGAGATCATCATCCATCCCGAACTGCGGGATGATCTCGGGCCCCCTCACCCTCTGGAGGATGACAAAGTTGAGAGGGGAAAAAATACAGCTGCCTGCATCTTCGAGCTCGTAGCAACCAACCTTTTCCTCTACGTCCCCAAGGTTCTCGAAGACCCACATGCGGAAACCTTCCACTCCTCGAGCCACCAGGACTCCTGAGAGGGCTGCGGGGTCGGAGTCCTTGTCCGTGTAAACGCCGACGAGATCGCTCGATGCGAGCGCTCTGAAAAGAGGGCGGGGGTCCGACCTGCCATGGAGCGAGACTGTTCGGACGCTCTCCCATGGTATCTTCATTCTGGATGCCGCTGCCTGCAGTGTGGTCACATTCGGGATCAGGACAACCTGGTTCCGTTCAAAGGCTCTTATCAGTTTGCGGCCGATGCCGAAGAATCCGGGATCCCCTTCAGCCACGACTACCACCAGTTTCCCGGATTCCATTTCCTCCCGTATGGAGTGAACGATCTCTTCCAGAGGCGCTTTGATAACGATCCTGCGGCCCCCGAAACTTTCGAATCTTTTAAGAAGCCTTTCCCCGCAGACCAGCACATCCGCGTTGCATATCATTCGCAGCTTCGGCTCGGAGAGATCATCGGGTGCAATCCCGACGCCTATGATGTGGATGGGATGCATTGGACTCCTTTATTTGATAGTGGAAAACCGGGCCAAGTCAGAGGCACATGGCTTTGTTCGCGGCATGAAGGCGCCAAATCCGAAGCACGAAATCCGAAATTCGAAAATTCCTAATGAGCCGACGTCATTTCATTAATCATGCTGGATTCCAGCCACGGCCGGATCCTCTGGATTCTATCTTACTCCGCCTCATTCGCCACACCCAGAAGTGTCCCGTCTACATCAAACAAGTAGAAGGCAAGTTTCGGGATTGGTCCGGCGTAGAACCGTGCGTTTCGAAGGGCCTCTCCCAAAACATGCTTGAGAACGGCCTTCCCCCCTGGGTCCTCTCTTATGATGGAAAGGGCTTCTCGGGCTGTATTAGCGTTTCTGATCCCCCGGAGCTTGCTCCGCTCCATACGATGGATCCTGCACCACTCAGAGAGGAGCGCAAAGTCGATGCGCGATTCCTTCGCGTGGGTATATTCGTGGCCTTTGGCCATCTTGACCAGTTTTCCAAAGAAGCATGCGTAAAGAATGTCGTTGAAGCCCCGCTCTGCCGCTTCCTTCAAGGAGAAAGAGAAGAAGTCCGCTACCTGAACGAACGAAATTTCCGGCAGGTCAGGGCGAAGCCGTCTCAGAAAACCTTCACTCTTTCCGCCCGTGGAGAGGCCGATCGACTCAAGTCCCGCCTGCCTTGCTACATTCATGGAAATTCGGATGGTCTCCCTGTAGGACTCATGTGAAAAGGGTTTCACTGTTCCCCGGGTTCCCAGAATGGATATCCCGCCTATAATCCCCAGTCTCGGGTTGAGTGTCCTCTTTGCAATCTCCTCCCCGTCCTCCACATCGATGACCGCCCTGATCGCTCCTGTGACACCTGCTTCTGCCATTCCTTCTGAAAGGGCATCAGAGATCTGCTGCCTGGGTACGGGATTGATCGCCGCCTCCCCAGGCTCAACAGGGAGGCCTCTCCTGGTGACTTTCCCGACCCCTTTGCCTCCTTCGATCAAGATGCCCCCACCGGTTGTTTCCAAAAAAACCGTTGCGCCGATCGTCGCCTTATTGGTGACGTCGGGATCGTCCCCTCCATCTTTCACAACAGTGGCCCTCGCGCCCGCTCCCTCTATCATGACAGAACGAATGGGAATCCTGAGACGGCCTCCCACCGGCAGGGGGATTTCCACCTCTTCCGGTTTGTTTCCTGCCAGGAAGAGCAAGGCGGCCTTTGCCGCGGCAGCAGCCGCGGATCCGGTTGTAAATCCCTCTCTGAGTCTTTTTCGAGTCATGAGGTTTCAGATCCACAGATTACGCAGATTTACACAGATTCTAAAATGATGGGTTTCCCCCGGCGTAAAGCCTGCCGGGGTCTACCCATCCTACCAATGCTTTCATAGCCATTCACAGATTACGTTTAATCGTCAGTTGTTCGCCCCCCTGCCTTCTGACTCCTGTCTCCTGATTTCTGACTCCTACTTCTTTCCTAAAGCTATCTCCGCCAGCTGATTCACCACGGTTGCCGCAAGAGTCGATCCGCCTTTGCGGCCTCTTATCGTGATGAAAGGAGCCTGCTTCTGCAACATAAGGGCTTCCTTCGACTCCCTGGCATTCACAAAGCCCACCGGCATGCCCACAATCAGGGCTGGATTGCATCGTCCCTTCCCCATCCAGTATAGAAGCCTCAGGAGCGATGTAGGCGCATTGCCTATGGCGCAGATGTTGCCGTTGAGTTTTTCAAGGGCATAGTCCACGGCAGAAGCGGACCTGGTAGCACTCTCTTTTCGCGCCTTTTCGATCACCTCCGGATGATTGATGTAGCACTCGACAGAACTGCCCAGCCTGCTCAAACGGTTTTGTGTGATTCCGACCCTGGCCATTTCCGTGTCGGTTATTATCAGGCAGCCTCTCGAGAGGGCTTCCACCCCTCTGCTCACTGCCTCGGGATGAAAGTGCGTGAGGGTGAGAAGCTCAAAATCCGCCGACGTGTGGATCATTCTTCTTACGACAAGCCACTCGTGGCCTTTGAATGGCCGGGGTTCGGGAATTTCCGATTCAATGATGGCAAAGGATCTGCTTTCAATCTCGGCAGGTTTCATCGTTACAAGAGTCTCTTGCTTCATGTCCGTTCCTTTTGCGCTCTGTGGGGAAGATGGGTTTTCCCCCGGCTTAAAACTTGCCGGGGTCTACCCATCCTACGGTTTCTGTGCCTGAAATAAGAATTTTTTGGACACGGATTTTACGGATTTTCACGGATCGAAGAAAGGTCTATCCGTGTTCATCCGTGTTCATCCGCGTCCCATAATCTTTCTTCCTGCATCTTGCATCTTGTATCCGGGATCAGTTCCTCTTTTTTGCGCTATGCGCTCTGCTCCTTGCGCTCTGCTTCTTATTGCGCTCTGCTTCTTATTGCGCTCTGCTCCTTATCCATGTTTGCGGCAATAGTCCACAAAATGGTTTGCGACGCTCGGGTTCGATCCCCAGTGCAGATGGATATAGGACCCGAGCACATTCCGAAAGAGGTATCCCTCCTCATGCACCATGGCCCTGGTCCTGTCCTGCATGGAGTAGATCTTCTCTACTTCTTCAGTCATGCGATCGATCTTGGAGTAATGGAACTCATGACCCCTGATCCTGGTTCCGGGAGATCCCAGGGGGGAGATTTTCCTGACCACGACCTCCCGGTATCCGAGGGCATGGAACCGTTCTTCCATGGACGACCTCATGGGGAAAATCCCCACCATCGGGTACTTTGTTCCATCCAGACCTGCGATGGCGTCCATCAGATACATGAACCCACCGCACTCGGCGTAAATTGGCCTCCCCGCCAAGCCAAAGTCCTTTATGGATGAGAGGAGATCCCTGTTCTCCGACAGTTGCCTGCAGTGCAGCTCAGGGTATCCGCCTCCAAGAACGAGTCCCTTGATGTCTTCCGGCAGTGTTCTTGCCCTGAGGGGAGAGAAAGGAACCAGTTCCGCACCCGCATCCCGCAGCAATCGGAGATTCTCCTGGTAGTAAAAGCAGAAGGCTTCATCCATGGCAACGGCTATGCGGGTGTCGCCAGGCATGGAGTGGCCGGCCTGGGCGGGACCTGCTTCCATGTTTCCGGTAGAGGCGAGGAGGTCGTCCAGCCGGACGTTTTCCTCAATCCAACGCGCCAGCGCACTGATCCGGTCCGAATCGAGGGTGTACTCTTCATCCGTAACAAGCCCGAGATGTCGGGAAGGGATTTCAAGATTTCTCTCTCTGGGCAGAAATCCGTATATCGCGATTTCAGGGAACTGCTCCATCGCCTCGCTCAATATCCCTTCATGAGCTTTGGTCCCCACCCTGTTGAACAGGACTCCGGAGATCGACAACTCCGGGTCAAACCGTGAAAACCCCATGACTAAGGCAGCGGCTGATCTGGCCATCGAACGCGCGTCGATCACAAGGACGACCGGCAGGTTGAGCCATTTGGCCATCAGCGCCGTGGAGCCTGAATCTCCTTTCCCGGAAAACCCGTCGAAAAGACCCATGACCCCTTCGACGACCGCCGCATCCGTGTCATGAAGGTATCGGTAAAACAGCTCTGTGTTGACGGTCCGCTCCAGCATCCAGCTGTCCAGATTATGGGCATGAACCCCCGTCACCCTCCGATGATGCCCGGGGTCGATGAAGTCGGGACCGACTTTGTATGGCTGCACTCTGTACCCCCTGCGGACCAGGGCTGCCATGATCCCGAGGGAGACCGTGGTTTTTCCACAGCCGCTGTGGGTTCCGGCAATGCAGAATGCAGGAATTCTTTTTTTGATGCTGGTTGTATTCTGCAAAACGCTTCCCTGTAATTCTCGCGAAGGTGTAGAGTGAATTGAACCGCAAAGGGCGCAAAGGAAATACAAAATGCAATGTATTCTTAGCGAAACAGCCTTGGCGAACTTGGCGTCTTGGCGGTTCGATCTCCTTTTTCTATGATGGAGAGGATCTTCTCCACATCGCAATGTGCCTCGAAGTGATCGGCCAGGCGGTCGTACTGATGAAAACGCGCCAGTCTCCCTTTGGCCGGAGGTCGCTCTCTCAGTCCCTTTGCCTTTCGGAGCGGGTTGAGCAGGTCGCTTCTGAATCCGGGCGAGTCAAGGATCCCGTGCACGTATGTTCCCCATATGCGGCCATCCCGAGTGCACCAGCCGTCCTCCCAGCATTGGCTCTTTCCGGCCTCATGGATTCTCAACAAAGGTTCGCCCAGATTGCCAATAGGGATTGTTCTCCCCATATGGATCTCATACCCTTTTACCTTTCTGCCGTTCGAGATGCAGGTCCCCAGCACCTTCCTGACCACTTTCCCGGGATCCAGCTCCGTTCCGACCGGAAGGATGCCAAGGCCTTTTGCCTCTCTTCTCCGGGATTCGACCCCATAAGGGTCCTTGATCCACACCCCGAGAAGCTGGTATCCGCCGCAAATGCCGATGCATCTTTTCGCCGGGGCAAATTCCAGAACCCGCCGCCCCCATCCGCTCCGGCCGAGCCACCGCGCATCTTCCATGGTGTTCTTGGTCCCCGGAAGGATAAGAAGGTCGTAGTCATCGGTGAGTTGCTCCGGTCGAAAGAGGAAATTACAGACCACGTCGGGCTCTCCTGCCAGGGCTTCCAGATCCGTAAAATTGGATATGGCCGGTAGCTTCACCACGGCCACGTTCACCGTTTTACTGCCGGTAATCTCGATCTTCCTTTTGTCTTCCTGTACCTTGACGGAGTCCTCCGGATCGATCAGAATATCCCGATAAAAGGGTACGAGCCCGAGGACATGCCGACCCGTCTTCTGCTCAATGTACTGGATGCCCGGATCGAAGAGTCTGGGATCCCCTCTGAATTTATTGATCAGGAATCCCCTGAGCAGGGACTTCTCCCTTCGGTCCATCAACCCGAAACTGCCGATGACCTGTGCGAACACGCCGCCCCGATCGATATCCGCTACCAGAACGCAAGGCGATCCAACGGCCTTTGCGAGTCCGAAATTGACGAGATCCCTCTCCTTCAGATTCATTTCACAGCAACTGCCCGCCCCTTCCATTACGATATACTCATACTCTGCGGAGAGCTTTCGAAAGGAATCCATGACCGCATTCCAGAGTTCGGGTTTATACTCGTGGTAGTCCATGGCAGGCATCTGGCCCAGAACCTTGCCGTGGACGATCACCTGGGAACCTATCGTCGAAGAGGGTTTGAGAAGGATCGGGTTCATATGAACCGAGGGCAGCACGCCGGCAGCCTCCGCCTGCACGACCTGGGCTCTTCCGATTTCGCCCCCTTCGATAGTGACGTAGGAGTTGTTGGACATGTTTTGAGCTTTGAAGGGCGCGACCTTGCGCCCTCGCCGTTTGAGGATGCGGCAGAATGCGGCGGCTGCGATGGATTTCCCTACATCACTTCCAGTGCCGAGGAACATAATCGTTTTTGCCATGAGACTCTCCGGGAGGGTGCCTATCTTTGACGCAGACCGCCCGAGTTTGACTATAGGGGAAACGTATTCGGTGGGCAAGGGCCATCTAAATGGGTTTCATCTTGTCACTGAACGAGCGATAAGGTAGGAAGACCCCAGGAGCACATAAATCGATGAACAGCAAGTCGATTCCACGAATCGCCTATTTTATCTCTCCCCACGGGTTCGGGCACGCAGCCAGGGCATGCGCAGTCATGGAGGCCGTTCACCGCCTGAACTGCGAGATCGAATTCCATGTCTATGCAAACACCCCGCGATGGTTCTTTGAGGACTCGCTTTCAGGTCCCTGGAAATACCATCCGTTGATTACGGATATCGGCTTTGTTCAGAAGAACCCGCTTGAGATTGATCTTTCCGAGACGCTCTCCAGGCTTGATCAATTCTACCCGGCCGATCCCGCCCTGGTAGCGGACCTTGCATATGCGGTCTCGAAGAAGAGATGCGGGCTCATTGTCTGCGATATCGCCCCCCTCGGGATCGAGGTGGCAAAAGTTGCCGGAATTCCTTCCGTGCTGATTGAAAATTTTACCTGGGACTGGCTGTATGAATCCTACCTTGACAAGGAACCCGGGCTCAGGCGTCACATCACCCTTCTCGGAAAGCTCTTCGGCGGGGCCGATTTCCACGTGCAGACAGAGCCTGTATGCCAAAGAGCGCATGCAGACCTGGTTACAGGACCTGTAAACCGCGAGATGACAATGCGCCGGTTCGAGGTTCGCGAACTGCTGGGCATATCCGGCCGCGAAAAAATGGTGCTGCTCACGATGGGGGGTATTCGGGACAAGAATGCCTCCTTTGAAGTATTAAGAGAGTTGCCGAAAATCCGCTTCATAGTTCCGGGCGCTTCACGAACAGCCAAACGGAACGGAAACCTGACATTGCTTCCCCACAGATCGGATTACTTCCACCCGGATCTGGTTGCAGCCTCCGATGCCGTGGTTGGAAAGGTAGGCTACAGCACGCTTGCGGAGACTTACGGCGGAGGAGTCCCGTTCGGTTACATTGTGCGCAGGGATTTTCGAGAGTCAGAGGTGCTGGCCTCTTTTGTAGAGACAAACATGAGAGGCATGCTTATTGCAGAAGAAGAGTTCTACAATGGAGCGTGGATCTCCCGGCTGGACGATTTGCTGGCTTTGCCCCGCGTCTCTCGCAAACCTCCCAAAGGTGCAAAAGAGGTTGCGCAGTTCCTTCGCAGGGTGTTGAAAGAAGGGGCTGGGAAGGATTCTTCTGGAATTTATCAGAAAAAACCTTGAAATCTTGCGTGGGCATGATTACTCTTATGCAAGTCGCCGTTTCGGAATCACTTCCATCAGTCGTCATTTTGTGCATGGCAAGATTTTGACATGCGAATTCCTTACGGGATCCCCTCCCGTCGAAATGACGCTGTCAGGCGATGATCTTTTCTGATTGCCGGTCCAGGTCCCTACAGGCTGGGATTTTCCAGATCTGCTACAGGCAGCTTCTTGAAGACCTTCTAGACTGAGTAAGTCCGAGAAAAAGTCATAGCGTTCCCTTCGGCTGGCAAGAGACCTAAAACCTTTCTTTAAAAGAACTTCTACAGGTTCAGGAGGAGAAATTTATGCGTCGAAAAATGAGAGCCCCGGGAAACGGAAACGGCTTGGGACTCAAGGGTAAGAGATTTGGTGAGTTGGTCGTTCTTCGGCCATCCAGGAGCGGCCGGGCAGGAGCCTGGGTAGCGCAATGCGATTGCGGGAAGCAGGCACTTGTTTATGACTACCTTCTGAAAAGCGGTGAAACCACAAGTTGCGGATGCAAGACTACAAGACCTGCAGCCACCGGAATCTGATCCTTGTTGATCCCCCATCGTAAAGGAAGTCATCCGTAAGTTCCCCTGCGGATTCATGCCAAGACGTCATTCTGGAACGATTTGACCGATGGAACAGAGCAATTCCTTCGGAGTGGGATAGCTGTGTTCGAAGAGACCACGTTGGGGGCTGACTGGGCAGGAGTCCGTTATCAGCGGTCCTCCACAAAGGACCTCACGAGGTTTCTGCCGCTGAAGTGGCCGAGGGTGAAATAGGAAATGAGCATCTCTTTTCCGAAGAGTTCCTTTCGGATCTTTTTGTAGCTCCATCCTCTGTTGGAAAGGGCCAGCACTCTTTCTCCCCTCTCCTCCAGATACGCTATCTTTTCGGTGAGCGGTTTTCGGCCTTCTTCACGAACTCTTCCGCTTCCCGGGAAGATACACGTGACATTCAGGCCTGCCATCCTCTTCAGGGATTCGAGGATCTGCCAGATGTTGTAGTCGGCCCGGAGGGCCTTATCGCGACCTCCCACATAGGCATCCCCACAAAAGAGCCAACCCTGGTCCGGTTCGTAGAGGCAGATATGGTCTCTGCTGTGCCCCGGGGTATGGATCACCTGGAATCGGTATTTCTCCGTTTCGACTTTTTCCCCTATGGGTGATGCGGTGGAGGGGTGGGGGTAGCCCCACATGATGCGCTGGTAGGGCCTGAGGACTTTCTGCTCGCGGGCCTGCGCAAGGGTCGGCAGGGCCAGTTGATGCGCCCTTATTTCCACGCCCCTGGCCTGAAACCACTTGTTTGCGCCGATATGGTCCTCGTGAGAGTGGGTATTGACGATGAGCTTCACAGGAAAGGGTCGAATGGCGGTGACGAACTCGTCTGCCGTGTGGGCACACCCGGTGTCGATGAGCAGTCCGTCCACCCAGTATGCCGCGGTGAAGTAAAGACCCCGGCCCATGACATTCCTGGCCATCCGGAATCCCCAAACCGCTCCCTGGCGCTCGATTTCAATCATGCGTTCACGAAATCAGGAGGGGGTTGAACCGAGTATCATGGTCGAAGAAATCGACCTGCTCCCTCTTCTTCAGGAACCCGACTACGCCATAGGTGAGTGGGGTTGCGATCACCTCGTAGCATGTTTTTGCTATCCATTGGGTGAAAACAGCGGCGGCCAGGGCGCCGGCGGGGATAGTGCCTGAAAAGGCGATCAGAATGAAGACCAGAGAATCGAGTCCCTGTCCTATCATGGTGGAACCGATGGTGCGCATCCATAACCATCGCCCTCCGGTTGCGATCTTCATTTTGGCGAGCACGATGGAGTTGGCAAATTCTCCGATCAGGTAGGCAACAAAGGATGCCAAGAGGATGCGGGGTGTCTGCCCGAGAATACGTTGATACGCATCCTGCCCGTCCCAGAACGATGCGGGAGGCATCACCTGACTGAGGAGGACCGCGCCGACCACGATGGCGTTGCAGAAAAAGCCGAGCCAGATGACACGCCTTGCCTGGTGATATCCATACACCTCTGTCAGGACGTCGCCCGCTATGTAGCTGACAGGGAAAATCAGCACTGCGGCGGGCATGATCATGCCGAAAACATCGACCAGTTTGACTGCGATCACATTGGCCGTGATAAGACACGTTATGAACACCGCCACGATGATAACGAAGAAACCGGAGTACTTCCTGTCGTCTTCTCGTCCTCTAACAGGGTTCATAGTAACATCGCTTGGGTGATCTGATCTTTCCTGCCTTTTTGAGGGAGTCCACAGCCTTGGAAACATCCTTGCTGTCTTCCTTGATGATCTTGGCAATATCCCCCGGCCTGACCGGCTTGCCGGCCTTCTTCATCGCATCGAGCACCTTCTTTTCCATTTCTTCACCTCAATGTTGTTAGATTCCTCTGGTTGGTTTGAGAAGAGTGTCAATGAAAGAATATTCTAGCACAAGGGTTTTGTGCAGGTAATCAAATTTTCGATGGACCCCGGCCCTTGCACACAGCTCAGAGATAGGAATCGCTGAACTCTGAACACTGAACTCTGAACACTGTCCTATGGCGAGCGTGCGCAAGGCTCAGGCGCCATGCATCGGATTTGTTTTTAGGAAAGGCCGAGATTCGTCTTTATGAGGGGATATTTATGTTGTATACAAATCAATAAAGATCTAGTACTTAGCGGGGCTGGACAGGCAGTGGCTGAAGAAGAAAAGAATGGGAATAATAAGGAATGTTTCGGTATTCTCGAGAAGGTTTTCCCTGTGGGCAAGAGGGGAATGCGAGAGGTGCCGCCAGGATGCGCGCAATGCATTGAGCGTGTGGACTGCATGAAGGCTGCCCTTTCGAGCGATCAGGGAATCAGGTTCACCGAGGAGATGATCGAGCGCAAGGAGAGCGCGGGTATGATCGGGTGGCTCGAGCGCTGGTCCAGAAAAAAGGAATTGAGCCGTCTGAAGTGCAGAGACCGGAAGGGCGAATGAGCGTAGAGATCGTTTGTCCCCAGTGCGGTTATTCCAGGAATCTTCCGGAGAGAATCCCTCCGGAAGTCAGATGGGCGAACTGCCCCCGATGCCAAAACCGCTTTGAACTCCACCTTCAGAGATCCCCCCTTTCACAGGGTCCGCCTTGGGAGAGACGGTCGGAGATCGGTTTCTGGAGCGCGTTTTACCGAACCTTCAAAGAGGTTCTTTTCTCTCCTCGCCGGTTCTTCGGCGCAATGGGATACGAGGGCGGAGTGAGCGAACCTTTGGCATTCGGGTTGCTTTCAGGCGCGGCCGGTACCATGGGGGGACTGTTCTGGCCTTTTCTGGTCATGTCCGACAGCATTCAATCCCTTTCCCTCATTGAACACATCGGCATGGGCGCCATGTTGGCCGCTGTGTTGCTCTCGTGCATCCCTTATGTTTTTATCGTGCTGATCCTCACGAGCCTGGTTCTTCACGGCTGCCTTTTTCTCGTGAGAGGGGGGCAAAAAGGATACGAAGCGACATTCAGAGTGGTGGCTTATTCCCAGGCCACCCAGTTTCTGTCCATTATCCCCTTCCTTGGCGGGATGGCAGCATTCGTGTGGCTTATCGCTGTCCAGATCATCGGACTCAGGGAGATCCACGGTACCTCCTACGGGAGAGTCATCATGGCCTATTTGATCCCTTTCATCCTGCTGTTCGGGATCGTGGCTGTCGCAATCATGATTCTCTCCGCCATGTTTCTTCGATAAACGAAATGGAGCACCCCTTTGTCGGCTGAAAATAATGTGAAGAGTGCAGATTCATCCCGTTCGATTGACTACGAGAGGGTTCTCAATCCTGCGCAGTTGGAGGCGGTGATGACCCTGAAGGGTCCTCTGCTTGTCATCGCGGGCGCGGGGAGCGGCAAAACGCGGACACTCGTCTACCGTGTGGCGCGTCTCGTGGAGATCGGGGTCTCGCCCGAGCGGATTCTGCTCCTGACCTTTACCAGAAAGGCTGCAGGGGAGATGCTGGAGCGGGCTGCGGATCTGGCGGATGAGCGTTGCAGATTCATCTCGGGCGGTACGTTCCATTCCCTTGCTCATCGCGTCCTCAGGGAAAAGGCAAACCTGATCGGATACGACCGGAGCTTCACCGTCCTGGACAGGGCGGATATGGAAGAAGCGATACAATCCCTTATCCATGAAATGCAGGTGGGTAAAGGATCGGTACGGTTCCCGAAGCGTTCCACCCTTGCAAATATCCTCAGCAAGGCGGCCAATCTGCAGTGTTCCGCAGAGGAACTGATGAGCGAGGAATACGTTCAGTTTCTGGAGTATGTCCAGGAAGTGGAGAAACTCCGCAACCGTTATCGTTCGTTCAAGAAGGAGAATCAGCTCCTGGACTATGACGATCTGATTCTCTCGTTCCGGGATCTTCTCTCTAACAATGAACAGGTGAGAGAAAGCCTGAACGAGCAGTATCAATATGTCATGGTGGACGAATACCAGGACACCAATTCCATCCAGGCAGACATCGTGAAGGAACTCGCGCACACCCACCGCAATATCATGGTGGTGGGGGACGATTGCCAGAGCATCTACTCCTTTCGCGGTGCGAATTATCGGAACATGTTTGAATTTCCCCGCATGTTTCCCGAGGTGAAAATCATCAAGCTGGAGGAGAACTATCGTTCCTCCCAGCCGATCCTTTCGTTCACGAATGCCTTGATGGAAAGGGCGCATCAGAAGTATACAAAATGTCTTTTTACGAGGAGAACGGGAGGCGAGCACCCCAAGCTCATCGATGCGAGGACGGAACCGGAGCAGGCCATGTTCATCTGCAACTCGGTCAAGGAACAGCTTGCGTCAGGGCGGTCCGTTCGCGATATCGCCGTTCTCTTCAGGGCCGCGTATCATTCCTTTGAGCTGGAACTGGAACTCGCCAGGCAGGGAATTCCTTTTGTGAAGTACGGCGGTTTCAAATTCATGGAATCGGCGCATATAAAGGATCTCCTGGCGCATCTGCGGGTTGCCCTGAACAAGGACGACGGCATCAGCTGGGGACGCGCGCTGCGCATGGTGAAAAACATAGGACCTGCCAAGAGCCAGGCCATCACTGCCTGGCTGAGGGAGGAAGGCCGTTCCCCATGGGAAATCGGCGGATGGCCTGGAATGGGAAAAGGGGATGACGGACTGAGGCAGCTGGGCGGCCTCCTGAAAAAACTCTCCGCCTCCGATCTGAGCCCCCAAGCGGCGGTTGAACTGGCGATCCAGTATTATGACCCGATTCTGAAGGAGAGATTCGACGATTTTCCGGCACGGGCGAGGGACCTGGAACAACTCATTCCCATGGCGGGCCGGTACCGCAAGCTCAGGCCTTTTCTCGACGATCTCGTTATGGAGCCCCCTACAAGCAGTTCGGACTTTGACCCGGCCGGGAGGGGAGAAAGCCTCACCCTCTCGACCGTTCACTCCGCCAAAGGGCTGGAGTGGTCCGTGGTCTTCGTTATCTGGCTCGTAGAGGGGTATTTCCCCTCTTTCAAGGCATCCTCCAGCGAGGAATCCCTCGAAGAGGAAAGAAGGCTCCTTTATGTTGCGACAACCCGGGCCAGGGATCAGCTCGTTCTCTGCTATCCGGGGCAGGAGGCGGGAAAACCTTGGATGTCCTGGAATACAGGAAGAGGGCTGCTTTCCTCCTTTGTTCAGAACCTCCCGGGAGGAGTTCTCGAACATGGATCCTCGAGGTCATACAGCCGCCCTCCGATCGCTCCCAGAGCGCCGGCAAACAGGCCGGTTGTTCCGACTATGTCAACGGAGGAGGGCTCAGCGCTGAGACTGAGGCCCGGGGACAGGGTGAGCCATCCTGCATTCGGAGCCGGCGTGATCTCCAAGCTGATCGACAGCGAAAAGGTCGAGGTATTGTTCAGGGACTGCGGCCGGAGGGTGCTTCACCTGGGTTATACGACGCTGGAGAGAAGATGAGGACGGATGCAAGATCCAGGATACAAGATGCAGGCAGGGCAAAGAAGCAAAGCGGATAGCGCAAAGAGCATGGCGGACAAATTAGTCAATGCTCGATGCCAACGTTTCGTCAATCCGGTGAACCCCCAGATCCTTTTCCTGTAAAAAGACAGTGTAAAAGCCTGGATTCCGGCTTTCGAGACTGCTTCGCAATGTCATTTCGAGGCGAAGCCGAGAAATCTAGGTTTTGCAGGTAGACGGAATTAAAGATTTCTCCCTTCGGTCGAAATGACAGCAAACGCGCTCCCCAGTGATTGCGACACAGCCTCTTTCGTAGGAATGACGAAAATGAATCCCGGGAAAGATATTGTGCCGCCAATTTCTTCTCAGACCCTATACCGGCAGATCCTACCCTTCAAAAATTCTCTTTTCAGCCATTGTTTTGTGCTTCATCTTGCATCCTGCATCCTGTATCTTGCATCTGTTTTAAATCTTGCATCCTGTATCTTGCATCTCGGTCCGGATCCTGTTAGGTGAAATGCGATGAAAAAAAGTCTTTCATACAAGGAAGCCCTTGAATACCTTTACGGACTTCAGAAATACGGCATCAAGTTCGGCTTGTCCAAGACCTCGAATCTTCTGAAGGGTTTTGGGAATCCTCACAGGGGACAGCGGTACATCCACATCGCGGGAACCAACGGGAAGGGTTCGGTTGCCGCAATGCTGGAATCCATCCTCATGGAATCCGGTCTCAAGGTGGCCCTCTACTCTTCCCCCCACCTGGTAAGGTTCACGGAGAGGTTTCGGATCAACCGCGTGGAGATCTCCCCGGATGAGGTGGCGGATCTTACAACAGCGCTCCGGGAAAAGATCGATCCTGCCCATCCGCCCACATTCTTTGAAGTTACAACAGCCATGGCTCTGATCCATTTCGCCCGGAAAGGTTGCGATCTGGCAATCATGGAAGTAGGCATGGGCGGCCGGCTGGATGCCACGAATGTGATCAGACCCCTGGTGTCGGTGATCACCAACATTTCACTCGATCACCAGTTCTATCTCGGCCGCCGAATCATGGACATTGCGGGTGAGAAAGCGGGGATCATAAAACGGGGCGTTGATCTTGTCACTGCCGAAAGACAACCTTCGGTGCTTCGCTTCTTTCAATCCGTGTGCGACGAGAAGAAGACCCGTCTCTGGAGAGTTGGCCGGGACATGAAGTACAGGACCAATGGCGCGGGGCTTCATTATCTCGGGGTCAAACGGAATCTGAAGGGGATGGAACTGGGCATGAAGGGGCGGTTCCAGCACCGCAATGCAGCTACGGCGCTTGCAGTCGTCGAGTTGCTCGATCGAAAAGGATTCTCCATTTCCTCGGAAGATATCACAGGGGGTCTGAAGCATCCATACTGGCCGGGCAGACTGCAGGTCTTCTCCGAACGGCCCCTGATTGTGCTCGATGGAGGGCATAATCCCGGCGCCGTCAGGGTTCTGGCAGCTGACGTGCCCCGGGAGTTCCGGTACAGGCGGCTCATCATAGTGCTGGGCATCATGAAGGACAAGGACATCGGGGGAATCGTTCGGGCAGTCGGCCCCATAGCGGATTATCTCATCTACAGCCGACCGGACTACTACCGTGCGGCTGCTCCGGAGGAGATCAGAGAGGCTGCACGCTCATTGGGAAAGCGGGGGGAAATCGCTCACACGCTGAAAGCGGCCATTGCAAGGGCGAAAGAGATAGCGGGGTTGAAGGACATGATTCTTATCTGCGGCTCTCTCTTTACAGTCGGAGAAGCCATGACCTGTCTCGATCCGGAAAGGTATGGGTCCGATGAACTCAGGTGGTGAAAAAGGGCGCACCATGCGTAAAAAGAAGAGGTCTTCGCCGTTTGGGAAAGCGATCGTTCTGTTATACATTTTGGCCTGCTCCCTTTTTTGGGGAACCGCTTCGGAAGGAGCCGAACGGTCCCTGAGAGAGAGGTTCCTTGACGATCCGGAAGCACAGTGGGAGATCACGGCCGACAAGATGAGCTACATGGAAAGGGAGGCCCTGGTGATCGCCGAAGGGAACGTCGTTGCGACCAGGAAAGGCCAGGTCCTCTATGCCAGGAAGGCGGTGTACAACCAGGAAACGGGTTATATCGAGGTCTCAGGGGACGTGCGGTTCGAGACAAACGGCGATTATCTCATGGGTGAACGGGCCACATTCGATCTTCGCACTCAGACCGGCGAGGTCACAGAGGCCAGGCTTTTCATGCGGGAGAACAATTTCCACGTCAATGGCGATTCCATGCAAAGGCTGGGACCGGATACCTACCTGGTCAAGGATGCTCTTGTCACCACCTGTGATTCGGCAACTCCTCCCTGGTCCATTACCGCGTCAGAGGTGAAGGTCACGGTTGAAGGGTACGGGGTGGTGAAAAACGGGGTTTTCAGGATTCGAGGATTTCCGGTCTTCTGGGTTCCTTATGGAATTTTTCCAGCAAAAACCACTCGACAAAGCGGGGTCCTCCCTCCGGGACTCGGGTATTCGAGTTTAAACGGCGCAGAGATCGAACTTCCCATTTTTTGGGCCATCTCGGATCAGACCGACGCCACCTTTTATGAGCACTATATGAGCGAGCGCGGATTGATGCAGGGGTTTGAATGGCGATACGTTGCAGAGCAGGACTCCAAGGGGGTGTTCCTCTTCGACATCCTCTCCGACAATGTGGACCGGAAAGACCTTGGAGATTCCGACCAGGCAGACATTAGCCCTTTTGAGCGAACCAACCAGACGCGGTACTGGTTCAGGAGCAAGGCGGACCAGGACATGCCCCTTGGGATAACGGCCAGGCTGGACGCAGACTATCTGAGCGACCAGGACTATCTCCGGGAATTTCAACGAGGACTCTACGGGTACCAGGGAAGGCCGGATCTCGTTGACCAGTTCGGGAGACCTGTTGAGGAGATCTTATCTCCCCTGCGCACATCCAGAATCAGGTTCAGCCGTGACCAGTCGGACTACAGCCTCCAGGGACACAGTTCCTACTACCAGAGGACCAGGGACAATCCCTTTGACAACACCCCGCAGCCTATAGGCGGGGCCATGTACTCCCTCCTGCCCCGTTCCGTCCTCAGTGAATCGCTTTACATGAGATTCAGGTCGGATGTGGACTACATCTGGCGTGATTATGGCGACAGAGGTCAGCGGGTTTCCTTTGGCCCCGAGGTAACCCATCCTTTCTGGCTGGGGCCGTTTGTGGAGTTCCAGCCCTCGGCCGGCTTCTCACGGGCCACCCAGTTCTTCGAGAGGGAGGACGGATTCACGGACGAGGTGTCGAGAGATGCCTATGATCTGCAGGCGCGTCTTTCCACACTCCTGGAAAGAACGTATGACCTGGAGTGGGGGGACACCAGAAGGGTGAAGCACAAGATTTTCCCTTCTCTCCTTTACCGTTACAGGGGCTATAACGATGGTTCGAAATATCAACCATGGTTTGAACCGATCGATCAAGAGAACAGAACAAAACTCGTCTCCTTTTCCCGAACGTCGGGCCAGGCCACGGATCCGAGGTTTGATCCGATCGGTATGAATCAGAACGTGGTGGCCTTTTCGCTCGCGAATTTCCTCGACGCCAGGAATGAGAATGAGAAGGGAGAGGTTGCCTACAAGCAATGGGGGACCCTGGAACTGGTCCAAGGCTACGATATCGGCGAGGCAAGGCGGGATGATGAACCTTTGAGGGAGGAACGACCTTTACAACCCCTCATGGGAATTGTCACCGCCCACCCTTTCCCCAACGTGGAAGTGGATAGTGAAGTCTGGTGGGACCACTATGAAAACGAGGTCGCCTTCACAGACACATTCCTGGAGTTCAGTGTGAAACGGGCGGGCGGCAGGTCAGACCGCTATGGGATTGAGTATCTCTATATCAAAGACGGGAACGAGAGCATCGGCTACAACGTCCACCTGAACCTCACGGAGTCGATTGCAGCAGGCACCTCCCTGCACAGGAATCTAAACCAGGACAGGAGCGTTGGTGCAAGGTATTACATGCAGTATCTGTCTCAGTGCTGGGGAGTAAGAGTGTCGGTGGACAGTTTCGCCGGCGTCGACAGTTTCATGGTCTCGTTCACACTCCTGGGGTTGGGTGATCTGGGCGGGTGGTAAATAAATTTGAAATTTGAAATTTCAAATTTGAAATCTGAAATCTGAAATCTCAAGTCTCGATTATGCCAGTAAGCCGATGAGGCCGATTGCCCAGCAATAAGGGGCAAAGTAGGAGAGGCGTCCTTTCCTGACCAGGTTCACGAGAAGCTTGAGGGCCACGAGTCCTACTATTGCGGCTGCGGCGAAACCTGTCAGGAGCGCAGCACCACCCACCTTTCCCATTCCTTCAGCATCCATCTGCAGCACCACGGCGCCTAGAATGGCCGGTATGGACAGAAGAAAGGAGAATCGGGCGGCCTGTTCCCTTGCCAGACCGAAGAACAGCCCGCAAACTATAGTGGCGCCTGATCTGGAAATGCCCGGGATGATCGCAATACCTTGAGCTATGCCGATGGCCAGGGCAATCAACAGACCGATGTTGATTTTCTTGGAATATCTCTCCGGAATCCACCGGGTGGCGAAGAGAAAGGTGCCGGTAACGAGAAGCATGACGCTGACGATCGGCACTGAACCGAAAAGGAGCTCCAACTCGTCTTTGAAGAGGATGCCGATCAGGCCTGTGGGGATCGTTCCGGCAATGGTCCAGAGAAGGAGACCCGCATAATGGTAGTGGTTCTCATTAAGGCTTCCCCATGTCGCTTCGCGCCGGAAAAGGTCCAGGACAAACTGATACCCTTCCTTCAGCATCCTTTTGAGATCTGTTCTGAAGTAGATGAAAACGGCGAGGAGAGTGCCGGCATGCAGGGCGGTGTCGAAAAGCAGGGCAGGTTCCTTCATACCCAGAAGATTCTGCATCAGCACCAGATGCCCGGAGCTGCTGACCGGAAGGAACTCCGTTAACCCCTGAATTAATCCAAGAAAGACAGATTCGAAAACATTCATCAGCGCTCCAGCCCCCGTTCAGATCGATCCCATACCCACTGCGTTCGCGCCTGGAAGCTGGGATGCTCGAAGCTCAAAACAAAAAAAGGTTCTATCCTGCCGTCGACGCTCTTGCTTCCAGGCTTCCCAGCTTTCAAGCCTCATAGCCGGTTTCATGCCTGGAGGGGATTCCTGCTCCTGAGGGCATGCTGAAGGGTCATCGAATCCATGTACTTGAGGTCTCCGCCCATGGGAATACCAAGGGCGATACGGCTGATCCTGACCTCTTTTGTCGAGAGTATCTTCGCCAGATAGGCGGCGGTGGACTCTCCTTCCGTGGTCGGATTGGTGGCCAGGATCACCTCGGTGACCTCCTCTTTTCCGAGCCGTGCCAGGAGTTCGCCGATCTTGAGATCCTCAGGTCCGATCCCCTCAAGGGGCGAAAGCACGCCGTGGAGCACGTGGTATCTCCCCTGGAAGACCCTGCTTTCCTCGATGGCCAGCTGATCTCCAGGCCCTTCCACAACACAGACCACTCCGTTTGCCCTGTTCGGGTCATTACAAATGGGGCAGGGATCCTCTTCAGTGAGGTTATAGCACACGGAACAGAACCGGATTCTGTCTTTTACGGCCAGCAGGGACTGGGAGAGCCCTTCCGCAAGTTCCCTTTCGCTTCGAAGAATGAACAGGGCAAGCCTGGTAGCGGATTTCTGGCCCACTCCAGGAAGCCTGGAGAGTTCCTGTATCAATTTTTCAAGAGGAGGCGGATAGATCCCCATGGGCTGTATCCCTTCAGAAGAGACCAGGGATGTTCGGCAGATTCATGCCCTGGGTGATTTTTCCCATCTCCTCGTTCATCATCGTCTTTGCCCTTGTGAGGCCGTCGTTTACAGCGGCCAGGACGAGATCCTGCAGCATCTCGATATCTTCGCGGTCAACGACCTCGGGATCGATCCGAACGGAGAGGATCTCCTGCTTGCCATTGGCGACCACGCTCACCATGCCTCCGCCTGCAGTGCCCTCAACCGTCTTTTCGGCCAGTTCTTCCTGTAACTTTGCGAACTTTGCTTGAAACTGCTGGGCCTGCTTCATCAGGTTCCCCAGGTTCGGTATGCCTTTCATGATTCTCCCTCCATATCTTCTCCCGGTTTTGGGTAATTTCTTCCCAATATTCCACTATTCCAACATTCCACTATTCCGGTGACAAGAGCGCCACTAACTTCACCCCTTCGGGGTGCATCAAAGCCGGCCCCTGTGGGGGGGATTTTTACTCCATGTATTTAGGAGACACCACACGATTGAGTTTCAGATATGCTCACCTGATCAAACATTCGAGGGCGTATGGTCATTTCTTTTCTTTTCCGTGCAGATCCCCCTGGATCTCCCCCTTGAAGATCTCCAATACGTCCTGGATCGGGCCGGGCAGGTCAACGGCCGCCTTCAGGCCGTTCTTTCCAGGAGACTGTAGAGGGGGGGCAGCCTTCTCACCCGCTACAACCCTGATCTGCATCTCCTTCCCGAAATACTCACTGCAATATTCTATAAGTCTTTTTTTTCTTTCCGGGTCATCCAGGTATGAGGCTGAAAAGGTATTGTCGCCCTTGGCCAGTTCGACGAGGTCCGGTTGCAGACCCACGAGACGCCAGTTTCTGAGCACATTGGCAAACGGTATGCTTTTGGAAGAAACATAATCGAGAAAACCTTCCCATCCCCGATCTTCTTTTTGAGCCGGTCCGCTCTCCGGGGCGGCATATCGGCCCGGAGATTCTGAAACCTCAGCAGGGCCGCTTTCGATTCTGCATCCGACAGCACCTTCCGTAAAACGCTTTTCAAGGAGCTCCAGCTTGTGGAGGATATCTTCGAAGGAGAGCAGGTTGCCAAGTCTCGAAAGCCTGATCAGGATGGCTTCAAGGACAAGCCTGGGATGGGATGTCGTCCTCAGGTCTTCCTCCCTTGCGATCAGGAGATTCAGGTACTGCTGAAGCCGTTCGAGACCGGCGATCTCCGCCTGACGCCGCAGCTCCCTCCTGTCCGCATCGCTCATTTCGAGCGTCTGATTCTCAGGATCGATCAGTGAGACCGCCAGGTTTCTGAACTGATCCATCAGCGAGCGATAGAACTCTCTGGTGTCATACCCGTAGTTGTAGATTCGATCCACGATCTCCAGACATTTCGGACCGCTCCCTTCGATTACGGCAAGAGAGGCTTCGGCAATGAGCTCCCGGTCCATGATTCCCAGGATGTCGGCGATATCCGCGTCTTCAACTTTTCGGCCTGTAAAAGAGATCACCTGATCCAGCAGGCTCTCGGCATCCCTCATGCTGCCCTCTGCCTTTGCCGCAATAACGGCCAATCCCGTCCTGCTGATCTCAAAACCCTCCTTTTGGCAGATCTTCTCAAGCTGAAGGATCAGGTTCTGAGGCGGGATTCGTTTGAAATCGTACCGTTGGCACCTGGAGAGGATAGTTACAGGCACCTTGTGGGGATCGGTGGTTGCAAAAATGAACTTCACGTGTGAGGGCGGTTCTTCGAGTGTCTTGAGAAGGGCATTGAAGGCGGGAAGGGTCAGCATATGAACTTCGTCTATGATATAGACCCGGTACCTCCCCGAGGTCGGCATGTACTTGATATTCTCCCTCAGTTCCCGGATCTCCTCGATCCCGCGATTGGATGCGCCGTCGATTTCCTGGACATCCATGGCGGATCCGCTCGTGATTTCCATGCAGCTGGGACAGGTATTGCACGGGGTTCCGGGTTCTCCGCTTCTGCAATTGATCGCCTTTGCAAAAACCCTCGCCACGGAGGTTTTCCCCACCCCCCTTGCTCCACCAAAGAGATAGGCATGCGCGATCCTGTCTTCCTTGACGGCATTCATCAGGGTCTGGGTAATGTGCTCCTGACCGACTACATCCTGAAAGATCTGGGGCCGCCACTTTCTGGCCAGGACCTCGTAAACCATATGCCACCTTGCATGATCATTCTTCCGGGGATTGGAAAGAGGCTGACGACCTGTCCCAGACAAGGGCTTCAGGCTGAAAGGAGGATTCGTTCGAAGATTTCCATGCCCCTTGGAACTTTTCAAAAATTTCGACTGGATAACAGGATCAACCGGATTTGTGTTTCTTGGGTGTAGCCATACCGTTTCAACTTGCCGATCCCGGCAGACATCTGAAACCTGTCCCCTGAGACTTGGAACGGGATTTCACAAACTCTCCCGGTTCGATCAAACCGGCTCAGAAAAAAATGGCGGAGAGAGAGGGATTCGAACCCTCGGTACCGCTTTAAAGGCGGTACACGCGATTTCCAGTCGCGCTCCTTCAGCCAACTCGGACATCTCTCCGCGGCTGCTTCAGGGGAGTTGCCCCTGAAGATGTCTTCATGGGGAACCGGTTCTGTTGCAGTTCTCCCCGGTTCGACCTGTCGCTGCCAATTCCTGCAGCATAATTGTAAAACGGTTCTTCTGGCGGAGAGGGTGGGATTCGAACCCACGTGCCCCGCTTTTCACGGGACAAGTCGATTTCGAGTCGACCCCGTTACGACCACTTCGGTACCTCTCCCCGAGTCCGCCGATCGTTTCCTTCGCAAACTAAAAAACTCCTGCATCAGCCCGGAGCACTCTTCTTCCAAAATTCCTGAGACCACCTCGATCCTGTGGTTCAGGGCACCGGACCGCGCAAGGTCGAAAACAGATCCCGCCGCACCGGCCTTGGGATCGCTTGCCCCAAAAACCAACCGGGAAATCCTTGCATTCAGAGCCGCACCCATGCACATGGAGCAGGGCTCGATAGTCACAATCAGGGCAGCCCCGGGGAGGCGGTAATTCCCGCATTTCGAGGCCGCAGCCCTTATCGCAAGCACTTCCGCATGTGCCGTAGGGTCCTGGAGGGAGATAGGCCTGTTATGGGCCGCTGCAAGAATCCTTCCATCCTGATGGACAACCAGAGCCCCCACAGGGACTTCGCCCTCTGAAAATCCCTTTTCCGCTTCCCTGAGGGCTTCTTTCATAAAGTGGCGGAAATCCTCATCCATCCGAATGTTTCTTAACATGGATGTATCGGCTCGTCAACCGGTACTTGGGCTCTGTCCGGTTGCTTTTGATTGCCATATCTACGCAGACGCACTGCACGACGTTCCCAACTTTTGGCCTTTGGCTTTCCTTGCGGCCGTGATAATCTGAGGCAGTTCTTTGCCGTTTGACATTCGGCATTGCAAAAAACATCAAATCAACAGGCCGGGCGCGTCGTGCAAGACAGGAGAAGAGAGAAAGCAAGAAGCAGGAGGAGGGACAAAGGGAGATCTGGCGGTCCTGAACTGATCATTCCCAGCGAGGAGGCTGTACGGAAAGAGAAGGAAAAAGCGCGGCACTTGCGACAGTCGGCGTGGTGGATGAGAAAGATCGGCGAGGGGGTCTGCTATTACTGCCGTCAGAAAGTGGGCGTCAAGAATCTCACCATGGATCACGTCATTCCCCTCAGCAGAGGAGGAAAGAGCCTCAAAGGGAATATCGTGCCCTGCTGCAAGGAGTGTAACAACAAGAAAAAGTATCTCATTCCAGTGGAATGGGAGGAGTACCTGGCGCGCCTCTCGGGCACGGAGCAGGATAATGATTCTCAGTCTTAACCGCCAAGACGCCAAGTGCGCTAAGAAAAGATTGGGTTTTCCACTTGCCGAAAGCCTTTCCGGCAGGTGGAAAACCCAATTTTACATCTTTCCTTGTTTCCTTCTTTCTTGGCGTTCTTCGCGCCTTCGCGGTTCCAGCCTCACGAAAATCAGCTCGCCTTCGAGATCCTGACCGGAGTGCCGATCAGATCTTCCTTTTCCACCCCCACAACCTCAGAGGCCCTGCCCAGGTTGACCGCTACCTCCAGGAGGTCGGAGCTGTTGAGAAAAGCGAGCGGCATGCCCTCTTCCACATCCGAGTAAATCCTGTCCAATCTTCCAATGGTAAGGGTCCCAACCTGGATCAAGGGGCGGGATGGTCCCAGGAACCGGTGCAATGTTTCTGCTCCGACATTGCTGATGAGATTGCCGAAATGATCTACGTGGGTGATTTGCCCGACCAGAGCGTTCCTTTCCAGGCGGGGAATCGGGGAAAGGAGCGGGGTGGGATCGGTGATCAGGACTCCCGCGTTTTCCAGGGCCATACCGAGGGAAAGGTGTGCGGCAACGGGTGCAAATACGTCTCTTCCATGAAAGGTCGAACTGACTGAGGAGAGGAAGAAGCGCTTCTCCGTCAGGTGGACAACCCGGGCATCCGTCGCCTCCTGCAAAATCAGCCAGAAGAGCCCATTATCAGGCCCGACAAAAACGTGCCCGTTCGCTTCCAAAGCGATCATCCTTCGATCGCTGCCGACCCCGGGATCCACCACGCCCACGTGAATGGTCCCTGCCGGGAAGAACCGGTATGTCTCCCGGATAACGGTTGCCGCCCGGTAAATCGCTCCAGGGCTGATGTCGTGCGTGATATCCACTGTTCGCGCTCCGGCATTGATGGAGAGAATCACGCCTTTCATCATGGCGACATAGGGATCGGAGAGTCCGAAGTCCGTCAGCAGTGTAATGATGGAGGACGGCTTCATGACCAGCCTTCCAGAAGCCCGGGAACAGTTTCTCCCGCTTTGCCCAGGAGGACCAGATCCATAAACTCGGAATGGCCCGTCCTCTCCAGGTTGATTTCAGCGGTCAGGGCGCCGGACCTTCTTGCCTCCATTGCCAGCGAGGCTGCAGGTTGTACTATGGCCGAGGTGCCTATGGTGATCATGACCTCGCAGGAGCGCGATGCATCGAGGGATTTTTGGAGGATGTCGGGGTCCAGGGATTCGCCGAACCAGACCACATGGGGTCTCAAGAACCCCCCGCACCGGCTGCACCTTGGAAGGTGTCCCATGTCCGGGGAATGGTCCAGAACGATCATGGAGCACTCGACGCAACGGACCTTCCAGAGGTTTCCATGAATTTCCAGGATATTCCGGCTCCCTGCTTTGGCATGAAGACCGTCTACGTTCTGGGTGATGAGGGTGAAGCGGGGTATTCTCGTCTCGAGCTCTGCAAGGGCCTTGTGTGCGGCATTGAAGGTGAGCCGGCTGATGAGGCTGCGGCGCCAGTTGTAAAATCGCCAGACGAGCTCCGGGTCGTTCTCGAATGCCTCCGGGGTGGCAAGCTCCATGACATTGTAATTCTCCCACAACCCGTCAGCTCCCCTGAATGTGGGGACCCCGCTTTCCGCCGAAATGCCCGCGCCGGTAAGCACCGACACACACGCTGCCTTCCTGAGTGCCTCTCTCAATCTGTCCATTCCATTCTGCATGAGCACAGGCTAGTGAAAAGATGGGGATTCGTCAAGCCTTGCCGGCCCGGGCAGGGCCAGGGCTTGAGTGTAGCCGCCCTTCGTCTTCTTCTCGGGAGAGAGGCCCTTAGAAAAGGAAAATCTACCCACGGAGAAAAAGCGCACGAAGGGATCTTTCCGGGGTTTTCAATTCCCTCATGTGCTCTGGCTTGCGATGAAATCCATTGATCTTGCAGAATACATATGCTATCCAAAATTGACCGCACGAGCAGGCTGCTGAGAATCCTTTCCCCCTTGGCGTGCGGAAGCCCTCTTCTGCAGATTGGATATCCGAAAAATGACCGGTGTGCGTCCGGGAATGGAAGTATTTCCAGATGGCATCGATACTTCCCGACTCCATTACAGTCACATTGCGCGAGTCGAAGATCCAATCCTGAGCGGTTAGAAGCAACTTCAAACGAAGTGATGTAAAACGTTGCCACGATCGTATTGAATACCACCTAATGAAAGGAGATTGGAATATGACGGCGAAATTAATTAAGGGCACGGATATACGTGAAGAAATCCTGGCGGAGATCAGGGCGGAAGTGGAGAAGATCAAGAAGGAGCGCGGGGTCGTCCCCGGGCTGGTCACGATCCTGGTCGGGATGAACCCGGCTTCTGTTTCTTACGTGACCGCCAAGATCGAGACAGCCAAGAGCCTTGGTTTTCATGAGGTCCAGGACAGCCAGCCGCCGGATCTCTCGGAGAAGGACCTGCTCGCACTCATCGAAAAATACAACAAGGATGACACCATTCACGGGATCCTTGTGCAGCTGCCTCTTCCCAAGGGCGTCAATGAGAAAAAGGTGCTCAATGCGATCGATCCTGACAAGGACGTGGATGGTTTTCATCCGGTCAATGTGGGCCGTCTCATGATCGGTGGCTCTGAGGTCAAGTTCCCTCCGTGTACGCCTGCCGGTATCCAGGAGATGATCGTTCGGGCCGGGGTCGAGACGAACGGAGCCGAAGTGGTCGTGGTGGGGCGCTCCAACATCGTGGGAAAGCCGATCGCCAACATGATGCTTCAGAAGGGCAAAGGGGCAAACTCGACGGTTACCATCGTCCATACGGCCACGAAAGACCTCGCCTCTCACTGCAGGCGTGCGGATATCCTCATTGTTGCCGCCGGTGTCCCTGATCTTGTCAAACCGCAGTGGATCAAGCCAGGCGCTTGCGTCATCGACGTGGGTGTCAACAGAGTAGGCGAGAAGGTGAGCGAGAAGACAGGCAAGAAGGTCGCCATCCTGAAAGGCGACGTGGACTTCGATGCTGCCAAAGAGATCGCCGGGTATATCACGCCGGTCCCGGGGGGCGTCGGTCCCATGACCATCACCATGCTGATGAAGAATACCCTGAGCTCCCTCAAACACAAGCTGGGGATTGCCTGATCGGCCTCTTTGCCGAATCGATTCAAGAAAAACCCGTTCATGCTGAGATATCGAAGCATGAACGGGTTTTTTGCTGGATATCTCAGGGTGGGCCTTATCTTCTCATCTTCTGGAGCAACCTCCCGGTTGCGATTCATTCCGCTCCGAGAGGATCGCGAGCAGGAGCTCGCTCCAGACAGCTTCTCGGAGTGCAGCGGAGAACCCGTTCGTTTCTAGCGACGCTCCGCTCGATACAACCATCCTGCTGAAAACGGGTAATTGGCGGGAATGAAAAGCGCGACCTCCTCGAATACCGTCACGAGCGTTTGGCTGTTTCATTCTGCTTACTGCCTACTGCTTACTGCCTACTCTTTCACGCCGCCCTGGATTTCAGCTGTTCGATCTTCGCAGCCACCGCTTTCACATATCGGGCGAGGTCCCCGGCGGACTGGAACCGCTGCTCGGGTTCTTTGGAGAGAAGACGGTCGATGATTTGTTCACACGATTTGGGAACCCTCGAGTTGATTTTACGGGCCGAGAGGTGGGTGCGCTGTGTAATGTGGTAGAAGAGATTTCCTATGCTGTCCCCTTCGAACGGGAGCTTTCCCGTCAGAAGTTCGAAAAAGACCACGCCCAGGGAAAAAATATCGGAGCGGCCGTCCAGGTTATACCCATTGATCTGCTCCGGGGACATGTAGCTGGGAGTCCCGAGGACAACACCGCTCTTTGTCTGGGATGACGAGACCGCCTTTGCAATTCCGAAATCCGTGACCTTCACACGTCCGTCTTTCAACAGCATGATGTTTCCGGGTTTGATGTCCCTGTGGATGACCCCCATCGAGTGCGCATAATCAAGTGCCAGAGCGGTCTCAGTGATTAAAAAAAGAACCTGTCTCAGGGAGAGCAGTGACTCCCTGGAGCAGAATTTTCGGAGGTTTTCCCCCTCCAGGAACTCCATGGCCATGTAGGCCAGGTCATAATCCTCTCCCACATCATAGATGGAGACTATCGACGGATGGGAGAGTTTTCCTGCCATTTCAGCCTCCTTCAGAAATCGAGCTTTCACCTCCTCGATTTTTTCCGCTTCGATTTCATCGGAGAAACGAATGGTCTTTACAGCCACCAACCGGTTGATCTTTGGGTCCCTGGCCTTGTAGACGATTCCCATGGCGCCCTTCCCGACCTCGCCGATGATCTCATAGCGACCGACAGTCGGACGTAATCCAAGGTCATCGGAGACAAGAATATCTCCCCCTTTCCTCCCTTCACCACCTGTCGGGAAAGGAGTGACGAGCTTTTTCAGCTTCGGGGTTCGGTCGCTCAAATCTTTGTAGTCCCGGTCGTTATCGAGGATGTACTCGTAGACGGAGACCGCCTTGTTGATCATCCTCTTCCTTTCGTAATCCAGTCCCAGGTTGTAAATCAGGTCCTTCATGGCATCATCGAGCGGGCACTTCCGGAATTTGTCAAAGGCGAGGTCGAGCAGACCCTGGCTTTGCAGGCTCAGGCCGAGCATCCTGTTGGTCTCGATGCTCTCTTTTGACGTGATGTCGTATCGCCTGGCCCCGGCGATCAGATCCCTGACAAAGGTCGCGATGCATATTGTGACGAGAGAAAGGCCTATGTACACGGTCTTCAGCCAGATATCCAGCGCGATGAAAAAGAAAACGCCGATCAGGAAAACGAAAAAGAGCATTCCTGCGACAGCAGCCATTCGATTGAACCATCCCAGACGCGGCAGGAGCATCGACCCGGCAAAGGACACGAGAACAATGAGCGCGATTTCCAGGAAGACGATCGATTCCGGGCGCTTGACGAATCGATCGTTCATCAGGTTTTCGACCACATTTGCCAACAGCTCGATTCTGGGCATTTCAACATCCACAGGGGTGTTGACGGAGGCAGCCCCCTCGGCGGTCGAGCCGATCAGAACGATCTTATTTTCGAAAACCGCAGGAACCTTCTTTACATTCAAGATGTCCACGAACGAGTAGTAGGGAAAAGATCGCCTTCCTCCCTTGTATTTGATGAACATCTCGCCATTTGTGGTGGGGATGAGGCTTTCTCGAATCTGAATCCCCATGCCGGGCTTCAGGATCTCCTCAGTTTTCTTATCCAGATAATCCAGGGCCAGGTGCAGGCCGAGCGAAGGGACGAGGTGTCCACGATAATCGATAAACAGGAGGTGGACCTCCCCTTCGAGTATCCGGTTGGGAGAAAGATTGATGTGGCCGAAACCTTCACAGCTTCTCGCCAGTTCATCGAAGGGGACGGTCAGTTGATTCACGGAAAGAAGACTCGATGCGCTTTTGAAGGGAAAGACGCTCCTCTTGAGAGCCGAATCTTCCGGCACAACGACCTCGGTATCGTACCTTCCGAATTTTCCGAGCACCGGGAGAATGACATTTCCGCATTCCCTGATCGTTCTTGCAAGGACGGCATCGTTATCGAGACGATTCTTGATTTCCGTCAAAGAGTCGAGAAGCCACGGATCCATCGCATTGTCGGCATTTCGGAGACGAATCGTCTTTTCAAGTTCCCGCAGTTCCTGAAGCCCCTGGTTTCGCTCGGGTTCGCTGAACAGAAAATCGAGAGCGATCAATTTCGCCCCATTGTCTTTGAGGATCCGGATCATGTCGGCAAGAAGAGACCTCGGCCACGGCCACCGTCCCAGCTGGTTGAGGCTCTTTTCGTCGATATTGACGATGGCGATTCTGTTCTCGCCCCCCCTTTGCGGAAGATCCAGGCGCATCTCCATTCCGTATAGGATCTTGCCGATGGATTCGAATGTGCGAAAGGACCCAAAGGAGAGGGCAATGAAAAGTGCCGCAGAGAGGGTGGCTATGAGAAGCTCGGTTTTCCCGGTTTTCAGGGATGATCTGACCATTATCGCCTGTGAGAATCGGGAGAAGGACGGGTATGTTCCCCCGGGGGGTCACTGGGACCCTCTGGCCCAGTAAGCGTGCAAAAGCAGGCCTCTGGTGCCAAGATCCTTGAGATATGGAGTTTTTCCGAGTGTATCTATAGTAGAACACCACCTCGATGTCAAAAAAATTCCATGGTCAGGGAGTTCTCCTAAAAGAACTTGAATTTAAAAGAGGTCCACATTAGGATTGTCCGTCTGTGTTTTGCAGAAAATCTTCCTTTCAGCAATTCGATATACCCGATGATACAGACCGGATGATGGAGACTCAAAGGCCGATTGTTTCAGAGACCCGCTCTCAGATGAAGAGAGATTTCCCCTCCAGGCGGAAGCTTGGAGAGCTGTTGGTCGAGACGGGTTTGCTGGCGCCGGAAAAGCTTTCAGAAGCATTGAAAGCACAAAAGGACAGCGGGAAAAGGCTCGGCCAGATCCTCGTGGGGATGAATCTGATCTCCGAAGAGGAGATGGCCTTTGCTCTGGCCATGCAGCTCAAGATTCCGTATGTGGATCTCACCTATCACCAGATCCCCCTCGATGTGATGGAGACCATCCCTGAAGAGGTGTCCAGAAAATTCATATGCGTGCCCATTGCGCTGAACAGCAGCATTCTCGATGTGGCCATGGCCGATCCCCTTGATCTGAATATGATGAAGGATCTTCAGTTCATTACCGGGTACAGCATACAGCCCGCGATTTCCACCACCACGCAGATCCTGGACCTCCTGCAAAGGCATTATCATCCGGAAAGGACCATCGGCCAGGTTGCGGATGAGTTGAGCGGTGAGGAGTTTATGGAATTTCTTCCGGAAAGAGAAGTCCGGGAGGAGGAAGAAGATTCGCAAGCTGAATTGAAGGATTCGCCCTTTGTCAAGATGGTGGATCTGATCATCAAGAATGCCATCAAAAAGGGAGCGAGCGACGTCCATATCGAGGCCCAGGAGAATCAGGTGAGGGTGAGGAATCGTGTGGACGGGGTGCTGCAGGATTCCATCAGGCTCCCCAAATGGACTCAGCCCATCATTATCTCCAGGATCAAGGTCCTGGGGGGAATGGACATATCTGAAAAGAGGCTCCCGCAGGACGGCAGGATCAAGGTGCGGTCCAGGAATGTCTCTGTAGATCTCAGGGTCTCCACACTGCCCACCTACTACGGTGAAAAGGCGGTCATCAGGATACTCAATAAACAGCAGTCTTTTCTCAGTTTAGAGCAGCTGGGCTTCTCGGATAGAAGTCTGGAGACCCTGGACAGCATTATCTCCCAGCCTCAGGGCATGCTGCTGATCACAGGCCCTACCGGGAGCGGGAAGACATCGACCCTTTACGCATGCATGCAGGAGATCAAGTCCGACGAAAAGAACATCGTCACAGTGGAGGATCCTGTCGAGTATGAGCTTGGCGGTATCAACCAGGTGCAGATCAATGAAAAGGTCGGGCTGACGTTTCCCTTTGTCCTTCGTTCCATTTTGAGACAGGATCCCAATGTGATCATGGTCGGCGAGATCCGCGATGTGGATACGGCCGAAATTTCGCTCCAGGCTTCTCTGACCGGGCATCTGGTTCTTTCGACCTTGCACACGAACGACGCGCCCTCGGCAGTGGCCCGGTTGATCGACATAGGGGTCCCTGCGTACATGATTTCCTCTTCCATCATCGGCATTGTGGCCCAGCGATTGGTCAGGGTGATCTGCCCCGACTGCAAAGAGGAGTACATCCCTCCCACGGATCTGTTGGGGCGAATTGGCTTGGACAAGAAAACCCTTCCCTTCAAATTCTACAAGGGTGCTGGCTGCGCCAAGTGCGGGAACGCCGGTTTTCGGGGCAGAACCGTTATTGAGGAGGTCCTGGTCATGAGCCGTAAGATCAGAGAGCTCATCCAAAACGGGGCATCCGTGGACCAGATCAGGGAAGCGGCCATGGCAACCGGCATGACCACCCTTGGGAACAGCGGTCTGAAGAAGATCGAAATGGGCATTACGACAATCGATGAGGTTCTAAAGGCCGTCCAGCAGAAAGAGGAACTGACAACCATTTGCCCTCACTGCAGACGAGGGGTCAGTCTCGATTTCAAAGACTGCCCCTACTGCAAGAAACCTCTGGTTCCAACCTGTAATTCCTGCGGCCGCATCGTCCAGCCGGAATGGGTCGTGTGTCCTTACTGCCGCAACGATCTGAAGCCGCAAGATCAATAATATTCAGCGTTTGCTCTTGACTAAATCCCTGCATTTAAATAGATTGCCCCCGAAAAAGAGAATAGCCGATCCTGAAAAGGTTCCATTATGCAGTGTAAAAACCACGCCGATCGTCCGGCCCGGCATTTCTGCGCAAGCTGTGGGATACCCCTTTGCGCTGACTGTGCAGAGGAAAGCAAACCGGGGATCTACCACTGTTTTCAGTGTGCCATGCTTACATCCGTTTCGGACGGAACCAATCGAATTCAGGACCGGAAAGAAAGGGCAGTCGAGGGAAAGCTCAAGGAAAGAAAGAAGTGGGGGCCCTTCCGATATTTCACCCTCTCCTCGGGGGTTTTGATACTGGTCATGTGGGGGGTGATTCTCTTTGGCGGGGAAAAACCGCCTGTCGCTACAACAAATCTTGCGAGCAATCCGAGGGCTTTTCTGTTCATGGTGGACAGCTCCATCAAAAGGTATGCTCATTACGAAAAGAAGGGATATCCCGAGAAGTTGTCGGATCTCGTCCCGAAATACCTTCGTATGGACAATGGGAGCAGGGACGATTTCCGCCTGCTTTCCTATCAGAAGGACCCGAAAGAGGGCTATAGACTCTCCCTGGCAAAGGAAACTCCCGGTGAAAAGGCCGTCGTGCTTTCTCCGAAAGGAGTCCAGTACGGATCGGCAGGCGGGGGCGTGTAAATGGTAAAACAAAGAGGCTTTACCTTAATAGAATTGCTCATGGTGGTGGCTATCCTCGGGGTCTTGGCCGCCACGGCAGTGCCCCTGTACCGAACCCTGCAGCAGAGGACATACGGCCGTGAGGCGGTAATCATGGCCAAGCAGATCATGGAAGCCCAGATCATGTACTTCCTGGAGCATAATAGCAAGTTCTGGCCCGAGGACGGCCGGTCCATTGACATTTTTCATACCACGGAACCCACGGACCCACAAATAGACGAAGTCAAAAATGCACTCAAGATCCTGATACCGGTCGGGCACTACCTGAACTACCAGTTCCGGACTCTCAATGCCACCGAGGAAGCAACGATCACTATTTCATCTCATGGGAATTTTGCTCTTTTCGACAGTGATTCGAACCCATATCAATTCCAGGTCCAGGTGAACAAGACGGGTAATATCACCTACATCATTCCGGACTAGAATGTTCAGAGACGGTTCCGGTCATGCTGAACCATGAATCTTGATTCCCTGTTCCACAATCTCCTGACCAGCGGCATAAAACTCTCCGACCCAGAGACCCTCCGCAAATTCAAAGTAGCGAACGCGTTTCAATTGATCTTCATCATGATCGCCCCTTTTCTGGGGCTGCTCTATTTCTATATGGGCGCGCTTCATCTGTTTTATGTCACTACCGGAGCGGGCCTACTCATGGTTGCTTCCCTCATCCTCCTGAGAGCCACCAAGAATCTTGCAGTCGGCAGCCACTTCGGGATCCTGATTGTCTGGATATCCCTCCTCTTCATCTCCTGGTACACGGGCGCCGTTTCCTATGAAGGAGTGCTCGGGCCCACGTTTATTCTAAAGGCCGGGCTGATCCTACTTGCCATATTCCTCTTGGGGTATCCAGGGGGTACGGTGTGGACCACGGTTGTTTTTCTAGAGACCGGGCTTATTGTCTATCTTCATCGTTCGGGTTTTCAGTTTCCGGACCTCATCCCTCCCGAGATCGCCACGGTCTATTCACTGGGGACATATCTGGTGGCACTCCTCAGCATTCTCCTGTTTGCATTTCTCTTTGAAAAGGAAAAGGGTGAGGCTCTTCTCCGGGACCGGGAAAAATCAGAAGCCCTGAACGAATCAAAGAGGCACATCGAGGATATCCTGCGGAATTCCCCTGTGCCTACATTCATTCTGGACAAGAACCACCGGGTCGTTCATTGGAATGCGGCTTGCGAGGCTCTGACGGAAGTACCGGCAGAGCAGGTCCTCGGGAAAAAGGTATGGGAAGGATTTTTTGTAGATGACCGAGGGAGTGTGGCCGACATCATCCTGGAGGATCCCCTCGATCTCAAGAGGGACTACAAGGATTCGATCCTTTCCGCGAAAGAGAATGGGTGGGTCGAATTGAAGCTTTCCTTGCCCATGCTCAAAAAATGTCCGGTGGCCGTGATCACTGCATCGCCCATTCTGGACAAGTCGGGAATCAAACGGGGCGCCATCCAGACGATTCAGGTGGTGGGGGACGCAAGCACGGGCGGGGATCCCGGCGAAAGAGAGACAGGAGATCGGATCGAGGAGATCTGCGAGCTTCCCATCTTCAAGGTGGACGCACAGGAAAAGATCACCCACTGGAACCAGGCCTGCGAAAGGGAGTATCGGTATCCTTCTTCGGAGATGGTCGGCAAGAGCATCCTTGATCTTGTCTCCAAGAACTACCGACCCCTGTTCAAGGAAACCCTTGCAGGAGTATTCGAGGGGAAATCCTTTAAAGGGAGGCCTTTCAAATATTATACCCGGGAGGGAAAACCCGTGTATGTGCTCGCCGAGGCTTTCCCGGCAAAGGGATCTCAGGAAGACGAACGGGAGTGCCTGATCATCAATATCGATATCACTCAACTCAGGCTGAAAATGAAGAAGCTTGAGCTCTATGCGGCGGAAAGCAAGGAGAAACTGAAAAGCCTCACGGAAGAATACGACCTGCTCAAGAAGAACATAGCCTCTTTCATCCGCAAGAAGGATGAGCCAAATTGAACCTCGATGAAGTTTGGCATGGGTTCTCTTTTCAAAAATGAAAAGCCGCTGCCCATTGTTTGGCGGGAGTGCTAACGCTTTTCACCACAGCCAATTTCCGTTTTCGTCCCACCGGCTGTTGACCTGAATGCCGGCCCGCGCAAGAAAGTCATGGAAGAGGAATCTCCGGTTTCCCCGAAAATAACCGAGCTCCTCGTCATGGGCATGAGCCTGATAGCCCCTTTCCCTCGCCTCGAGGAGCGGCATTGTCTTTGCGGTTTTTCCTTCCAGGCAGATATGGTCGAAGTGAATGGAGTGAAAAAGCTTGTCTTCTTCCGTTACTATCACGGTGGCATTGCCCGGCATGCTTTCGTCGACGGTAACGTAGATGCTGAAGAAGAAAAAGACGAGGAGCAAGGTGATCAGGATAACGGTAATGGTCTTGGAAGTCTTGCCCATCACAGGAGAATCCATTCACATGAGTGTGCCGGCGGGATGCCGAATTCGGGTGGTATGTACTATCTGGGGGAGATAAAGTCAACAACAGAGGGCATAACCGATTCACCGCCGAGACCGTCACTCGCCCCTCAGTTTTTCTTCTTACCTTCCGGCTTGGGCAAAGGAAGCTTGAAAAAATCAATTTTTTCCTGTCTCAGCATCTTCTCTTCTTCGGAGGTTGCGGAGCCGCGGATGTTCCTCTTTTCAGCGACTCCGTAGTGGATCTTCAACGCCTCCCTGGCAAAATGAGTGCCCACATCGTCGAAGCTTCGATGAATGTAATCAACGATCTCCTTTGCAAGCCGGTGATAGTCGATAGAACCGGTTTCCTTTTTCTCTTTCTCTTCTTCCCTTGAAGCGCTTTTTACGGCAATTGGCGAAAGAACCCTTTTCACCCGGGTACTGTTGCAGAGTGGACAGGAAACGAGTTTTTTTGCGCTCTGTTGTTCAAAGGAAAGCAGATTATTGAACCACCCTTCAAATTGATGACCATTAGAGCATTCCAGATCAAAGGCTATCACTATTCATCTTCTCCTTGGTTTCTTAAAGACTTCAGCACATCTCTTCATGAACAAAGTGTTACGTACTCTCGCCACAATGGGCACCGGCTTTTCGCTTTTGAAAAGAGGCCCCCATGGCCAATCCTGCCGAAAGCGAAATTGCCGCACCTTTCACTTTTCAGCATAGAGCACAGCGAGGATTTTGGTTGCCTGATCCCCCCGGCATTTAACCAGGTGAGGAACATTTGAGTCGTAGTAGATCGCGTCGCCCGGCTCGAGAATGTGGATCTCCTCTCCCAGACGCACTTCCATTTCTCCATTCAGGACATAGATGAACTCCTGGCCTTCATGCGCAGACCTCTCGTGTTCGGTGGGTGCCGGCTCCAGTGTGACGAGAAAAGGTTCCATATGCCGGTCTTTCTTATATGGCGCCAGGGATTCGAACTCATACCCGTAGTATTTCCCTTTTTTTGCATCATACCTGGAAACCACTTTACGATCTCTGCGCCGGACGATCGTAAAAGGTTTCTCCTCTTCGCCGGAGATGAAATATCCCATCCGCATTTCAAGAGCCTTGGCCAATCGGATGATCACACCAAGGGGCGGCGCCAGGGTCCCTTGCTCGATGCCGGTAAGGGTGCCGGGATCCAGACCTGTCCTTTGACACACGTCCTGCAGGGTGAGGCCCCTGGACTCCCTGACTCTCCTGACCCTCTCGCCGACATGGATTTCCACATCTTCACCCTCGCGTTTCTCTCCAATGCTGTCCAAAAACGCCTTCTCCTGATCTCCGCCGGCGAACCTGCCTATATCCTCGAGAAAATTGTCATAGCTGCTTCCGGGAGTCTTTTTGTCTTTTTCCATTTTCACCCCTTCATCGGCTTTCGGGGAATGGCCCCATTCATGGTCGTTTCCAGTTCATCCACTGTCGTTTCCCATATATTGGGTATCATTTCGCGCCCCTCCCGGTCAAGGATCGAGAGGTTCGACCCCAGCGCCCTTGTTTCTCCCGGCCTGGCGAAGGGGGAAATCGCGAGAGGGAAAAGACGCTATTCCTTGACAGTGGTGAAAGGTAAAAATATCATGCCGATCACTGTACAGGAAGGCAGCCCGGCAAAGCAATCCCATTCTGCTACTTCGAGGAGTGGATCATGATTCAGGAGAGACAGTATCTCGTGGATGATCTGACAATCAGGGACACATGGAGGATGTTCCTGATCATGTCGGAGTTCGTGGAGGGCTTTGAGGTGCTCCCGGATGTGTATCCTGCCGTGAGCATCTTCGGATCCGCGCGTTCCCTTCCGGACAGTGCGGCATACAAAGCAGCGGAGAAGGTCTCGAGCCTGCTGGCGGAGAACGGCTTTCATGTGATCTCCGGAGGAGGCCCGGGCGTCATGGAGGCCGCCAATAAAGGCGCGGCCGAGGCGGGTGGAAAGTCGGTCGGACTTCACATTCATCTGCCCAGAGAGCAGGCCCCCAACCCCTATGCGAACATCAGGCTGGATTTCAAATACTTCTTCATTCGGAAGGTGATGTTTGTGAAGTATGCCGTAGCGTACGTGATTATGCCGGGCGGGTTTGGGACCATGGATGAGCTTTTCGAGGCGCTCACATTGATACAGACCAAAAGGATCAAGCCTTTCCCGGTGATTCTCTTCGACTCCCTCTACTGGGGGGGACTCGTCGACTGGATAAAGAAAGTCGTTTTGAAAGAGGGCGCCATTTCCGAATTGGATCTCGAAATATTCCATGTGGTGGATACGCCTGAAGAGGCCGTGTCGATCATCAGAAAAACGGTTATTGTGTGAGAGCCAAAGATGGAGCGCTGCGCTCCTTCGGGGTTTATGCCCGCGATTACGGCATGGAGCTATCGGATCGCCAGCTCGAGCTTTTCGGGCTCTATTTGAACGAGCTGATGCGTTGGAACGAGAAGATGAATCTCACCGGGCTCAAGAACCCTGAGAGGATCGTCATTGAACTCTTTCTCGATTCCCTCATCCCGGGCTCGGTGATTCCTCGTGAGGGAAGCCTGCTGGATGCGGGGTCAGGGGCCGGATTTCCCGGTTTGCCCTTGAAGATCCTGCATCCTGCCCTGGAAGTCTACCTCCTGGAGTCGAGAGAAAAGAGGGTGAGCTTTCTGAGGCAGGCGGTCCGGGTGATGGGCCTCACAGGTATCGACGTCATCCAGGGCCGTATCGAAAGAGATTCGCAGGCATTTCCGCTTGACTGTTTCCGCCTGGTTACCGCGCGTGCATTTGCTCCATTTCCTCAAACTCTCAGATGGTGCTCTCCCATGCTGTGCGGCGGAGGAATGCTGATCTGCTACCTGGGCGAGCACGGTCCGGAACTCCTGGCACAAAACCGCCCCTTAGTGGAGGAGGAACGGCTTAAGGTTCAGGACGTGTTGTCGTACTCGCTGCCGGGGAAAAAAGGCATGCGGCATGCGGTGATTCTGCGAAAGACGGCGCCAAAGCAATGAAGAAATGAACCGCGAAGGCGCGAAGTTCGCGAAGAAAAGAGCAAAGATTTCGTTTTTTCACCTGCCGGGGGTGCGGCAGGTGAAAAAACGAATTGTTTCTTGGCGCACTTGGCGTCTTGGCGGTTTAGATCTGTATTTTTCGCCATGGGCGGATGAAGGAACTTGAATGGACCCGAGAGGCCTGATTACCGCAATGAGAACGCTGACCGCAATCCCTGTCGGGGGCAGGGACGCGGAGCGCTTTTCCGACTCTCTGATCTGGTTCCCACTGGTGGGGCTTTTTCTGGGGCTTCTCTTCTGGGCGACAGGGACAGTCTGGGAGTGGGTTATCGGGAAGGGGTGGCCAGGCGGGGGGGCCGTAACGATACTGGCAGCGCAGATCCTGCTGACACGCGGTCTCCACATGGACGGCTTTGCAGATTGGGCCGATGGACTGGGAGGTTCGCGCGACAGGGGAACCAGACTCACCATCATGAGGGATCACCACCTCGGTGCATTCGGCGTGATTGCCGTGGTCTTCGACTTCCTTGCCAAATTTGTCGTACTGGAGAGACTCCTCGTGTCCGGCGGTCTGCCGGTCATTGTCCCCATCGCCATCATCTCAAGAGCTGCAATGGTTTCTCTTATGAGAAATCTCCCCTATGCGCGTGCCGGAGAAGGAATGGCGAGACCCTTCATGGAGGATCTCTCCCGCGGGCAAGTGATGGCCGCCAAAACGATTACCCTGTGCCTCTGTCTTTTTTTCGGCCCCCTCGGGGTTGGGCTTCTTGCCGCAGGATGGATCATCGTAAGGATTCTGGCGCCCTCCTTCAGAAGGGGTTTTGGCGGCATCACCGGCGACCTCCTCGGGGCGACAAATGAAATGATGGAAATCCTGCTTCTCTGGTTTTGCGCATGTTCGGGGGACCTTGTTCTCCCTTATCTCGGGTGGGAGTGGCTATGGCGGTAAATGGAGAGACAACCCATCGTCATGGGGGATTCCGGCGGACCGACTTCGCACGTCTGGGCATCGGGGAGAGAGCTGTTCTGGACTTCAGCGTCAACCTCAACCCGCTTGGGCCCCCTTCGCTGATCAGGGATCGATGGCCGCAACTCATATCAGGAATCGAGGATTACCCGAGTGTGGAGGGCGAGGGTATCGCCTATTATTACCAAAAGAAGTACGGCATAGAGCCCGATCACTTCCTCGCCGGGAACGGCTCAACAGAGATGATTTATCTCATTCCGAGGGCACTCGGGATCAAGAAAGCGCTGGTGCCCGTTCCTTCCTTTCACGATTATTCGCGCGGCTCCCTGCTTGCGGGGGCTTCCGTTCTGTATCAGCCGATCTCTCAGAGGGAGGATTCCTTTGCCATTGACATCGGAGAGATAATGGATCGGATGAGGGAGTCGGATGCCCTGTGGCTGGGGAATCCCAATAATCCGACGGGCAATCTCCATCCGAAAGAGACGATTCTGGAGATCTGCAGAAGATACCCGGATAAATGGATCATTGTCGATGAAGCGTTCATGCCTTTCGTGGAAAAGAAAAATCTGTTCTGTGTCCTGGACCCCGATAGACCCGGGAATCTTCTTGTCCTTCATTCACTGACCAAGTTCTATGCACTTGCAGGAATACGGATGGGAGGCGTGATAGCGTCCAAGGAAGTGATCCGCACGCTCAGGCGGTTCAAAGAGCCGTGGACGGTCAACGGGATCGCCGAAAGAATCGCTCCTCTCCTGCTCGAATGCGGGGAGTACGAAGAGAAAACCCTCTCTCTCGTCAGGGCCGAGCGGAACAGGCTCTTCGAAAACATCAGACGATCGGGAATCGTGTTTCCTTCCATTCCCTCGGCCAACTTCCTTTTGTGCCAGTGGCGATTCACGGAAAATCTGGACGATTGCCTGAAAGAATTCCTGGCCCTTGGGATCTATGTCAGGGACTGCAGGAACTTCCCCGGACTTGAAAAGAACTGGTTCCGATTGGCCGTGAAAACCCCCGAAGAAAACGATCGGCTTCTTTCCGCGTTTTCATCATTTACAGCACGCCGGAAAAATGGCTGAACTCGGCATTACGATCTGCTTCGCCTTTCTTCTCGACCTCCTGTTCGGGGATCCGCGGTACTCCGCTCATCCTGTCCGAATGATCGGTTTGCTTATCCACCGCATGGAGACAGTGTTGAGGGGTCTGGGTTATTCAGGAACAGGAGGAGGAATCCTGCTCGTTCTCGGTTCGGCAGGACTGACTCTCTCCTTTTATTTTGTGATCGACAGAGTGCTTTTTCATATCCATCCGGCCCTTTCCATCCTTTTTAACCTCTTCATGGCATACTCCTGCCTCGCAATCGGAGATCTGCTCCGCCATATCGAACCTGTTGCGGCCGCCCTTGAAAAAGGGGATCCGGAGGAGGCGAAAAAATTCCTTGCCATGACCGTTGGCCGGGATGTGGCCGTCCTGAGCCGGGAAGGGATCTGCCGGGCTGCCATAGAAACCCTCGCGGAGAACTTTGTAGACGGTTTTTTGTCGCCCCTGTTCTGGTACTTGGCTGGGGGGTTGCTTTTTCTCTGCATGGGGTTTGAACCCCTGCATGGAGCCGTAGGATGCATACTCCTGTTTAAAACCGCGAGCACCTTGGATTCCATGGTCGGATACAAGGACGATCGATACCTGCACTTTGGCTGGGGAGGGGCAAGATTGGATGATCTTATGAATTTTCTCCCCGCAAGGTTTTCCATCCTTTTCCTTTGGCTGGGGGCTCTCTTTACGGGACTGAGAAGCTTTAACGGGCTCAGGGTTGCATTCAGGGATCGGTTGAAACATGACTCCCCCAACTCCGCACATTCGGAAAGTTTCGCAGCGGGCGCACTCGGGATTCGCCTTGCAGGGCCGACCTTTTATCCGCAGGGGATGAAGACAAAGCCCTGGTTGGGAGACGGTGATGTGGAGGTTCAAACCGTTCATGTGCGAAAGGCAATGGCCCTTACTCGCGCCAGTGGTTGGGCGGCCATGATCGGCCCAATGATCGTTGCCGTCTTTTATTGTGTAAGGATGATTGCATGAGTGAATGGATGAATTCATTCGCGATAGATTTAAACCAATTTGTGATCGAGAACGCTTATACTCTTGACTTTTCGTCATTTGTATAATATAAACACCTTTCAAATCTGCTTTAATCAAGCGAATCGGAAAGGAGAGAGTATGGCAACTGCCAAGCAAATTCAGTACAGGATAGGACAGACGAAAAAGAAGTTGGCTAAGCTTAACAAAGATCTCAATGTCACGAAGGGCAAGATGAAGACCCTTGAGGGCCAGTTAAAGAAGGCCAAGTCCGCGGAGAAGCCGAAGGGCAAGAAAGCGGCGCCGAAGAAGAAAAGCCCCGCAAAAAAGAAGTAGCATCAATCGAACGCTGGAGCCAAGGGGCTCTTGTCCGGGAACACCGCTTTCCGGCAGGTTTTCTGCTTCCGGTTTGCATTTCGGCAGGCCGGCTTTTGTGGCCGGACCACAAAAAGCATTTACCGCCGGGAAGTGCAAGGGAGTGCTGATGAGGGAGTCAGGGGTTATGGAACCCCCACTCCCTCAACTGCTTGATCATCCTCTCCCTGTGTGTTCCGGGCCAGAAGTACCGGCCGCAAGAGGGACAGCGGCTGATTCCATCCGTCTTCTCATGGAAAACATATTCAGGGACGTTCTGTCTGCTGTCCGGCGGTTCCGCTTTTTCGAGAGGAACATTGCAGATCAGGCATCGCGTGAACCACCCCTCCCCGGTCGTGTGGATCAGCCCCGCAGATCTCATCTCCAGGATTTGTTCTGAAATATGCTCTGAGCAGATCAGCACTGAGCCCGGATGAAGCCCGGTTGTTTTGCGGTTGCGCGACAGGAGCAGCCGGCCTCCGGAGAGAAGACTTTCCAGTACCCCGCTCCCGTAATATCTCTGGTAGTAAGTATCATACCCAAGGGCGCGAAGCCATTTCGCCAGTTTCCCCAACATGGCGTCTGCCAGAAATTTTCTCTGCATATACCGCTCCCGGATGCACGCCCATCGGCATATTCATTGACGCTTCCTTCCGATTATTATAAATGAGTCGAGGCGTCGAGGCCAGGAACATCCAAGATGCTGGATTCCGGATACCGGATGCATGTACCTTTGACTTGAAAATGAACGTCGAACATCCAACATCGAACGTCCAACATCGAATGAAAAGATTAAGGCAAGCAGTAAGTAGGATGGGTAGACCCCGGCAGGTTTTAAGCCTGGGGAAACCCATCATTCTGAGGAATTTTTATTTTCAACTTACAGGTTCCGAACTGATTTGAGGAGAAATGGAAAAGATCGTCATCGAAGGGGGGCAAGCCCTCAAGGGCAATGTCCGTATCAGCGGAGCCAAGAACGCAGCCTTGCCCGCAATTGCAGCCTGTCTGCTGACAGGAGGAGAACATCGCCTCTACGGCATACCTAGCCTCAGGGACATCAGGACCATCAGAGTCATCATGTCCAATATGGGCGTGACTTTTAACGATTCCAACGGCGCGCTGGTCGTGAACAGCGAAAACCTCAATGATTGTGAGGCGCCGTATGAACTTGTCAGAACCATGCGGGCATCCATACTTCTTCTTGGACCCCTGTTGGCTCGACTTGGAAAGGCCAGGATCTCTCTTCCGGGCGGTTGCGCCATTGGAGCCCGGCCGGTCAACCTGCACCTGAAGGCGTTTGAGGCCATGGGCGTGGAGATGTTCCTGGAGCAGGGTTACATTCATGCACGGGCGGATCGGCTGAAAGGGGCAAACATCTTCCTGGACATTCCTACTGTGACCGGAACAGAGAACGTCATGATGGGGGCGGTGAAGGCCGAGGGGACCACGGAGATTCGAAATGCGGCAAAGGAGCCGGAGATCAGGGATCTCGCGGACCTGCTTCGAAGCATGGGCGCACGCATCCAGGGAGACGGCACGGACACGATTGTCATTGACGGCGTGCGGGATCTGAGACCTGCTGCGAAACATGAAGTGATCCCCGACAGGATAGAATCCGGCACGTTTATGATCGCAGCGGCCATGACCAGGGGCGAAATCATGATAGAAGGGTGCAGGCCTGATCACCTGGATGCGGTCATTGAAAAGCTTCGCTGTGTGGGCGCGGAAATCACTGTCAACGACAAGGGCATGTTTGTGAAAGGTCCGGAAAGAATCAGGAGCGTGGATATCGATACCATGCCTTTTCCAGGATTCCCTACCGATCTCCAGGCCCAGTTTATGACCCTTATGTGTATTGCCAAGGGGTCGAGCGTGATCAGGGAGAACATCTTTGAAAACCGGTTCATCCATGTGAGCGAGCTGAAAAGAATGGGCGCCAATGTGCGCATCCATGGCAATCAGGCGTTGATCCGAGGGAGAAAAAATCTTTTAGCCGCGCCGGTGATGGCCACCGATCTCAGGGCCAGCGCTTCCCTGATCCTGGCAGGGTTGGTCGCCCTGGAAGGCAGGACCGAGGTGCACCGAATCTATCATCTGGACAGGGGGTACGAGGCACTGGAAGAAAAGTTCCACACACTCGGCGCCAGAATCTGGCGAGAAAAGGCGTGAGATGCTCAACAGGCCGCTTCTGCCCGCACTGGTTGCCTATGCGGGCGGGATACTGACCGGCCACTTCTTCTGCCATAACCAATTCCCCATACCTTTTGCTGCATTCACCGCCCTTATATCGTTCATCCTCGCTTGCATCGCATCCATTCTCTTTCTCCCCCGGAGGATGAGAATCCACGTCCTCTTCGCACTTTTCTTTGCGACGGGAGTTCTTCTCGATCTCCGTGAGCACCCTTCCTCCAATCTCTCCATGCTGGCGGAGACGGCGGAAGAAGTAGTGGTTCAAGGAACGGTTGCGGAGCCTGTGAGAATTACGGATGGCTTCTCGCGCATCGTTCTGAGGCCAGATGCCGTTTCCAGGGAGGGCGAGGAGATCGATCCCTCGGGAAAACTTCTCGTGCAGGTGTACAACCATTCCCGTCATTTTTCTCCGGGGGACTCTCTTCTCTTCAGAGCCAGGCTGAGGCCGTTCAGGAACTTTGAAAATCCCGGCAGGTACGACTATGAACTTGCGATGCTGATCAAGGGTTTCGTCTGTGCCGCATCGGTCCCGGACGGAAGGGGAATCGTGCCCATGGGAAAGGGCTCATTGGGTCCGGTCGGCAAAGGATTGGAAGCCGCACGCGGCCCCTTGCGGAAGTTCTTAAAGGAAAGGCTCGATCCTTGGCAGGGCGCCGTTTTTCGCGCGCTGATTCTGGGAGAGACCCAGGATGTGGGTCCGGACTTGAGGGACCTGTTCACAAGAACAGGGTTGGGCCACATCCTTGCGGTTTCAGGGCTCCACGTAGGTCTGATCGCGCTTGCGGTCTTTTTTTGCATACGGCAGATGCTCTCTTTGTCGTATCGGTTGACCTTGCGTCTGGACATACAGAAGACTGCGGCACTTATCACCTGCATTCCGGTTGCGGGCTATGCCGTTCTGGCCGGATTCCATGTATCGAGCCAGCGGGCCATGGTGATGGTGCTCGCCTATCTTTTTTCCATTGTCCTCGGCAGGGAGAAAGAGATCTGGTCGACCTTTTCACTGGCCGCGCTTGCCGTGCTGGCAATCGATCCCCATGGACTCTTCACCCCCTCGTTCCATCTTTCCTTCGGCGCAGTGGTAGGGCTCCTCCTTCTTGCCGCTCCCATACAGGCGGCAGTCCGGAATGGAATTCAACGGATGGGGAAAGAAATAGAAACGGCATGGCTTGTCCGGTATATCATCGGACTTGCCGTTGCGACCTTCTCCGCCACACTCTTCCTTTCACCACTGATCGCCTTCTACTTTCACAGAATTTCCCTGGTTTCACTGCCGGCCAATCTCATGGTCCTCCCGATTCTGGGGATATGGATTCTCCCCCTCGGGCTCCTTTCTGCCTTGACGCTGGCCGTCTCAGTCCCGCTCGCATCCCTGTTTCTCACGGCGGGATCCTGGGGGCTGGACATGATCCTGATGGTCATGGAGTTCTGGGCGGGGTTTTCCTTTGCCGAGGTCTGGGTGATCAGGCCAAGTGTGCTGGAGATAGTCCTCGTCTACGGGATCCTGATCTGCATCCTGCACCTGAAAAGGGGAAACCGTGTAAAGACAGGCCTTGCCTTGCTGGCTGTGGTTCTTGCAGGGGACGTCCTGTACTGGATCCAGAAGACCCAGTTCAATACCCATCTGAAGGTCACCTTTCTGGACGTTGGACCCGGCCATGCGGCCCTCGTCCAATTTCCTGGAAGGGAGCGGATGCTGATAGACGGCGGGGGTTCCAGCAGGGAGGATTTCGATATCGGCCGGATGGTGGTAGCACCCTGCCTGCTTTCTCTTAAGATAAGACGGGTGGATTACCTCGTCTTGAGCCACCCGGAATCGGATCATATGAACGGCCTCCTTTTCATTGCAGCTCAGTTCAAGCCAAAGGAGTTCTGGCACAACGGCGACAAGGTCAATATTGAATCGTACAGGAAGCTGATGGAGATGGTCAGGAACAAGGGCATTATAGAGCGGCTGCCTTCGGAGCTGAAAGAGCAGGTTGAGATCGGGACCGTCCGAATCGAGCTGCTCCACCCCGAGACAGGACGGGATTTTTCAGGACGAACGAAATTGAACGATCGATCCATGGTCCTGAGGCTCACCCATGGGGGGAATTCAATCCTGTTTCCCGGTGACCTGGAGAAAGAGGGGGAGAATAGTGTGATCTCCCGGAAGGGGAGCTTGCTCCGGAGTAATGTCCTGCTCGTCCCCCATCACGGGAGTCGTTCATCCTGCTCCGACGAATTCCTGAGTCTCGTGAATCCCCGTGTCTGCATCATTTCCGCGCGAGGGGGGATCCCCCTGCGATTCCCCCATCCCGATATCCTGAGGAGACTGGAGGCGAGGGGATGCGAGATCTTTCGTACGGACAAAATGGGTGCGATCAGCGTTTCCTCGTCTGGGGATAATATCGATGTCACTACATTTCGTTAAGGATTGAACCGCGAAGGCGCGAAGAAGAAAACAGATTTTGGTATTTCCATTTTCTTCCAGCAAATTGAAATACCAAAATAGCTTCAGCCTTAGCCTGTGTTGATGCTAGAAGCGAGCTCAGGGTTCTAGAACCTACGAGTGAAGGCATTTAGACGCTCCGGAAACATGTCTGATCGGTTCCTAAAAGACACGAAGGAGATATTCTTGTTCCGAATTGCTTCGGGACAAGAATATCTCCCTTGGCGTACTTGGCGTCTTTGCGGTTCAAAGCTTTAGGTTTGCCAGTGCTGCTGCGGAGGACGGGCTATTGCGATTCATTCTATGGTGACATGTGTCGCAGGCAGGAGTAAAAGTATAGCCAGGAGGCAGTTCAATGAGAAGAAGCATTGTTTGTTCGACCATTCTCCTGATCATTGCGATTTCCATTCTGGCCCCCGCTTGTTCCAATTATGGGAAGCTGAGACTTCAGCAGGTGGGGAAACCAGGGGTCACTCCGGACGACCTCGTCAGCAACTGGAGAAGCTATGACGTATACTATTCGGGCGTTGCAAGCCACAGGGTTTCGGCCGTCCTGTTCGATCCACGAGGGGACGACAAGAAAATGGCCGTGCACCCGTGGTGGGTAAAGATTGATAACGAGATGTTCCTCCTTGAGGTCATGGAATGGATTACCTTCGACATGCAATTCGAGCCGTTTGTCTGGAGAATCATGGGCCCCTACGACGGCTTCTATGGTTATCTCTATACGCCATGGAATCATGCACTGCTCAGGGTAATGGACGAGAAGACGTTGTGGATCGATGATATGTCCATGCCCCCGGACTATCCTCAGAGCGACAGCAGGGGGATCTCGCTGGGACCTTGATGAAGAATGTCGAATATTGACGGCGATGAAATCCCCCTTGGTACCCCTGCAGCCGTGAAAAATTGCTTCTTTCTCGTCACCCCGGTGAAAACCGGGGTCCAGTGTTCTTTGACTCTCTGAGATTCTGGATTCCGGCTTTCGCCGTAATGACGGGACACGTACCCTTACCGATTTCTTCACACCTCACCTTTTCGAAAAGGGGTAACGTTCAAGCGTTCTCCCCTTTGCAAAGGGGAGACAGAGGGGATTTCAAAAAACGAGAGGTCCACAGATGACAAAGGTCACCAGTGAAATCTATCAGGTGGGCGGGAGCGGCCTGTCTGGACCGGAGGACGCGTCGATCTATCTCATCCGGTTCGGTGAAGAAGCGGCCCTCGTGGATGCCGGTTGCGGCAGTGCCATGGAGAGGCTGTTCAGGAACATCGCAGATTGCTCGGTTGAACCCGGAGCCATCAAGTACCTCCTCATCACCCATTGCCACTTCGACCATACCGGCGGCATAGAAGGAGTTAGACACCGGACGGGCTGCCGTGTGGTGGCGCACGAGCTGGACGCGGTTTTCCTGGAAGAGGGAAACGGCACGGTAACAGGGGCCGAGTGGTACGGGTCCCATATCAATCCGACCTCCGTGGACATCAAACTCCAGGGAGACCGCAACGAGATCGAGCTGGGCGGACGAAAGATCGAGGCCATCCATGTCCCTGGACATTCCCCGGGCTCGCTGGTCTACCTTGTCGAGTCCGAAGGATTGAAGGTGCTCTTCGGGCAGGATGTCCACGGTCCCATCCACGAAAGCCTTCGCTCGAACAAGGGTGATTACATCAAATCCCTGAACCTGCTTCTCTCACTCAAAGTCGATGTGCTTTGTGAAGGGCACTACGGCATCTTCAGGGGCAAGGAGGCGGTGGCGGAGTTCATCGAATCGTTTCTCTGAAAATTCTTACCTCCCGCAGATCCTCAGATCTCGTCCGATATTTGCCGGGAGCCGCCGAGACGCAGAGAAAGGCGCAAAAGAAGGATAAGTCATGAAACTTCCGCTCTACCAAATTGATGCATTTGCCTCCGAGGTGTTCTCAGGGAATCCGGCTGCGGTGTGCATCCTGGATTCGTGGCTCGAGGATAAGGTCCTCCAGGGGATCGCTGCGGAGAACAATCTGCCCGAGACCGCGTTCCTCGTGCGGAACAACGAGGGTTTCGACCTGAGATGGTTTACCCCGGCCACGGAAGTCGCGCTTTGCGGTCACGCAACCCTGGCGAGCGGGTTTGTGCTCTTTTCCTGTTTAAAGTGGAAAGAGGATGTCATCCGGTTTAAGACGCGAAAGAGCGGGCAACTAGTGGTTGCCAGGCGCGGGGATCTGCTGGAAATGGATTTTCCTGCCAGGCCTGCGCATGCAACAAATCCGCCGCCGGGGCTGGAAGCGGCTTTGAATGTCCGCCCCGCTGAAGTGCTCGGCTCCGCGGAAGATATCCTCGTACTGCTCGAATCCGAAAGTACCGTCCGCGACCTCCAGCCCGACTTCGCTGCCCTGGGCCGGGTCGAGTGTCGCGGCGTGATCGTGACTGCGAGGGGGGATCGCTCCGATTTTGTGTCCCGCTTCTTCGCGCCCCGCGTGGGTATACCTGAAGATCCTGTCACAGGCTCGGCACATTGCGTTCTGATTCCCTACTGGGCTAATGTGCTGGGCAAAAAGACTCTGCACGCCCTGCAGGTTTCAAAAAGGGGAGGCGAGTTGTTTTGTGAAGAACGTGGGGAGCGCGTTCGGATTGCAGGCAAGGCTGTGTTGTACCTCGAAGGCATCATATCCATTTAACCCGGCACAGTTCAGAATTCATTTCTTCATCAAAGAGAGATGGAAATACCGGATTGCGCCGTCGCCTTCCACTGAGGAGATCTCGTTCAGGATCATTATCTGAAACCATTATTCGGACTGCCAATCCATCATCGAATGTGCTAATTTCCACACCTCAATGTCCAACCCTCTGTTCAATGAAGACCTGAGAAAGGCTCGTCGATCCATTATGGGAAATCCTGCGCCGGAAGTTTCACAGACACGAAAAAGAAAAAGCCTTTTCTATTATGGCTGGATCATAGTGCTTGTCGCAATGATCTCCATGGCCTTTTGGTTCGGCTTCCGAACCATGTTTTCCGTCTTTCTCGTGGCCCTCGTGGACGAATTCGGCTGGGGCCGGGGGGAGACGTCGGGAGTCCAGTCCCTGGCCATGATCGTCTACATCGTGACCGCACCATTGGCGGGCGGGCTGGTGGACCGTTTCGGCCCCAGGCGGGTCATATTGCCCGGGATAATTCTCCTTGCCGCCGGCATCTTTCTTTGCGGCTCCATTCACCGGCTCATTCATTTCTATATCTACTTCGGCCTCATGGCGGGAATCGGGGTCACGTTCGTCTCTCTGGCTACGTATACGGCCATCATTCCGCACTGGTTCGAAAAGAGGAGGGGAACGGCGAGCGGCATCGCCTCTTCAGGCATGGGTCTGGGAATGATGGTGTTCGTCCCCTTGTCGCAAGGGTTCATTTCCTTGTGGGGGTGGCGGATCAGTTTTCTGATTCTAGGTATCGCGACCCTCGTCGTTCTGCTGCCACTGAACGGGCTGTTGCTTCGGCACAGACCCCAGGATGCGGGGTATTCGGGCCCGGACGGCGAAACGGCTCCCACAAAACCTGATGAGAACTCTGCACCGACAATGAACAGCCCCTTCGTATGGACCGTCGGTGAGGCAATGAGGACCTCCAATTTCTGGGCACTGATGCTCTTCCCCATGTTCAGCATGGTTGGCATCTATCTCATCTCGGTGCATTTTGTCGGTTTCCTCGTGGGGCAGGGACTGGACAGAATGGCGGCCGCCTCCGCGTTTGCCATGATCGGGATAATCTCGACGCCCTTTCGGATCATATGGGGTTTTGTGTCCGACCGCATTGGGAGAGAAAAGGCATACACGTTAGGCTCGCTCTTCTTCTGCTGCAGTTTTTATTGCCTGGTTCGTTTTGAGCAGGGTGGAGGGGTCTGGCTCGTTTATCTCTTCGTGTTGCTCATTGGAATCGGCTGGGGGGCGACCGCTCCGATGTTCATGGCCTCGGCCGCTGATCTGTTTCATGGCCCGGCCATAGGAACGATTTATGGAATGCTCGAAGGAACGGTGGGTATCGGGGGGGCATTCGGCGCATACATCGGCGGATACCTGTTCGACAAGACCGGATCTTACATGCAGGCATTCGGCGTGGCGGTTATCTCGGGAGCCCTGTCATGCGCTTTCATGTGGGCGGCAGCGCCAAGACGAGGGAAGCTCTTGAAGAAAAAGGTCCTTGAGGCGAAAAAGACGACCTGGGGAACCGACAATACCAGGTAAGTATCTTCTACCAGTACCAGTCGGAACCTGTACCGACATCAGTGATTACCTCCCTCACCCCCTCGACACTCTGCGCGACCAAAGGGATTGCATTGATGACCTTTTCTGAGCCTACGTTTCCGCGAATGGCTATTTTTCCTTTGTCCGCGGCGACGTTGACAAAAGCGGCCCTGGTTCGCTCATCTTTTGCCAGGGCGATCCATACCCTGCTGCTCAGGAGCAGATCTTTTTGTGCCTGAAGAGATTCCGGCGTGACCCTGAAATCCTCCAGCAATGCAGTTTGCGCGACGCTCAGGCATGCTCCTTCCATGCTGATGTGTTGGAGGTTGAGGACCATGTCATAAAGTGAGGCATCGTTCCAATCCACCCCATAGAGGAATCGGGTCCACTTCTGGCGTTTCCTGTCGACGTTCTCGATATACGCAACCACTTCCTCCCTGGTTTTCTTCATCTCTTCCATGGCCGCGCGAATGCGGAATTCCATGCCGGCAATGATACGGACGCGAAGGACGTGGGAAATGGTTCCCAGGAGAAAATGTCCCGCATGCCCATGATAGACGAGGTTTCCATTGTCGGCCCGCTCAAGCAGAACTGCCGTAAGGCATCTGAGATAGGAAAACCGCTTCCCCGGCGCCTGCTCCTGGAAGAGCGGCGGGTCGAGAGCGGTCGACACCTCCTCTTCTGAGATCCTGTAGGCTTTCGCCGCCTCGGCCAGGGTCTCCTCCCGGCTTAGAATCGGATAACCGAGTTTTTTCCCGAGACACTCTGCAAGAGCCTTGCCTCCACTGAAAGTCCCCCTGGAAATAGTAATGATGGCCATTTGATGCCCTCCGGAGAAGAGGTTGTGAAGATCGGTGGTTACAGGGACAATGGTCTGGAAGGGGATCTGCCAGCACGCACAGTGCGTTTCAGGCTGACTGTCTTATTTATACGGCCGCGGTGGTTGCGTGTCAAGGTAAGGCCTGAAGAACAGAAGGTGAGAAGTTTGGAAGATGAGAAGTTAAGATTTTATTCTCGGCTTCTCAACTTCTTATCTTCTCAACTTCTCTCCTCTATGCAGCGAAAAGGGAAGGCTCACGAGACTCGAAGGTCCTTTCCCCTTCAACGGGGCGGCAGGTCCAAGCGCCGCCTTCTTCCAGGCTCAGTAAGATATCGTAATACCTCAGATGGGCTTCGTGCTCCTCGCTTTCAAAGGTCATGTAGGAGATCGCTCTCCGTCTCAGGAGAAGCAGCACGAGCTCGACCTGCTCGGACCGGAGTGTGCTGCCCGGTCTGTCAAGCAAAGCAAATCGGGGCCTGGACAGCAGGACGCGCGCGACCAGCAGAAGCTGCTGCTTGTCCAGGGGGAGTATGTTTTCCCAGTTCTGCTGTTTATCCAATCCTCCAAATCGATTCAGAAGAGAGTCAATTTGCAGGCTCCGAAGCGTCTCCCGTATCCGTTCCTCGGAAAGCGGGATTCCCTCCATGTTTCGATCGATTGCGCATTCCTCTTCCGGCAGGGGCCGCATAAGGAGTTCGCGCAAAGTTCCGGGGGGTAAATAGGGAATTTCCGGCAGAAGCAGGATCTGGTCCAATGTCGGGCGTGCGATGTGGCCGCCGCTTACATCCCAGAGCCCGGCCGTGGCCCGAAGCAGGGCGGGCGCTGCCGTTTCATCCTGTGCTCGAACGAGGATTCGTCTGCCGTGTGGAATTTCCAGCGACAGATCCTTGATCAGCAACCGGCCGCTGCGGGGGGAAAGAAGCGTCAACTCTTTGAATGCAATCCGTCCATCGTCCCTTGAAAACCGGCTTGAACAGCACTCCGCCAGTCGCTCCCTTTCGCCGGCCTCTTTCAGGAGGGCAAGCCTGGCAAACACGGCAGTATAGCTGGAAATGGACTGGAACTGGGTCACTATCAGGGAAAAGGCTCCCGACAATTGAGTGAATGCAATCGCCGATTGGGTAATCACCCCAAATTGCACTTTCCCGTCCAGGAAAAGAGGAGCCACGACCAAAGCCGGGATGATCTGGATCATCCAATTGTATCCGGTGGTAAAGAAGTTCAGCCTGCGGTTTATCCCAATGATGTGGCGGAAATTCGCGGCAACATCGCTCAAATTCTTCAGGCTGAGTCTGATGAGATGTCCCTCGCGGCGTGAGAGGGCGATCGATTCGGCGTTTTCCTTCAAGTGGATAAGGGAAGCCCGAAGATTGGCTTCCTTATCCAGTTGATCGTAATTCAGCCGCACCAGCCGACGGCCGAAGAGAAAACTCACGAGAGTGCCAGCCGAAGCGTATAACACCGCCACCAGGAAGAGACGGGGACTGATGGACCACAGCACACCGGAAAAGGCGATCACGGTGAGGGTGCCGTTCAACAACATCAGAACGAAGGAGAGGGTGGTCTTGCTGAACACACGGATATCGTCGGCGATACGCTGGTCGGGATTCTTGACCTCTCCTTTCTTCTTGAGCCTGTAATATACCCGCTGGGTTGCGTAGCTGATGATGGATTGCTTTGTCACCCATTCCCGCCACACCAACCCGAGGTATTCCTCGGTGTAGGTGTAGATGACGGAAACGATCGTGGTCACGGCGAACACGCCTATGTAGACCAACGCCATGCGTACGAATTCAAATCGGTTCCGATCCTGGATGGCGGTCATGAAGTCGCGGCCCACATAACTGCCCGCAACATTCAAGCTGTTTATGCCCAGCAGGAGCGTGATAAGGAGAGCGAAAATCCAGGCGGCTCTTCGCCCTGTGCGATCAGATGTCGCGAACTGTTTGATATTGAGGAGGAGACTCCACCAGGTCTGCCTGCTGATTCGAATTTTTTCACATGTTGTCGATTGTCCTGATCGTGGCAAACTGTCGCTCCTTCGATTGAAGCACCGGCCCAAGTTATTACGGAGAGCAGAAAAGAGTTTGCATTTATCTCGCAGAGCCCACAGAGCGAGTTGGTACTCGATCGACGGCT
>PHBH01000028.1:0-21828 GCA_002840535.1 Deltaproteobacteria bacterium HGW-Deltaproteobacteria-15 | reverse complement strand
GAACTCTGTGCCCTCAAGCGAAGCGGGCGAGAGACGCTCTTTCTTTCGTGAATAAAGCAAACAATTATGTGCTCCGCTCGATAAATCAGTGAAATTGAAGGTGCAGGGGACAGCACCGTTTCATAGGACGGTTCAATGCTCTTGCAGGAACTTCGATTCAGGTGCAGTCGGCTGGAACCAGTGCAGGGAATGAGCGGCAGTACGAAAACAATGCGCGAAGACTTCGGACAGAATCAATTGCTGCTGCAGAAGGGGTTTCCCGTATGCTGCGGTTTTTTAGTGCGTGTCTTCATAGCAGGTATGGATTCACACGTCAACGACTTTTGATGGGGTTCCGGGGTATGAGGAGAAGATTCTCGGTATGTTCAGAAATGCGGTGTCAGCCCTTCTTGGGTTTCCGGTTTTTGATCGACCGGGATGGGTCCTTCTCTTCAGATGACAACCCTTCCCATAACCGCCGCGCGGCCTCGTATTCTTCGGGGGTATCAATGTCGGAGTCTTCGTAAGATCCATCCGGCTCAACGAGGCAAACCTCGCGAGGAAATCGGCGGAACAGCTCCCTGGCGCCGACATCGCCATGCAGATCGTACAGGTAAGGATAGAACTTGCGGCCGACGATAACCGGCAGGGTCCTGCCGTTCCCGGTCCTTACGGCCCCGAGGCTCAGCCCCGATCGCAGGTATTCTTCAATCAGATGATTGATGAGGTCGGACGTGATCCACGGCATGTCACCGAGCAGGATCAAGGTGTGTTCATATACCGGCTCGATCTGCCGGATTCCGGAGATGATGGAAGTGCTGATGCCCTCACCAAAGCGGGGGTTTTCAATGACGCGGAGCCTCGATTCCAGGAGGGCCGGGGCCAACCGTTCCCTGATCTCTTTTGCATGAGAGCCGAGCACCAGAAAAAGAACATCAATATCCGATCCAAGGGCCTGCCTGATCGCGTGCTCAAGGAGGCTCCATCGGCCTAGAGGCAGGAGCTGCTTGGGTCTCCCCATGCGGGAAGAGGCGCCTGCAGCCAGCAGCAGACCGGCGATGCTTTTCACTTCGGCTTTTCCTCCCCCGCCCTGTCTACCCCGGCATCGAAGATCCTGAGATTGATTTCCCTGAACCTTTCCGGGCTGATTCTCTCGATGGTGGATCTCATCTCTTCGGCCAGGACTGGATTTTGTTCCAAGGCGGCAAAATATCCAAGGAGAGCCAGATTAGATGAAAGAGGACCACCCAGCTCTTCGGCGATTCTCCCCGCCTGCAGACCCCGGCAGAGAATTTCCTTCTTTTCCAGATACTCTCTGATCTCCCCCTTTGGAAAATCCTTGGATTCCGTGTTGATGTACATCCGTCCCCCGTTGGATACAAAAGGCAGATTGCGGTATCCTTCGGACTCCTCCAGGGCCAGCAGGTAGAGAGCGGAGTCGGTCTTCACAAGAGAATTCTCCACCTCTCCGAACCGGAGATGAGAAACCACGGAACCGCCCCGCTGCGCCATACCGTGCGTTTCTGCGCCCATTACCCGGAACCCCTTGTCAAGTCCGGCTTGTGCCAGGACCTTGGTCATGAAGAGAATTCCCTGTCCCCCTAATCCGCAGAGAACGATATTGATCGTATCCATCAGGCTCCTCCCACCTCCTCAATAGCTCCCTTCGGGCAGATCTGGAGGCACACCCCGCAATCTGAACAGATCTGTCTGTTGATGCTGACTCTTCCAAGGTTCTGGTCCAGGTAGAGGGCGGGGCACTCAAATCGATCCAGACAAAAATTGCACTGAGCGCATTTGTCCGTAACAGTGACCTTTCTCCTGGCATCGTTGTCCCTGTAAGCGATCAGGCAGGGGTGCCTGGCAATGAGCACGGCAATTCCCCCCTCGGGCTCCTTGATATACTCGGATGCCTTCTTCAGAGATTCGGTCATTCTCTTGATGTCGTATGGATCCAGAACCTCGATGTAGTCCACACCGCACCCTGCCACGAGCCTTTCCAGAGAGACCGCCTTGCCGGCGCTGCCGTCGGCCCTTACGCCCAGGGCAGGTGTAGGCTGCATGCCTGTCATGGCTGTAGTCAGATTGTCCAGGATGACCAGTATGAATCTGGCCCCATTGTACACCGCGTTCAACAGCCCGGCCGGTCCCGAGTGAAAAAAGGTGGAATCGCCTATCGTTGCTACTATCGGCTGCTCTGACCCATCCTGTGCAAAGGAGTGATAGAAGCCTGAAGCCATGGTAATGGCCGCCCCCATGTCCAGGCAGGTATCCACCGCGCCCAGGTTGAGACCCAGCGTATAGCAGCCGATGTCCGAGGTGAAGATGGCCCTGGGTCCGGCCTTCCGGATGGAGAAGAAGGCGGCCCTGTGGGGACAGCCGGGGCAGAGTGTCGGCTTTCGGACAGGAAGCTGAAGATTCTTGACGAGCTCCGATGACTCCATATCGTCCAGGTCGCGGATTGGACTCAGACCGGTTTCCTTCATTACGCTGTTGACCACCCTGTGAATCACCTGGGGCACGAGTTCCCCCTGTGCGGGGACGTGCCCGGAGAGCCTCCCCAGGAGCTTTTGCCTCTCTCCGATGAAGTATTCAATCAGCGTGTCGGTCTCCTCCAGAACCAGCACCTTCCCGCACCCGGAGACGAACTCCTTAACCAGATTCTCCGGAAAAGGGTAGGGGGTCCCGATCTTGAGCACCGGGATATCGGTTCTTCCTTCTTCCTTGAGAAGGTCATGGATGACCGAATAGGGAACGCCGGCGGCAACGATTCCCAGGGGAACCTCTTTGCCCGGCGTCAGGGTGTGAAAGTTATAGGCGGAGAGCGACTCGAACTTCTTTGAGATCTGCACAAGTTTGCGGTTCAGTTCGCCGTGCAGGATCAGCCGGAAGCGGGGGGTTGCAGCCCACCGCGCCGGGTCTTTCTTGAACGAACTCTTCCTGTTCTCCGTCTCGATTTTTCCAAAGGCAATGCTCTGCCGGGCGTGGCACACCCTTATGGCGGGCCTCAGGATGACAGGGATCCTGAACTCTTCCGAGAAGGCAAAAGCGGTGGCGACCATTTCTCTGGCTTCCTGGGGCGTGGAAGGGTCGAAAACAGGCACCTTGGCGAAGCGGGCCATGAAACGGGTATCCTGCTCAGTCTGCGAGGAATGAGGGCCCGGGTCATCACAGGAGATGATGACCAATCCTCCTACCGTTCCCATGTAAGCGGCACTCATGAGGGAATCGGCAGCCACATTCAGTCCCACCTGCTTCATGCAGCACGCGGCCCTCTTGCCGGTGATGGATGCGGCAAAGGCGTTATCCAGGGCCACCTTCTCATTGGTGGACCACTCGACATAGGTGTTCAGGTTCTCCGATTTCACCAGACGGATGACCTCCGGCAGGATCTCGGAGCTCGGAGTGCCGGGATAGGAAGTGACAACCTGACAGCCGGCTTCTACGATCCCCAGGGCAATAGCGCCGTTACCAAGAAGAATCTCTTCTTTCGCCATATCAGATCTTATCGCTCCTTTTGGCCTGTTCGATCAAGTCTACGAGTGTGAGGACTTTGGGTTTGGGCGGTTTCTCGAAGGCCCTGCCCCAGTCCACGGCATTCAACTCTCTCCTGAGGAGGTCTTCTACCAGAAAGTGATCGTACCAGCAATCAATGGTCTTGAAGCACGGCAGACCGTTGCTCTCGCACCGGCAGTAAGAAAAGGGCACCTCGTGCCCCAGTTTGCGGCAGCGGATCAGGTAATCGTCCCGGGGTGGTTCACTGGTTCTCATCATGGTGTTCCTCTGCCGTATATTCTAAAGAATGTCTTGGTGTTCAGCAACTCCGAATAAATAAGAATGGAATACTGGGGTACTGGAGTATTGGAGTGTCGGGTTTTGAAGATTAAGACGGTTAACCAGTACTCCATTACTCCATCACTCCACTACTCCATTTGTGATTGTTTTTCGGCTTTCGAGCTTCGGATTTGGGCTGCCGGAGGCCGCCCGGGAGCGGCCTCCGGCAGGTGATTTCGCATGGGGGTCTAGAATTTTCCGGGGTTATACTGCTTCGGCTTCGGCAACGGGGCAATATCGGCTAGGGCTCTCCTGATCTCCTCGTCAGGAAGGGCATGATCCGCGAGCTTGCCTCGCATGAATGCTTCATAGGCTGCCATGTCCACGAGTCCGTGACCGCTCCAGTTGACAAGGATGACCTTTTCCTTCCCCTCCTCTTTCGCCTTGAGAGCCTCTCGAATGGTCATTGCGATGGCGTGATTCGTTTCAGGCGCGCTGATGAAACCTTCCGTCCTGGCAAAGGTGATGCCTGCCTTGAAGGTTTCCAACTGCTGAACCGATTCGGGGCGGATGAGTCCGCTCATGATCAACTGGCTCACGAGGGGCGCCATCCCATGATACCGCAGCCCCCCGGCATGGATGGGCGCCGGGACAAACGAATGCCCCAGGGTATGCATGGGGAGAAGCGGGGTCATCTGGACCGTGTCCCCGAAATCGTACGCGAAGGGTCCCCGGGTCATGGTGGGGCACGAGGCAGGCTCCACGGCAATGACGTCGATTTGTTTCCCGTGGATTTTGTCCCTCAGGAACGGGAAGGCCATGCCCGCAAAGTTGCTTCCTCCTCCGGCGCATCCAATGATGACATCCGGGTAGTCTCCTGCTATGGCCATCTGTTTGATGCACTCCAGCCCGTTCACGGTCTGGTGCAGCATGACATGGTTCAGCACGCTCCCCAAGGCGTACTTGGTGTCGGGGTCCATGACGGCCGCCTCGACGGCCTCGCTGATGGCTATGCCCAGGCTTCCGGGGGAATCCGGGTTCTCCGCAAGGATACTCTGTCCCGCCTTGGTTTCGGTGCTGGGACTCGCCACGCAGTTTGCACCCCAGGTTTCCATCATCAACCGGCGATAAGGTTTCTGATTGAAGCTGATCTTCACCATGAAGACCTTGCACTCGATGCCGAAGAACGCGCAGGCCATGGAGAGTGCGCTGCCCCACTGGCCGGCGCCGGTCTCAGTAGTGATCTTCTTTGTTCCTGAAATCTTGTTGTAATATGCCTGGGGGACGGAGGTATTGGGCTTATGGCTGCCCGCAGGGCTCACCCCCTCGTTCTTGAAGTAGATCCTGGCAGGGGTTTTAAGATGTTTCTCCAGCCCATACGCCCTGTAAAGGGGTGTAGGCCGCCAGATGAGATACTTCTCGATCACCTCTTCGGGAATATCAATGAATCTCTGAGAAGTCACCTCCTGCTCTATCAGCGGCATTGGAAAAATCGGGCTCAGGTCGTCAGGCCCAACGGGTTTGCCGGTGCCCGGATGAAGAGGGGGCTCCATGGGTGTGGGCATGTCGGCCATGATGTTGTACCATTGGCGGGGCAGTTCCGATTCGGGCAAAAAGATCTTTTTTACCTCCATAATCCCTCCTTCATGTTGTGGTTTGCACTGATGGACCCTTGCGACAGGTTGCCATGGGACGACTTCCGTCGTCACGAACAAACGGACACCCCGATATTCTTAAAAAAAGGAGAAACCCGGGGTGCAGATGCACGTAAGTGAAGACGCGTGGTCTTCTGCGAAGGATTGGTCTAAAGGTTGTGGAGGAAATGGTCCGAAAAGGAAGAAAAGTCAATATGATCAAGCAAATCTCTATTACAGATGTATATCCGCGGGGCGCGATCTGTCAAGGTATTTTTCTTTCGCCTTCTGTCCTGCGTTGGGCCGCTCCATGTGCGTGCAGGGCAATAAATGCGTATTTGGCTTCAAAAGAAGAGAGGGATGTTCTAGAATTGCAATTTCTCGGACGAGGCCCGAAGAGGAGGGGGGACATGGAGGAGAATGCCGCTCAGTGCAAAAATCAGGAAAAGGATAAGCTTTCCTACTACAAGGCCCTGCACGACATTGCCAATCAAATCCACGCTGCGAAGGATATTGACGAGATCCTGATCAACCTCAAAGGAGAGATGCTGAGGCTCTTTGACGCGGATCGGATCACCATTTACGTGGTGGACGGCAGAACAAAGGAGATTTACAGCCGCTTCAAGGAGGGGGAGTTCCCGAATGAGATCCGGGTTCCCATCAGCAACAAAAGCATAGCCGGCTACACGGCCAACAATGCCCAGATCACGAATATCGTGAATGCGTATGACTCCCATGAACTGAGCATGATCAACAAGGATCTCGGCTTCGACAAGCGCTGGGATGAAAAAACCAAGTATGTAACCAAGCAGATCCTGACCGTTCCCATCTTTTATAAAAAGTATGTGATTGGAGTGCTCCAGCTCGTAAACAAAAGGAGCGGGGTGAGGTTCACCCCCGATGACCAGAATTGTGCAGCGGAACTGGCTGACGTGCTTGGAATAGCCTTCTTCAACCAAAGGAAGATGGCACAGCAGAGAACCAAAAAGACGAAATTCGACTACCTGCTGAACCAGGCCATCATCACCGAAAAGGAGTTGGCAAGGGCCGTTTCGCTGGCGCGCGATCTGAATTCGACCCTTGAAGAGGTATTGATCAAAGAATTGAGAGTGAAAAAAGAGGAGGTCGGGCGCTCCCTGGCAGAGTTCTATGGGTGTCCATATGTCCCCTTCAACAGCAGCTTCCCCATCCCGGGAGATCTCCTGGCAAGGCTCAAGCCGGCCTATCTCAAGAACAACCTGTGGGTGCCCCTTGAGAAGAAAGAGGGCAAGGTGCGGATCCTGATTGACAACCCGCAGCGGCTGGACAAGATCGACAGTGTCAAGACCCTCATTCCTGCTGCGGGATATGAATTCGTGCTGGGGCTCAAAGACGACATCCTGCAATTTCTGGAGCACTTCTTTGGCGTGCCCCAAGGCCAGGCGGACGGGTCCATCGACGAAATCATGGCCAGGCTCGACTCCGGTTCAGGCGAAGAGGAGTTGGAGGGAGTGGAAGCCCTCACCGAGGACGACAGCGTCATCGTCCAGCTCGTCAACAAGATGGTCATGGATGCGCACAAAAAGAAGTGCTCGGACATCCATATTGAACCCTACCCGGGGAAGGAGGGCGCGGAGATCCGGTTCAGGATCGACGGGGCTTGCCAGAAGTACCAGACCGTGCCTCACAGTTATAGAAGGGCACTGAGCTCCAGAATCAAGATCATGGCCGAGCTCGATATCTCCGAACGGCGAAAGCCCCAGGACGGGAAAATCAAATTCAAGAGATTCGCGCCGCTCGACATCGAGCTCCGAGTGGCGACCATCCCGACGGTAGGCGGGGAAGAGGATGTGGTCATGCGTATTCTCGCGGCCGGTGAGCCAATTCCCCTGGAGGTCATGGGCATGGGCAAGAGAGACCATGACCTCCTCGTCAACATGATTTCCAAGCCCTACGGCATTGTGCTCGTGGTGGGGCCGACCGGAAGTGGAAAGACCACCACCCTTCATTCGGTTCTGCATCACATCAACAAACCGGAAACCAAGATCTGGACCGCGGAGGACCCGGTGGAGATTACCCAGAGAGGTCTACGGCAGGTTCAGGTCATACCCAAGATCGGCTTTGACTTTGCCGCGGCCATGAGGTCCTTTCTCAGGGCCGATCCGGACGTGATCATGGTCGGAGAGATGAGAGACCACGAGACGGTGGCAACCGGGATAGAGGCGTCGCTCACCGGACACCTCGTCTTCAGCACCCTTCACACCAACAGTGCGCCTGAGACGATCACGAGGCTTCTGGACATGGGGATGGATCCCTTCAACTTTGCCGATGCCCTGATAGGAGTTCTTGCCCAGCGGCTGGTGAGGACCCTTTGCAAGAGCTGCAAAAAACCATACACCCCGTCACGACAGGAGTATGACTTACTCGTGAGGGCCTACGATGGGAATTTTGATGCCCTGGGCGCCCCCTACTCGTCGGACCTGATCCTTTACAAGGCCAATGGATGCGAGGCATGCGACAACACGGGATATAAAGGCAGGGCGAGCATCATGGAAATCCTGGAGGGTACGGACAAAATGAAGTCCCTGATCCAGGGCAAGGCCAAGATGGAAGACCTGCGCGCCCAGGCAGTCAGGGACGGCATGACCACCCTCATGCAGGATGGGATCAGAAAGATCTTGCTGGGTTTTACCGATATTCAGCAGGTGCGGAAGGTTTGCATCAAATAGAGAGTGGCTGATGACCTTGGATTCTTCCGGAAGGGATGCTATTCTCTATACTGTTTACCCTTTTTCGAGTCAGGGTCTTTAAAAAACCTCCTTTTTAGGATTAACCACTGCGGTCATTTTTATCAGAGGATAAACCGGTGCATTATACGATGGAACGGTGGAACACCACCAAGTCAGCTGAATTATATGGGGTCCCCGAGTGGAGCGGGGGATATTTCTCCATTGGCGCAAACGGCGAAATGATGGTCATGCCCTCTCCCGGGGCGGAAGACCGTGCGGTCAGCATTGCCCAGATAGCCGCCGGGGTAAAAGCCCGCGGGCTGGACATGCCTGTTCTCCTCAGGATCGAAAATATTCTCGATGCCCAGATCTCCAGCCTCAACGAGACCTTTCGATCCGCCATGGCGGAGCTGGGATACCGCGGCTCCTTCATGGGGGCCTACCCGATTAAGGTCAACCAGCAGCAGCAGGTCATCGAGCAGATCACCCATTACGGCTCACGTTATCACCACGGGCTCGAGGCGGGCAGCAAAGCAGAACTGATCGCCGCCATGGGCATGATGCGCGACTATCAATCGGTTCTGATCTGCAACGGATATAAAGACGAGGAATTTATCGACCTCGGTCTCTATGCCACCAAACTCGGTTTCACCTGTATCCTGGTCGTGGAGATGCCCGACGAGCTGCCGCTGATCCTCGAACGTTCGAAGGCGCTCGGCGCCACTCCCATTCTGGGCGTCAGAATAAAACTCTCATCCCTGGCAGAAGGGCACTGGTCCGAATCGGGGGGAGATCGCTCCATTTTCGGTCTCAACACCAGTCAGGTAATCCATGCAGTCGACCTGCTGGCCAAGGAAAACATGCTCGACTGCCTGCAGATGGTCCACTATCACCTGGGCTCGCAGATTTCCAACATCCGCGACATTCGTACAGCTGTCAACGAGGCCTGCCGGGTATATGCCGGTCTCGCCAATGAGGGCGCCAACGTGAAATACCTTGACCTTGGCGGCGGCCTGGCAGTCGATTACGACGGCTCGCAATCCAATTTCCTCTCCAGCCGGAACTACTCGATCAACGAGTACTGTACCGATATCATCGAGGCCGTCATGACCTCGCTTGACGTGGAAGGAATCGAACACCCGGTGATTATTACCGAGTCCGGCCGGGCCCTGGTGGCCTATTACTCCCTGCTGCTCTTCAATGTCCTGGACGTAACGAAGTTCAGACCGGACCCGCTGCCCGATCCCCTTCCCGACGACTGTCCGGCTCAAATCGGCTACATGATGGAAACGCTGCAGAAGCTCACCATCCGCAACCTGCAGGAGAGTTATAACGACATCCTCTTCTACCGGGACGAAGCCAGGAACCTGTTCCACCATGGCAAGATCAACCTGAGAAAGCGCTCCCTTGCCGAACAGATCTTCTGGACGACGATCACCGAAATTGCCCGATTGTCCAAGGAACTCAAGCATGTCACCCCCGAGCTCGCCGAGATCGAGCGAGTCCTCTCAGACATTTATTACTGTAATTTCTCCGTGTTCCAGTCTCTTCCCGATTCCTGGGCCATCGACCAGCTGTTCCCGATCATGCCGATACACCGGCTCGATGAAGAGCCGACCAGGAGCGCAATCCTGGCGGATATCACCTGCGACTGCGACGGCAAGATCGACCAGTTTATCGACAAGCGGGGCGTCAAGCGCTACCTGCCCCTGCATGAAATGAAGAATTCCGATGAGTACCTGCTCGGCGCCTTTCTTGTCGGCGCCTATCAGGAGACCCTCGGGGATCTGCACAACCTGTTGGGAGACACCAATGTCGTGACCGTGCGCATTCTGGAGAACGGTGAATTTGAGTTTGTCGACGAGCAGGAAGGCGACACGGTGGCGGATGTGTTGTCCTATGTGGAATATGACCCGAAACGGCTTTTTGTCAGCTTCAGGGAGACAGCGGAGCAGGCGGTACGCTCCAATCGTATCAGCGCCGAGGAGAGAAAGGAAATCGTCCAGGCCTATGAAGCCGGTCTTAGGGGATATACCTATTTCGAGCGCTAGCAGGAATTGAGTGTTCAGTGTTCAGAGTTCAGATGGACCGCTTGCCGAAGCGGTCAAGATTAATCGAACGGCAAACTTTTGTAATCATCTGGTCTTCTGGAGCAAGCTCCTGCTTGCGATTCATTCGGAGCCGGGAAGATCGCAAGCAGGAGCTTGCTCCTACCGGCGATGACGTTTCTACGAGAGTATGGGGTTCAGAAGGGGAGAGGACAAGGAGTCCCGAACACTGAACGCTGAACACTACATTCACTGTTTCGTGGAGGTTTCTCCATCATGGCCCATGTGCTTATTATCGGCGCCGGCGGCGTCGGCAGCGTCGTTGTTCACAAGTGCGCCCAGGTCCCTGAAGTTTTTTCAGAGATTACCCTGGCCAGCCGAACAAAAGCCAAATGCGACGCTATTGCCGAGGACGTCCGAAAACGCACCGGCATCAAGGTTGCCACTCGTGAGGTTGATGCTGACGATGTTCAGCAGAGCGTCGCACTGATCAGGGAGATAAAACCGGACCTGGTGCTCAACGTAGCGCTTCCCTATCAGGACCTGCCGCTCATGGACGCTTGCCTGGAGGCCGGTGTGGACTATCTCGATACCGCCAACTACGAGCCGCCTGACGTGGCGAAGTTCGAATATAGATGGCAGTGGGCCTTTCGGGAACGTTTCGAACAGGCGGGGCTCATGGCCCTGCTCGGCTCGGGGTTCGATCCCGGTGTCACCAATGTCTTCTGTGCATGGGCGCAGAAGCACCATTTCGATGAAATCCATCAGCTCGATATCATCGACTGCAACGCCGGTGACCACGGCCAGCATTTCGCCACCAATTTCAACCCGGAAATCAACATCCGCGAGATAACCCAGCGCGGACGCTACTGGGAACATGGCGAGTGGGTGGAAACCGATCCGTTGTCCTGGTCCATGACCTACGATTTTCCGGACGGCATCGGGCCCAAAAAGTGCTTCCTGATGTATCACGAGGAACTTGAATCCCTGGTATTGCATCTCAAAGGGTTGAAGCGGGCCCGCTTCTGGATGACGTTTTCCGATCAATACCTGACCCATCTCAGGGTTCTGGAAAATGTCGGCATGACTCGGATCGATCCAGTAGAATACCAGGGGGTTCCCATCGTGCCGCTGAAATTCCTCAAGGCGGTCCTGCCCGAGCCCGCTTCCCTTGGCCCTCTGACCAAAGGAAAAACCTGCATCGGGTGTGTCCTCGGAGGGATCAAAGACGGCAGGGAGAAAAGACTCTACATTTACAATATCTGCCGCCACGAAGACGCCTTTCGGGAAGTCGGCTCCCAGGCAATCAGCTACACCACCGGCGTTCCGGCAATGATCGGCGCCATGATGATGCTGACCGGAAAATGGAAAAAACCGGGTGTCTGGCATATGGAGCAATTCGACCCCGACCCGTTCATGGATGCGCTCAACAAGCACGGCCTGCCCTGGACGGCCGTTGAGCTGAAATGAACCGAAAACAGCGAGCCCCTTCCCCACAGCTTTTTGCGGGGTCAGCGAGCGAGTCAAAGAAGACAAAAAGTCCTCTTGAGGTCGAAGCTTCCCTGCAGCTTTCTGCAGGGAGCTTCAACGGCCGGCTCGAGTGCGCTTTTGATTCGGCCCGGGTAACAACCCCTGCCTTTGTCGTTGACGAGGGTCTGCTGCGGCAGAACCTCCGCGTTTTCGCCGAGGTCAAGCATCGTACCGGCTGCAGGATTCTTCTTGCATTGAAGGCTTTTGCCATGTTCAGCGTATTCCCGCTGCTGAGAGAAGTCCTCGACGGTGTCTGCGCCAGTTCGCCGCACGAGGCCCGGCTCGGCAGGGAGGAATTCGGCGGGGAGGTGCACACCTTCGCCGCCGCCTACTCTGAAAGCGATATCCTGGACCTGGCGGGAACCACCGATCACCTGGTCTTCAACTCCTTCAACCAGCTGACAAGGTTTCGGGGCCTCGCCCTGCAAACGGCGCGCAGCTCCGGCAGGAATCTGCAAATCGGTCTTCGCATCAACCCCGAGCACTCCGAAGGTGCCGTGCCAATCTACGACCCCTGCGCGCCGGGATCACGGCTAGGTGTCAGGAGAAGAGCGTTTCGGGAAGATCTGCTGGACCAGGTAACGGGGTTGCACTGGCACAACCTCTGCGAGCAGAACGCCGATTGCCTCGAGAGAACCATCGGCGCAGTTGAAGCATCGTTCGGACCCTTTCTGGATCGAATGGAATATGTCAACTTCGGCGGGGGGCATCACATCACCAGAGAGGATTACGATCGGCGTCTCCTGATCGAGCTGATCAACCGGTTTCAGGACAAATGGTCCACATCGGTATACCTTGAACCGGGGGAGGCGGTCGCGCTGAATGCCGGGTACCTGGTGAGCACGGTTCTCGATATCGTTTCGGCAGACATGGACATCGCCATCATCGATTCATCCGTCCCGGCCCACATGCCCGATGTTCTCGAGATGCCCTATCGACCGCATATCATCGGCTCCGGAGAACCCGGGGAAAAGTCCTATACCTGCCGGATCGGCGGCTTGTCCTGCCTGGCGGGAGACGTGGCCGGAGAATACTCCTTCGACCGCCCGCTGCAGATCGGCGACAGGCTGGTCTTTACCGATATGGCCATTTACACCATGGTCAAGACAAATACTTTCAACGGCGTGCAGCTGCCGGGGATTTACCTCTACCGTCCGGAACGCGATGAAATGGTATCCATTCGCGTTTTCGGCTACAACGATTTCAAAACGAGACTTTCCTGATGAGCACACCAATTGCCCCTCATTTCCTGGCTTCAGAGTTAGGACTAAATACTTCGCCGGCTTCCGCCCTGTTTCACGTCATTCCGGTGCCACTCGAGCGGAGTGTCTCTTACGGCAAAGGCACGCAAGGAGGCCCTGCCGCAATCCTCGAGGCCTCGCAGCAGCTGGAATCCTGGGACGGCAGATCAATCCCCCTGGAGCTCGGCATCCACACTGCCCACTTCATCGATTGCTCGGGCGAAATCGAGCAGGTGCTGGAGCGGATCAGACAGCAGACCGCTGTGACGCTCGAGACCGGGAAAATACCGGTTCTCCTCGGAGGTGAACACACCGTAACCGTCGGTGCTCTCGAGGCGGTGTGCGGTTTTTTTCCGGAACCGGTCGGACTGTTTTATCTCGATGCCCATGCGGATCTGCGTGAATCGTACGAAGGCAGCCGCTTCAGCCACGCCTCTGTCGCCCGGAGGGCCCACGCCGATCTCGGCATGGAGCTCTTTCAGTTCGGCGTGAGAGCACTCTCGCTGGAGGAAGTGGCCTACCGGGAGAAGCACAATATCTCCCACCTGGATGCCGCACCGTTTTACCAATCCGGGCACAGGGAATGCTCTCTGCCGCCGACGTTTCCTGAGAGAATTTATCTGACGCTCGATGTCGACGGTCTCGACCCATCGGTCATCCGCGCCACCGGCACCCCGGTTCCAGGGGGTCCGGGCTGGCACGATACCCTTGCGGTAATAGAGAAGGTCATCAAGGGAAAAACGGTCATTGGTTTCGACGTGGTCGAACTTGCTCCCCGGCCGGAAGACCACGGCTCATCCTTTGCCGCGGCCCAGTTGGTGTATTCAGTGATGGGTCTGATCCAGCGAAACAGGACCCGCTGATCACTCATTACTTTAGGGTGATATGGAGGATAGTGGCGTCCCACCTACCATATAACGGCTGATTGAAAAAATTACCATCACTGGCGATTCAGCGAAGGAGGACATTGTGCGGATTAGGATGCTCTGTCTGGCTTTTTGCCTGCTTTTGTGGACCGACCCGTGGGGCGGATTTGCAGCCGCCGAATCGCCGTCCTGTACTTACTGCGGCATGCACCGGTCGAAACTCGAGCACTCCTGGGTGATTATCACCCATGAAGACGGCAGCAGCTCGAGCGTGTGCTCGATTCACTGCGCCGCCATCGACATGGCGCTGCACACGGACAAGACCATCCGCAAAATCACCGTAGGAGACTACGACAGGAAAAAGCAGATCGATGCCGACACGGCCTACTGGGTCATCGGCGGAGACATCATGGGAGTGATGACGGCACAGGCCAAATGGGCCTTCGAAACCAAGGACAGTGCGGATAGTTTTATGAAAAACCATGGGGGCCGGCCGGCCGATTTCCGGGAGGTGATCCAGGCAGCCTTCGAAGACATGTACCAGGACACTCTGATGATCCGCAAAAAACGAAAATTGATCAACATGCGAAAGAATCAATCTCAGTAGGTTCCCGAAAAATGCATGGACATGACGAACCTGTGCATGACTGAACCCATAACGAACCATAAACGATTTGCGGCAGGTGTCTGGAAAATGCATTTGCTGATTTCGACGATCGGATTGGTTCTGATCGGCATCGTCGGCTACGGCTTCTATTCCGGCGACCGCATCAATACAGTGGACGCTTCCCTGGTGCGATGCGCCATGAAAATAAAGCTGGAGGTCTCCACCACCAACCTGATAATCGAAGGCCTTCTGGGCGAAATGCTGGCGGCGGATTTTGGGCCCATCTGGGCGCCCATGGATGCGGCCCTGCGGGATTTCCGGTCTGCCGTCGACGAAAGCAAAAAATACGGAGCAGTTCTACCCTTCCGGCCCGCTGCCGTGGACGGTGCCGACATCGAAAGTCTTGAACGCAAAATTTCAGTGTTCGAAGAAAAAGCGGCTGAAAGGTATGTCAACAAGCGCATCTCCCTTCTCGACGATGAAGCGGACCGAGTCTACCGGCTGGCCTTCAAAGATCTGATCGAGGACCTGGACACGCTGGAGGATCGGCTGGGCCGCCTGACGGCCCGAAACCTGACACATTTCCGATACAGTCAGGCGGTAATGATCAGTCTGTGCGTCTTGCTGACCGTCCTGGCCGCAATCCTGTTTCGGCGCTATGCCGACCAGAGGGAAAGATCTTACGCCGCTTTGGCGGCGTCCAACGAAAGGCTGGAAAATGAAATCGCCGAGCGCCGGCGCTCGGAGGAGAATGTGCAGGCCAGCGAGGAGCGCTTTCGGCAGCTTGCTGAAAACATCATGGACGTGTTCTGGCTGGAGGATGTCGGCGTTGCGCCTAAAATTGTCTACGTCAGCCCGACCTTCAAACGCTGGTCGGGCCGCAAACCGTCGGAGGTCTACGCAGACGGCCTTATTTTCTGGCGAATCGTTCATCCGAACGACCGCAAGCGCGTGATGCTTTTGTACCGTGAGTTCACCGGCGGCGCGGGCGAGTTCGACGCAGAGTTCCGGATCGTTCGTCCGGACGGATCCATCCGGTGGGTCCGCTCCCGGGGCTTCCCTATCCGTGATGCCGACGGCAGGATGTATCGAGTGGCCGGCTTGGCCCAGGACATCACGAAGCAGAAACGCCAAGAGGAGCGCAGGGAGCAGTTGGTCAGGGAACTTAAAGATTTTAGCAATGCGGTCTCCCACGATCTGCGGGCGCCGCTGATCAATATCAAAGGATTTTCCCGGGAGATCGAAGCCGCCCTCGAGGTGATCCGGCCGGTCATCGACGAGGCCCTGCCGGCAGCGGGCGGAATCCGCAAAAAAGAGCTGACGGCCGCATTTTATGAGGACCTTCCGGAAGCCGTCGACTTTATCGACGGATCCATATCAAAAATGGAAAGATTAATAGATGCGATTCTCAAACTTTCGCGCCTCGAACGGCGCGAATTGCTGTTCGAACGCTTGGACATGAATGCCATCGCGCAGGATACGTTGAAATCGCTGGGAAGCCAGATCAAGACGCTCGGCATTCGACTGTCCGTGGGGGATCTGCCCGAGACAACGGCAGATCGAGTTGCCATGGAGCAGATCTTCTCGAATTTGGTCAGCAATGCCATCAATTACCTGGATCCCGGGCGCACCGGCGAGATCGAAATCGGGGGTGAAGGGCGGCTGGATGAAGATGTTTTTTTTGTGAAAGACAACGGCCGGGGAATCAAAGACGCCGACATCGAAAAAGTGTTCAATATGTTCGAACGGTTGGACACCGATGTTCTGACCGGAGAAGGCATGGGACTGGCATACGTGCGGGCACTGGTCCGCCGCCACGGCGGTGAGGCTATTTGCGAGTCCGAATACGGGGTCGGATCTAAATTTACCTTCAGCATATTAAAAAGGATACCCTGACATGCAGGCATCTAAACCGATTCGCATCCTCTACATCGAAGACGACGTGGGCCTGGCACGGTTGCTGCAGCGCAAAATGCGCCGCGAAGGCTTCGAGGTCGATATGGCCCACGACGGGCTAAAAGGCTTGGCCATGCTTGAAAAGCAGCTCTATGACGTCCTGCTGGTGGACTACAGAATGCCGGGCTTAAACGGTCTTGAAGTCATCCGCCGGCTGGCCGCCAATGGAAAGTTTCCGCCGACGGTAATGGTGACCGGTGCGGGTGATGAAACCACAGCTGTTGAGGCCATGAAGCTGGGCGCAGGGGATTACATCGTTAAGGATGCCGGCGGCGGATACCTTGAATTGATGCCCCTTGTGGTTGAAAAGATGCTGAACAGCAAGCAGTTGCTCGATGCCAAGGAAAAAGCCGAGCGGGAAATGCGAGAGGTATACGAAAAATTGGAGAAACTTGTTTTTGAGCGAACCGAAGAACTGCTGCAGGCCAACAGCGCGCTCAAGCAGGAAATCAGCGAACGCCGGCGGGCGGAAGCGCTGCTGCGCGAGGCCGGTGAAAATCTTGAACGTCTCATCAAGGAGAGGACTGCGGAACTGGAGGAGAAGACCGCTAATTTGGAAGAGCTGAATGTGGCACTGAAGGTGCTGTTGAAGAACAGGGAGGATGACCTGCATGACCTGGAAGACAATTTCGTGCATAACCTCAAAACCCTCATTCTGCCTTACCTCGAAAAATTGAAAAGAGCGGGGCTCCCGGCGGAAAACAAAATTTGCATTGAGATTCTTGAATCCAACATCCATCAGGTCGCCTCTCCGTTGGCACGCAAATTAGCGTCGCGGTATTTTAACCTGACACCCACCGAAATCCGGGTTGCCAGCCTGATCAAGCGAGATCAATCGACCAAGGAAATCGCCGAGACGTTTCACGTTTCCGAGAGCGCCATCATTTACCACCGACACAACATTCGCAAGAAGCTCGGCCTGAACAACGAAAAGATCAATCTGAAAACCTATCTTCAATCCCTCCTCTGATAGCGTTTACCTAACAATCGACTAGAAGTCTCTTCATATTTACATCGCATCCATGTCTGTTAGGATCCTTCAGAACAGATTTTTTGACATCGGATTTTGCAGCATCAGCGCGACCTAAATCGGGTCGAAAATCCATTTGCGTCCGGCTGGCCCCGTCGCGTGTGACGGGGTGCGTCTTGGCGTCAACCATCTTCAAAAAGGGAGGATTTCAATGAGGAACAGAAAGAACATGATCTGGCAAGGGCTTCTGCTCATTTTTGTCACGGCGGTCGTCGTCTCCGGAGCAAACTTTGTTCTCGCGGATGAGGGTGCATGCCAATATTGCGGCATGAAAAAAGCAATGTACGGCCACTCGTGGGTGACCATAGAACACGAGGACGGCTCGGTCACCGGTGTTTGTTCGGTGCACTGCGCGGCAATCGACATGGCGCTGAATATCGACAAGTCCGTAAAAAAGATTTCGGTAGGCGATTACAACACCAAAAAGCAGATTGACGCCGACACGGCGCACTGGGTGATCGGCGGAAATAAAATGGGGGTCATGACCGCCCGCGCAAAATGGGCCTTTGCCGGCAAGGAGTCTGCCGATGATTTCATGAAACAAAACGGCGGCAGACCGGCCACTTTCGCGGAAGTGATGAAGGCGGCTTTTGAGGATATGTACGAAGACACCCTAATGATCCAGAAAAAGCGAAAAATGAAGAAGATGTAACAGCCTAGATGGGGACCGGCTACGCCGGTCCCGGCTGGGATTGGCCTGAAGGCCCGAAGAAGATCGTGTTCACGGTAGATCCCCCTCGATCCCCCTTTTAAGAGCGGGAGGAATGAGTTGCTTCACCCTGATCACCCGCCTTCCTAAAGAGGAGCAGGGGAGATTTCCCCGGTCCGATTACACCGTGATGGATCAATTCGGTAAACCCTGAATGCAACTCTATATGCCATAGAGTCTCGTGATTCCATGAAGAAGATCCATGAAGCGGCATGAGCCAGGTCGAGAGTTCAAATGGGGTGATGAAATGACCCAACCCCAGATTTCAGTCAGTTTTCTTTCGGGAGCCTACCATGGGGAGGAATGGCAGAAGTATCAGCAGGTGGAATCCCTTCGAGATGACGAGCAGCCGGATCAACACCTCCAATGTTACAACCTCCTGGAACTCGACGGCCGCAGTCCCTACGTCAGAGATCCAAGGGAGGGAATTGTCGTAGCAGCGATGCTCAGGCATGCGATTAATGGGCTCCTCCAAAGAGAGGGGTTCGAGACCCAGACAATACAAGAATTGCTCGGCCACGGCAAAAAAGGAAGCCAGATTGCCTGTCTGCCTCTTCCTTCCATTGGACACAGACATGCGGATGGGATGATCCGGAGAGTCATGCTGAAAACAACAGATTCATTTGTATTGGACCGCTTGGGCCGGGGTCTGGACGGCTGCGACTTGAGGGACAAGGAGCATCCGGTTGCCATGCTCTCTCCGATCCGTGGCAGCGACGTGGTGGTGGATCGGTTCACGTGTGAAAGCGAGGTTTGGGAAACAGTGACCCCGGTGATCTTGCCGGGATACGATCAGATAGGAAACAGTAAGAGAAAAACGGAAAAGCTGATCAGTAGGTCGATTCTGCATTCCGGGTTTACCCCTTCACAGGTTTGCAGGATCTGGTACCGCGAGTCACCCTGGAACCACCACGGATACCCTGCGGGTACATACCAGACCGCTATGTACATGCGGTATCCGCAATACCACGTGAGAGTGGAGTTCAGAAGGCCGGTATGCGGCCCATTGATTCTTGGATCTGGAAGGTATTTCGGCCTTGGGCTGATGGTCGGAACTGAGGAGAACAGCTTGTACGATGCCGCTTGATCTTCCGCCTCCTCAGCATCGGCAAGGACTCGGTCTACAAAATCGCCGCTCCCCAGTACTCTTTCATCGCTGTTTTCCACTGAACCGGTTTGCCTCATCGTCTTGACCGCCGACCAGCCTCCCCGCGAGCGGATCAAGCCGCCCCCAACCAATTCAGGGCGCCGCCCCTGACCCACATTTTCGCTGATCATGGATGGATACCCCCATATGCCTTGAGGTCTGCGACAACCCCTGAATAGTACTTCAAGAGGGGCTGGGGTTCAATCACCGCATCCAGGCCTGCGCCTTGTGGTCGTGTGCGGTCGCCACAAGAATAGAAGAACCGGCAAACTTTTACACTTCTTTTACAGCAACAACAAACATTGTTTACATCCGATCGGCTATCGTGGTTCATCACCCAAGGCCATCTTCATGGTCAATGGTCAACTTGGGAAGAACTTCGGGCTTCGGGTTGGATCTCCGCAACTACGGAATCCTGATTCGCTGTCGATCCATACGCACCTTTTAGCTTCTGAGAGAGCAGATCGGGCTGACCGGTATGTACCGGAAACAGGAGGGGCAATGACAAAGAGCATCAAAGATACCCTTGCAAGAAAATCTTTCTGGACCGCCACCGCTTTCTACATTGTGATCGGTTTCGAGTTTCTTTATATGGCCGGTCCGTTCGGGGCTTATTTCTATTCCATTTATGGGCCCGGGCTGAACTTCTTCAATGAGACCCCACCCTTTTCATGGCTTACCCGTTTCTTCATGCCGCACATCGTGGTTGAGACGTCCTCTGTATTTATCAACTGGCACAATGCGGTTGGCGCCTCCCTTGCCGTTCTCGGTTTCGCAGCGTTCCTGGCAGGGGCAAGCCAGGTCTATTACAACAAGTTGACCAAGAAGGGTCCGGTGACCGGAGGTGTTTACCGAATCATCCGCCATCCCCAATACGGTTCATTTGCCGTCAGCGGTTTTGGTCTGCTTCTTTTGTGGCCCCGGTATATAGTTCTTGTGATGTTCATCACAATGCTCTTCGGTTACTATTGGCTTGCGAAGGTGGAGGAGCGCGAGTGCGAAGACAAGTACGGACAGTCCTATAGAGACTACAAAAAGGCAACCTCCATGTTCATACCATTCCCCCTGTTCCTCAGGGGGCAGCCTTGTCTCCCGGGCTCCGGGTGGAAGCGAAAATGCTCACAGGCGATCCTCTACACATTGGCCATAGCAGTCTGCATAACCTGGGCACGCATTATTGAAACCCATTCCCTGAACAGCCTTTACACCTATTCAACTGCCGACTCGGTTACTGTCTCGGTGGTCAAGATTAGTCCGGAGACCCTGAAGACGATTGTGGCGACGGCCCTCTCAAACGAGGACGTTCGGAAACGTCTCATGAAACATGGACAGGGCGCGCACTATCTCAATTACGTCTTGCCCACGAAATGGTATGTCTCGGAGGTTCCCATGCAGACAGGGGAAGGGTTCTACCATTCACAGCCAGGGGACTACGACCGCAATCTCTACAAGATCATATTCACCCGAGTTGACCTGAGAAGGGCAGACTATCAGGACGCAACGGGGTTTCTCCGCCGGGTTACGAGACGCGTGCCCGTGGCAGAGGTGTGGATTGATATGGGCAGGAACAGGGTAATCGAGGCAAAAGAGCCATCGCCTGCGATCAGGTACGAGAATATCCCCGTAGCTATTTACTGAGGCAGGGGACGCCTCTTAAAATTGAATCCTGAGGGCGCCCCCCTTACCCGCGCTACTCGAGCAAGAACATATTGACGGGTACTCGAGCAAGAACATATTGACGGGGGGTGTAGAAGATGGGAGACGATAACGTGGAAGGAGAAACTGCAGCTTGCCGGGCAATCCATCCGGATTTATCCATGTACCCAATGACGTAAGGGATTGACGCATCACCACGTTGGAGTAAGTGTAGCTGAAACACTGGTCGGAAGAGGGGATCTCCTCGATTTCGGACGCCAGGTTCTGGATCACGACACCGGATCCCCCGGCTTGAAAGTAGGCCACAGTTGACTGCTCGAGATAATCCGCCTGGGTATTGTAATCGTTGCATATAGCCGTCCGGTTCCAGGTATCGCCCGTAAAGGCGGGGGAAAAGACAACCGGCTTGTTCGCGTTGAACAGCCGCAGGCAGAAGTCGTTGTCCGGAGCATCCATGATGATGCGCTGATCGGGATCTTCAGCGTAGACAAAATCAAAGTGGGGAATGCTGACGGCTGTCAGAAACTCGCCGCCGCCTCCAAAGAAGCTCTGGAATGCGGGCTGTATCTGCACGGTCACAAGATGATTGGAATCAAGGCTTTTGATGTAGGACGCGTTCTCCTGGAACCAGTCCTTCATCTCCCCCAGAGTGACTCGCGGGGGACCATTCGGGTAATCCTCCGGGCTGGAGATGGGCTCCATGCACAGGATCCATCCCATCAGTGTCGGATCGAGCTTGTATAGCCTCCCATTGATGGTGTTCCGGCGGTTCACCAAAGCCGCAATTCGCTTTCTGAAAGCCTGCCGCAGCGTGGATTTTTTGATGAGCCCTTCGATGCCCCGTTGGTGATAGTAGGGCGAGTCCGGCTGGAGAGTATCAGAATATGCATGGATGAAGGAGATCATGACATAAATGCGCTGCTCGCGCGCAGTGTCGAGGAAG